>CBDTZL010000203.1:0-3590 GCA_965364895.1 uncultured bacterium
GAGCCCGAGGGGCCTCACGGCGAAGCCTTCCGCCGGATCGCTGAGGCAGTCGTAGCCGAAGTCCCCAAGCACGAGGTCCCCAAAGTGTCCATCTTCTAGGGGACGCTCTCGGCTCGCTTTGGGCTGCCTTTGGAAATGAGTGGCCACGAAGGGCCTACGGCATCGGTCGCTCCCAGCTCTGGACTTTCAACCTACGCTACAATCTGGCCGTGGAGCGATAAGGTGAATAGCACATCGTCAGGAGAAAATCTTCCCAAGGATCTAGCCGGAAGGCCGGTACGTGATCTGCGTATCTCGGTAACAGATCGTTGTAATTTTCGCTGTCCGTACTGCATGCCACGAGAAGTTTTTGGATCTGAATTTCATTTTCTGGCAAAGAAAGAGATTCTGACCTTTGAGGAGATCCTCCGAGTGGCCCGAGTCTTCACGGGTCTAGGAGTTGAGAAAATTCGCCTTACCGGTGGTGAGCCTCTCTTGCGTAGAGATCTAGTGAAATTGGTCGGGATGCTTGCGACCCTGCCTGGACTGGACCTTGCACTGACGACTAATGGAGTTCTCTTGCCGAAGATGGCTCGGGACTTGGTGGCCGCCGGCCTCGGGCGAGTGACCGTCAGTCTCGACGCATTAGATCCTGCGATCTTTCGGCATATGGGTGATACTGAGATCGGTCCGGAGCTTGTCCTCGGAGGTATCGATGCGGCGACGGAGGCGGGGCTCAGACCGGTCAAAATCAACGCTGTCATCAAGCGAAGTGTGAATCAGTCTGAGATAGTTCCCCTGGCTAGATTCTTCAAGGAGAGCGGTCACATTCTTAGATTCATCGAATACATGGACGTTGGCACGACCAACGGATGGCGTATGGAGGAGGTCGTCCCCGCACGGGAGATCGTGGCTACTATTTGTCGGGAGCTGCCCATCGAGAGAATTCCGCCGTCGTACTTGGGGGAAGTGGCACAGCGCTGGCGGTACCTGGATGGACAGGGAGAGATCGGGATCGTCGCTTCGGTAACTCAACCGTTTTGCGGTAATTGCACCCGGGCCCGGCTCTCCTGTGAAGGAAAGTTATACACCTGTCTCTTCGCAAGCCATGGCCATGATCTGCGCCAGCAGCTACGCAGCGGGGCTGATGATAGCCAGCTGTCGAAGTTCATTGATCAGACTTGGCGAGGTCGCTCTGACCGTTATTCGGAGTTACGCAGCGAGGCTACCGAAGACTCGGGAAAGAGCCGGCGCATTGAGATGTCTTACATTGGTGGCTAGCAGCTGCTAGCGCCGTTCTGGAAGCCGTCACCGCTGGACGTGCTGGGCTGCTAACGAACCCCGACAAAGGCACGCTCGCCGATTTTGGCGTGGAGCTCCTTGACCTGCGCCTCATGCGTCGCCTCCCGCCGCTCTCCACCGCCCGAGAAGACTGCCACGATTCCATTACGTCTTGAATCTGGTGGCTTCGTCTGAACCGCCGGTGGTATCTCCTTCACTATAGGAATGCGCGCCCGCACCAGCAAGATGGCCACCTTGGACGATGAGGTATTCGTCCCTGATTGGCCTACCATCAAACCAACACTCCAGGATCTCCCGAACTCCAGCAGCGTAACGAGCCTGGGCTGACAGTGAAGTGCCAGACGTGTGTGGGGTCATCGCATGGTTGAGCATGGTCCGCCAGGGATGGTCCTTTGGCGGCGGCTGCGGGAACCAGACATCGCCCGCATAACCGGCTAACTGGCCGGTCTCGAGCGCCTTCACGATTGCGTTCCGCTCGCAAATCTTCCCCCGTGCTGTGTTGACGATATACGAGCCTCGCTTCATTTTGCCGATGAGCTCGTCGTTAAAGAGATGCTCTGTCTCTGGATGCAATGGGCAATGAATGCTCACGACATCGCATACTTTGACCAGAGACTCCACATCGGAATGGAACGTCAGACCGAGCTCTTCCTCAACTTGGGTGGGCAGCCGGTGGCGGTCAGTGTAGTGTAAGGCTACATCGAAGGGTTTCATGCGCTTCAACACCGCCAACCCGATACGCCCACTCCCAACGACACCGACGCTCATCCCCTCGATGTCGTACGACCGCGAGATGGCGTCCGCGATATTCCAACCGCCATCCACTACCAAGTGGTATTGCGGAATGTAGTCCCGGACCAGCGCGAGGATCTGCATTACCGCGTGCTCAGCAACGCTGATGCTATTGCAATAGGTGACTTCACAAACGGTGATATTCCTATCGATTGCCGCCTGTAGGTCAACGTGGTCAGACCCGATTCCCGCGGTAATAGCCAGCCGCAAGTTGGGCGCTTTCGCTATTCGATCCGCAGTAATGTAGGCGGGCCAGAACGGCTGAGAGATCACCACATCAGCGTCCACGAGCTCCTTCTCAAGGACCGAATCGGGTCCATCTTTATCAGCGGTAATAACCAAGCTGTGGCCACGACTTTCAACGAAGTTGCGCAGTCCTAGTCCGCCTGAAACCGATCCGAGTAATTCCCCAGGAACAAAGTCGACTGCAGCCGGTGAGGGCATAGTCTGACCACCCGGGTATGCCGCGAGTACAGGTATACCCTGTCGTGCATATTGAGGTGGATAACCTCCCACGGGATCATCGTAGAGTACACAGACGATTTTCTGTTTCGCCGCCATTTGTCCTCCTACAATAGGGCTTGTCCGGAAAGCACGGCGCGTTGGCGCGGGCTTACACCTGGACGCTGACCTCGTCGACGGTGCGCCCAACCAGTGCGTCGATACGCCCGTGGACCTCCGAGACGGAGCGCTCGAAATCCACCTCGATACTGCTAGCACCTAGGCCGTCCACCAGTAATTGGTAGATCAGTGCCCGCACCTTCTTATGATCGAGACGGGACGCGAGTTTGGTCACGATGTCCCTGAGGCGTTCCACAGATAGAAGCATTATCATCTCCGGTGGGCCGACGTCAGCGGTTCTCGCTACAGCCAGGTACAGGGGCATGATACCGTGCGGTGGGACCATGATGCGGCAAAACATCCGGAAATTCGTTTAAGTCCCTTAGTGGATGAGCGGCGAACGACGGGCTCGCTTCGAAATGGGGCAGGTAGTGGACCACCAGCTCTTTGGCTACCGGGGGGTCATCTACGACGTCGATCCTACCTTCCAGCAGTCGGAGGAGTGGTACGAGACGGTGGCCAGATCCAGGCCGCCCAAGAACCGCCCTTGGTACCACGTCCTTCCCGACGGAGCTGCTCACACGACCTACGTGGCGGAGCGGAACTTGGAGCCTGCGACCGAGCCGATTCCGGTCCACCATCCGCTGGTCGAAGAGATCTTCGAGGGCTTCAACGGCACGAGGTATCTCCTACGGCGAGCTGTGAACTGAGAGCCCGACATGGAGCTTGAGAGCACGAAGTAGATACTTGTGCCGTTCAAGATCGCGTTTCGGGCGACGACAAAGCTGCGCTTGCGTCCCTCAAGCCGCGATGTCGTTCATCTTCTGAGCCAGCTCGACATCTAGGGAAGTGACGCCCCCCACATCGTGGGTTGAGAGGTCGACGGCCACCCGGTCCCAGACGTTGCACCATTCGGGATGGTGCTCCATCGACTCCGCAATCAGTGCGACGCGCGC
>CBDTZL010000204.1:0-3554 GCA_965364895.1 uncultured bacterium
TCGCGGACGATCTCAACCTTCGCTGTGAGGCCGTCGATGACAACCTCCCCCGAAGTCTTGGGCAGCGAGGTCCAAAGCCACGTGAGGCCGCCGATACCGGCAACCGCCAGCACCACGAGCACCGCCGTGACGGTCAGAAGTACCTTGCGAATCATCTACCTTCCCCCCATTGGTGATCGGTTGCCCTTCGCGGAGGTCCATTTTGCGCGACGCACGAAACCTCCTCAGCCCGAGCTCGCTGAAGCACCTCGATCGCAAAATTCAGGTCCCTGCGCCGGTGATCGCAAGTGACATTCATGCGTAGGCGTTCCGCCCCCTTGGGTACGGCCGGGTACACGACGGGCATCACATACAGACCCTCCAGATTACAACGTGTTGCGAAGTGGAAGGCGAGCGCTTCACTACCCAGCAGGATCGGAACGATGGCGGATGCGCTGTTGCCAACGTCGAAACCGGCTCTCCTCAGGCGCCGAATGAAGTAGTGCACGTTGGACATCAACCGTGAGCGCCGTGCCGCGCCCTCGCGGTCGATAAGCTCGAAAGCCGCTAGGGCGGCTGCCACCGTAGCCGGTGGAAGTGCCGCGCTGAAGACGAATCCTCCTGCATTGTAGCGCAAGTAGGTGATCAAGTCGCGCGCACCGGCAATATACCCACCCTGGGCCGGCACCGCCTTGCTAAGGCTCCCCATCAGGACATCAATTTGTCCAACACAATCGAAGTGTTCCTCGACGCCTCTTCCACCAGGGCCGAGCACGCCCAGGCTGTGCGCCTCGTCCACCATCAGAAGTGTATTTGGGTGGCTATCCCGCAGCGCGATCAGTCCTTCGATCGGCGCGATGTCGCCGTCCATGCTATAGATCGCATCGACCACAATCAGCTTTCGCGCATCATCGGGCAAGCGGCTGAGCTGGTCCGCCAGATCCAGCATGTCATTGTGCTTGAATCTCGTGACCTCTGCGCCGGAAAGACGGCATCCATCCACGATGCTGGCGTGATTCCGCCTGTCCGAGAGCACATGGTCTCCCCGGCCAACGAGGCTCGCGATAACCGTCAGGTTCGTTATGAAGCCAGAGCTGAAGGTGATTGCCGCTTCTCGCTTGAAGAAAGTTGCAATCGCGGCTTCGAGTGCATCGTGAAGTTCTAGATTGCCGCCAAGCAGCCGCACGCCGTGTGTACCGGTTCCGTAGCGTTCGATCGCTTGCCTCGCCGCTTCCTGGATGTGCGGATGACGCAGCAGTCCAAGATAGGAGTAAGTGCAGAAATTGAGCTTTCGCAAGCCCTCACTCTGTACCCAGGCACCATCGTATCCATCGATGCCCGCCCCGAAGTACGGCACCCCGGGCGGCAAGCACCGAATCCGCTCCAAGGTCGGGGCCATCTTGCTGTGAAACGCAACGGGCACCTTCGCGATCAACCGCGGTCGGGGGAGCTCTACTCCCAAGCGCTCCAGCTCAGCCAACGCCGAATCGAGCAGTGCCCGGCTTGCCTCGACGCGGGGATGGAAGTCTGCTTCGAGATAGCGCATCGATTCCTTCACCAAAATCACGAGCAGCCCTTCGCGGGTACAGCTGTGCCAGATCAATTCCCGCCAGAACCCGCTAGTGAAGATGGCTTTGGTCTTGAAGCAGAGCAGCAGGGAACCGACAGCAAGGTAGAAGAGGAAGGTCGCCCAGCTGGCGAACAGGCCAGCGGCGCGCAGCAAGCGGGAGTTTGAGACGCGCTGAAGCAGCTTGAAGACGACCTCTTTGTGTTCGATTTCCTCGGCAAAATGCCAGAGGAAGAGGCGGCGCATCTCTTCTGAGCGGATCCCCTGTAACAATCTCTGGCGCAGAAAAAAGCCAGCAATCGCGGCATTGTGGTGCTCGATAGCCGCTGCCGTAGCAAGGCGCAGCTTGGACGGAATGAGAGGTTCGAGCAGTCGGTACGAAATTCCCTCGACTAGCTGGCGGAACAGGTTTAGCCCCAGTCCTTCCTCTCGCATAGCGGCGAGCACTCTTCGGTGCTCCCTCGAATGACTGCTCTCCTGAAAGAACAGTCGGCTTAGCTCTTCCCGCAGTCCGCCTTCAGCTCGATCGAGATAGCGGCGGCAACTACGGATGATGAAACGCTCGCCCTCTGGAATCAGCAGGGTATAGGCGTTGAGGAAATGGGTGGCCAGCGGCTTTCCCGCGAACCATTCACCACTAACCGAAAGGTGATTCTCCGAGTCGAGCCGGAAGGGCCTTCTTTGCAAAGTGTGAGCGCTGGAGACATGCATCACAGAATCCCCCAAGAGTTTGGGCTGAACCCGGGAACGAGAAACGGCACCGTTGACCGGTAGTGGCGATAAATGTCCCCGAAGCAAAGTTCGAGACATCGCGCCTCGCATCTGGCCATCCAAAAGTTGAACGACACGGCATAAATCAGCGCCGAAGCGAACAGACCGAACCAGTACAGACTGTCCTCGAGCCCCAGCAAGGGGAGCTGGTGGAGCGCGACAAGCAGCATGCAGAGCTCACACTGGAAGACACCGAAATAGAGGGGGTTTCGTGTGATTGCGTAGACCCCATGAGTGACCAGCCGGGGTCTTTCCAGGTGCTGCCCGGTGAACGTGTGTGCGTCGCCGAGGGCCCATTTGGCCGCCACAACGAAGGCGGTACCGCTGGTACCAAGGGCCAGGCCAAGCCAATCGATCATGCCCGGCTCACGCATCGATGCAACAAGCCACGCGAAACCGGCGATCAAGAGCCAGGCGCAGAGCTTCATCAGCAGTTGCCAGGCCGGGGCGACGAAATCCCGCGCGCCCTCCTTGCGCCGCACGTCCATGCCGTGGAACATAAAGAGTGCGCCCAGCAATGCGGCCGTTGCCTGGTAGAACAGGAGCGAATTCATAATGTGCCTCCAGTTGACGGGCTGACGAAATCGACCGCCAAGATCACAAGTATAAAGTCCAGGAAAACCTGCATCTCATCCTCCAACTGCTGCGTGATCGACGGCGCAACAGTTGGAGAATTTCAGGTCATCGATTGCCCCGCCACGGGGCGGCGGTTGCACTCCCCTAAGCTGTGCTTTGGCGGCCGGGTATCCTCTCTGCTATGGAGCCGTTGTGACCGTATGCAGAGCCCAAATGAACGGCCCCCAGGTGATGATGTTGAGGACAGCGAGGAAGCATCCATCGGCCAGTGAACTCCGTCGCTCCGATCCATCGCTTTCCCAACATTCGTCAGAGATCGGCTGATTTCCGGTGCGGTTCCGGCGCGAACGGTAAGCTTTCAGGCTAACGACGTTGCTATTGGCTTCGGTCAGTATCGTCATTGCCGCCTCCATTCCGGATCACTCCGTTTCGCTAGCTTGACAACAGTTGGAGAATTCCAGGCCGCCAATTGCGCCGCCACGGGGCGGCGGTTACACTCCCCTAAGCTGTGCTTCGACGGACCAGGAGACCGGGAGGATGTCGAAGGAGCCCTACGACCCGATGGATATGAAGGCGCTTCTCTGCTTCGAGACGATGGCGAAGCATGGGAGCCTGACGCAGGCCAGCATCGAGCTTGGGATCTCGGATGCGGCCGTGTCGC
>CBDTZL010000205.1:0-3529 GCA_965364895.1 uncultured bacterium
GAAGGACGATCTCTCCTTTGCCCTCCAGTGCATCCGCAGCGTTCTTGATCAGGTTGGTCCAGACCTGATTTAATTCGCTGCCATATGCCATGATCTTCGGTAGATCCGGTGCATACTCTTTTCGCACACTGATGCCTTCTTTGAGTTTTCCACCCAGTATGAGCAAGGTGCCGTCCAGGCCTTTATGGATATCCACGTCTTGGACGGGGGCTTGATCCAGGTACACATAGGCTTTATAAGCTTCGATGATATTGGAGATGCTAGTGGCAGCGCTGCGGATCTCGGCGAGCAAATGCTGGACTGTGAAATCTCCAGACAGGTAGCTCAGAACTTGCGGCAGCTGCTTCTCCTCAAACTGATCACCCAGGGCCGCGAGATCCGATTCATCAAAGCCTACGTCCACCAGCGTCGGAGCGACTTCCCAAGCATCTTCGATGCCCCGCGCCTCCAACCAGGCTTCGAGATCGGCTTCGCGATCACTCCGAGCAAGTGCGTCAAGCTCCGGAGCCTTGTTTGCTCGCTCTGCGCCTTTGGTGCGTTCCTCAATCAAGACCCCCATTTGCTCTTGGGTCAACCCAAGGCTTTCCAATTTCGTACGAGCCTGTTTCTGAACCTCCAATTCGGGCCCAAGCTGCTCGGCCGCCCGCTGGATGGCGGAGGCAGGGTTGTTGAGATCATGTACCGTCTCAGCAGTGTTCTGGCCAATTATTGCCATGCGTTCGCTTTCATAGAGTGCGGCCTGGGTTTCTCTCAGGCGAGCCAGGATCGTACGAAGCATGCCCTTTAGTGCTGAAGGACTTCGATCGACCAGAGCGTCAAAATGTTCTTTCTCGATGGCCAACAACATGCTGTCCACATGAGCTCGGACGGTGGCGCTGCGTGGCGCCTCCTGCAGAAGTGCCACTTCCCCGATGAGCTCGCCGACATGTCGCACCGCAATCAACACTTCGCGTCCGCCAGAGGCGGTCAGAATTTCCAATTTGCCTTCGCGAATAATGTAGGCTCGGTCTCCCGGGTCGCCTTCAACGAACAAATCCTCGCCCGCGGTCAGATGCAACTCAGATATGTCCTGAGAGAGGCTGCGCAAATCGGAATCCGACAGCTCAGCGAACAAATCTACTGAACGCAAGAAGTCGTACATTAAGCGGTTTTCAGATACTGATGAACGAAACTGATGGCAATGGCGCCCTCACCAACGGCGGAGGCGACTCGCCTTACAGCGCCTTGCCGCACGTCGCCCGCGGCAAATATCCCTGGAACACTGGTTTCTAGCAAGAACGGGTCGCGCTTCAGCGGCCACGTCTTCTTACCACCATCGTTCTTGAGCAAATCCGACCCGGTCAGAATGAACCCGGCGTTGTTACGTTCGACAACCCCGTCGACCATATCCGTATGCGGCTGAGCGCCAATGAAGATGAAGAGCGCCGCAGCAGGGACGGTCTCAGTGTCACCGGTATCCCTGTTCCTTATCGTGATCGTTTCAAGCTTCTCTTCGCCGCTAACTTCCTCTACTGTCGCCCGCGTCTGGACCTCGATGTTTTCGGTCTCCTCGATCTGATCCACCAGGTACTTAGACATTGTGATACCCATCGAGCTACCCCGTACCAGAATCGTCACCTTGCTGGCATAGCGCGAAAACTCCATCGCACCCTGACCCGCCGAATTTGCTCCGCCTACTACGAAGACATGCTGATCCTTGTAATAGGCGGCTTCCGTCAAAGAGGCACCGTAGTAAATGCCGCGGCCTGCAAGCTCGGCCACCCCAGGCACAGGCAGTTCCTTGACGGTCACGCCGGTGGCGATGAGAAGTGCGCGGCAGACCAGCTCGTCTCCGCCTGAACAAGCCACAACCCGGTAGTTGCCATCCAGCTCCACCTTCATCGCTTCGACCGCGGTAAGAATTTCTGCTCCTAAGCGCCTGGCCTGGGCGTCGGCGCGGCTGGCCAAATCTGCGCCGGTAAGCCCCTTTGGAAAACCCAGATAGTTTTCGATGCGCGAGCTCGTGCCCGCCTGGCCTCCGGTCGAGTGTCGCTCGATCATGGCTGTGGTCAAGCCTTCCGAGGCGCCGTAGACCGCTGCTCCCAGGCCGGCCGGGCCGCCGCCTACGATAATGAGATCGTAGGAAACCTCTTTGGCCCCTGTCTGCAATCCGACTTTCTCAGCCAGTGCTCGGTTATCGGGCTCTATGAGCGTCTCGCCATCCGGGAAGAACACCACCGGTAGCCGGTGACCGCCGGGTTCCGCGGTCTCCACCAACTCCCGAGCTTCAGAATTGGTCTCTATATCCAGCCACTGATAAGAAATGCGATTGCGCGCAAGAAAGTCTTTGACAGAATGGCTGCTCGGGGACCACAGGGTTCCGGCCACCCGAATCCCATCGTATGGTAGCTCTACATTCGCGCCCCACAGCTCGAGCAGGTCATCGAGCACCTGATAGAGATTCTGGGGCTCGTATGGCTTCATCAGATAGTGATCGAGGCCGATGCTGTTGATGCTCTCGATAGCAGCCTCGGTATCGGTGTACGCGGTCAACAGCACCTTGGGGGCTTCGGGATAAAGCAGCATGGCCTCCGACAAAAACTCGGTTCCGGTCATTCCCGGCATACGCTGGTCTGCCAGAAAGAGTGCGAGGGGATTGTTTCTGCGCTTAAGCTCCTGTACTGCTTCTAAGGCTTCCGCTCCAGAGCCCGCTTTGACGATGCGATAGTCGCCGCGATAGTGCTGCCGTAGGTCACGCTCGACAGCGTTAAGTACTTGCGGTTCGTCGTCTACGGTCAGGATGACAGGCTTGGCCACGGCTATAGTTTTCCAGAATTGGGAGCGATTCTCATCGAACGAGCAGGCTACCCGGGGTAACCTTGGGCGCCCTGTATACCCTTAAGCACGGAGAATTCGCCGGTCATGTTCGAGGCATGTGAGCTGATCCACGAGCTAAGTACCCAGGCAACACTTTTATCGCCGGCGCCCATTCCGGACAAATCCAGCCGACGGTCCAGATCGGCCGGCTCAAGGGACGCCAAGTAATCATCTGTGGATTTATAGACGGCGGCGGCGTACTGCCGCGCAGGCTCCATGTCCACTTTTACCTCGCGCGCCCACTCGAATTCGGAACCCATCCGTGGATCGCTGATGCCCGTCTTTCCCTTCCACTCGCCCTCGAACAGCGGGAGGTCGCCTCTCAACAGCTGGTTCACAGCTCCATCCTCACCAAGCAGAGCATGTGCATAGGACGCGCCCAAAGGGTTGGCTATGCCCGGAGGGTGCCAATCGAGCTGTTCCTGGGTGACGTCTTGCATCGTCTGCTCAAGCCACTCATGTGTAATGCGCATGTCCTCACGTAGGTACGAAATAGCGTCCATTTAGGGTCTCCTTAGTGTAGAAAGGCTCGTCGGATTAATGATACCCGAGGGGAAAAAGCGGAGATGTAATCTAACGGGTCGAGTTGCAGATTAGGACTAAAGTGACAATCCGCAGATCCAGCTTAAGACGTAAGGGCTTCCTGGACCTCAGGCATTGCCTCGAAACTCTG
>CBDTZL010000206.1:0-3520 GCA_965364895.1 uncultured bacterium
TCCTGATTGTCTGGAGGAGTACGAGGCCCTGCTGAGCGTGCTGCAGACCAAACATTAGACGTAGCAGATTTCCCGAACCCGAAATCATGGGGCGCTCATCTGGGCGCCCCTTTTGATTTAATTTCCGGCGATCCCTTAATCCAAGCCAAGCATTAGGAAGAATGATTCAGTAGCACCCGCATTTGCTTTGATCCTGAGCAACCAGGCAAAGAAAGTAAGAGCTGCAATTCGTAAATCGTCAATCGGAGTAGGAACGTCGGCAGGCTACGAACGAAGGCGCAGTGGCGCTTAAGGAGGATCATTGAAAAAATTTCCTACATCCCACGAACGGAATATCCGAAACAGGAGGCACAGATGCAGCAATTTATAGGAAAAATGGCCCGCATGTATCCACTACTGATTGCCATGGGCTTCATGATCGTGGCCATAGCATTCGGGGTTGGCTACGTAAGCTCGCAGACTGCAGCGGATTACTTCAGTCAACCCAAGGTCTTGCGTGAAACTACCTTGCTCGCCGAGCGCGCATCAATCGAGAGCGTTGGATTATGGCTGCCCTACTTCAAGTTCTTGGGCATCGGTCTGATCCTGGGCGGGATTGTTATGGCTCTTCGCATAATCATAGACGGGCTCAAGGGTGCAGGCGAAGAAGTCCTTGCAAACCTGCCTGAAAAAATCCGCCCCACGCTACCCAGCCCGCCCTGGTACGGCCCGATGATGCCAATGGTCATGATGCTAGGGCTGCTGGTCTTCATCGTGGCGCTGATTGTTGGGCTCGGCCAGGCGGCCGACGCGCGCGCACTCTTCGCCAATCCACTGCCAACTATCGATGCAGCTGGTGCTGGGACAGCGCTACTGGCGACGCTTGAAGGGATCAAGGCCACCTCGGCCTGGCTCGTCCCATTCAAGTTCTTCGGCATCGCTACCGAATTCCTGGCGATCGCCATGGGGTTAGGCACCATCATCTTCATCCTCGTGCAGCAGACTGACATGCTCGCTAACGGTATCGATATCGGACGCAAGAGCGCCCAGTCTAAGAAGCGTGAAGATGAACGCGCTCCCGCGTACGCGGACAATTAAAAAGGAGACATCACATGGAAAACCTACAAGGTCCTTCTAAGAGCTGGCAGCTGACGGTCTACCCGATCTTTACCGTTATCGGCTGGATCCTGATCGGGTTGGCGCTGCTCATCGGCCTATTCGTTCTTACGCCCACCGCAATTGACTACTTTGGCAGCAATGCGAAGGCCGTTCGAGACTCGGCAGAAGCTGGCTCGGCAGTCATCGGCCAACTCAGTACTTTGGCCTCGACTCAACGCTGGCTTGAACCGCTCGCCTTTCTGGGTGTGGCTTCCTTCATGCTTGGAATTGCCCTGGAGTTCTCAGCGATTCCAAACATTCTCAAAAATCGAGGCCAGGTTATGAGCATCTGCTTCCCGCAGATAGTTCAGAACCCAGCGGAGTGAAAAGGAGAATATCAATGAAAGTTCAAATTCCCGAAGAGAAGGCACCTTTCCCATTCAGTATGATCGAGGGGATGATGCCGCTGTACCCATGGATCGCTATCATGGGCTGGGGTTTCGTACTGGTTTCGCTTCTAATCGGCATTTTCAGTCTGGCGCCAGCCGTCTCAACCTTCTTCTCTGATTCCAAGGCGGTTCGTGAAGCCGCCGAGGCCGGCAGCGCTTTCGTAAGTGCCAATGTAACCGCACATGTCATTGAAAGCTGGGTTCCTCAGTTCAAGTTTGTTGGTCTTGGCCTGGGGCTCCTGGCGATCACGATGGCGCTTGGAACCATCGCAAAGCGCCTGCGAGGCATGGGCTGGGTCATCACCGGGCACATCCGCGAGGATCTGCGCCCCAAGATGCCGTCAATCCCCCGCCGAGTGCGCTACTTCCAGTTTAGCGCGCTGATGGGCGTTATGATCCTGGTTGCGGCTCTGATCGTCGGGATCGTGCTGGGAGTAACGGTAGTTCCGGATTACTGGAGTCACTCGATCGCTACTCAGCTCAACCCGGCACAGCCTGGATCGGCCCTGCTTCAGCAGCTAGAATCGGTGAGTTCTTTTGCCAAGTGGCTAAATCCGCTGCGACTGACGGGCATGGCATTTCTCTTTACGGGTATCACGATCGCTCTCACAGTGATCATCGGAACCCTGAAAGGACAGACCGATTTGCTGATCGGTTTCTTCAATCGAGCGACTGCCAACTGACCGGAAACCAGAGACGAGGGTAAGGAATAGAATCGGTACGGCGTCTAAGACGCAGGAAGGCAACTTCCCCTCTCCTCCTCTGAACAAGAGCCCCAGTGCAGCTGGGGCTCTTTTGTTTCGCCGAGTATGACAGTTGGGATTAAGCAGGCGGCGACGCGCACAGCGGATGTACTTGTCGATACATATCCTTGAATGAGATCCAATTATCCTTGCCGCATGCGCACTATGGCTTTGTTTTTGGTGGCTGGATTTGTGCTCGCGGCGTGTGGAGCCGTTCAAAGTGCTGCAGATCCCGAGCCGACAGATCAATTGCCGAGTGTTGATCCAGCAGAATCGGAGCATCCGGCAAATCCGGCACAATCCGAATCCACTCTGGAGTCGGCTAGCGTGCCCACGGTAGAACCGGACCTCATCAATCCTCGCAACTACGAATTTGAGTCCTATCTGCCTCCTCAATTGATCCCGCTGGACGGAATTCGGCCTGTTTACCAGCCTCAATTCGTGGACGCAGCCGACGCGCCCCTGCATGACGAAGAGCTTGTGATTGGCGTGTCAATCGAGGGCGAAGCCAAGGCTTATCCGATCACCGTACTGAGATTTAGAGAGATGGTGAACGACGAGTTGGGGAAACTCCCCATACTCGTCACCTGGTGACCGATTTGCTACACCGGTCTCGTGCACGACCGGAGAATCGATGGGATCCCGCACACTTTCGGGAACTACGGCGCGCTGTTTATGAACGCCATGACGTGGTGGGATCATGAGACCGACTCGGTCTGGTCTCAGCCATGGGGCAGAGCCATCGAAGGCGATTATCGGGGTGTCGAGCTCTTTCTCGTACCTTCTGAGGTCACAACCTGGGCCAATTGGAGGCAGGCACATCCAAATACTCTGGCGATGATCAACGACGTCGATCGACTTTCTCTCAGTCGCCGCCAGGGCTTCAACCCCAATTTTGTGCTGGGTTTGCTGCTTTCAGGGGAGTCAAAGGCATATTATTTCGAAGACGTTGCCGCAGAGGGACTTGTAAACGATCAGTTTGCAGGTCTGCCGATTGTCGTGTGGGCGGGTGAGACCAGCCTCAACGCCTTTGTTCGTCGGGTCGGAGATCAGATTTTGACCTTCGAGTTTCAGGACGGCGCGATCCGGGACCAAGAAACCGGATCGGTTTGGGACCTGTCACGCGGGCTTGCCATCGACGGACCGTTGCGTGGAGAAGCTCTTCAAGGCGTCCCAGGCTCGAGCTCGTACGATTGGGCATGGCGGGACTTTTATCCAGACGCAGAGTTTTATTCCCCCAGCAGCTAGCCC
>CBDTZL010000207.1:0-3508 GCA_965364895.1 uncultured bacterium
CGGCACACTACGGACGCTGAGATATTCTCGATGAGCTTCCGAAATCACCCGGAGCGGTCTAGCTCAAAGCGTCAAAGCTTTCGATGATCAGGCCCTAACCACCTCCATTCCATAATTCTGGCGGTCAGTTTTTCGCGCCAAGATCAATCAAGATTTCAGCGATTTCCCTATAGGTTTCAGATCCTCCGAAATTGCTTCTAGCCCACGCCAGCGGTGTCATCCCGGTATTGTCCTTGACTTCAAGGTCGGCACCACTATTAACAAGGAACTCTATCAACTGCGGTCCACCCACCGGATGGTATGAAAAGGGAATCGCAGAGTACCAAAGTGCTGTATTCCCACGATCATCTCGAGCGTTGATGTCCGCACCACGCCGCACCAGGTATCTGGCGCAGCCCAGGCATCCGTTGAAGGCAGCTACAATCAGCGGAGTTCGATGACGCACCTCCTCCCGGGCCTCGATCTCGGCTCCGCTATCGAGCAAGATCTCGACGGCTTCAGGGTGCCTGGCCGCCGCGCGGGTTAACGGTCGTCGACCCAAATCGTCGGTGGACTCAATGTCAGCCCCCACCTGTATGAGGAGCCTGAGAACTTTAATGCTGTTAGTGTCAGCCGCAAGATGCAATGGCCTGGAGCCTTGCATTTCGCTAACAGCTTCAACGTCGGCCCCATGAGCAATCAGTATCTTCGCGCTTTCAACATTGTTGTCGACTGCAGCGCGGTGAAGTGCGGTACCAAGCAGAAAGTCAGATTCATCGACCATGGAACCACCATCAAGCAGCGCTTCAAGGGCAGCGCTGTCATTCGACAGAACAGAGTCATGCAATTCCCCAGCAGTTGATATCGTCGAGCTGAGGGCAACTACTACCGCGGCAGTGGGGAGTGCGATAATCCATTTGTGTCGGCTCTTTTTGATGCACTGAGCTCGACGACCAGCTGTCAGTGTCGCCATGGCGACCTCCATCAATCACGTTATTACGACAATAGTATATATCAACGCAATCAAACTCCATCGGTGAACCGCAAATATCCCCACAACTCGGCGTCCGTTGGTGGCCGAATGTCACCTCTCACTTCCATGCTACGGGTGTCGGCTTCGGGCACATAGCCGCCCTTGAGCGATGAAACCTGAACGGCAGCTTTCCCGTTAGCAGACGTTGAAAATTCCCGGATTAACTTCTGCTTACGGCACCCTGCGGACCCTCGGCTCACAACTCATAAACCCTAAATAAAATTGGGCATGTGATAGTATTTGTTGCCCAAGTACCCATTTGGACCATCTTATGGCAATGGATCGTCTAACCGACAAACTGGTTGTCATTCTGCATGCGGATGTTGCCGGATCAACCCAGCTGGTGCGGCAAGATGAACATTTGGCCCACGAGCGAATCCAGGATTCTTTCGGTCGATTCGGCGATATCATTGAGAAGTACAGGGGAAGAACGCTTGAGCTTCGTGGTGACGCATTATTGGCCGAGTTCGAGCGTGCTTCCGATGCCGTAACAGCCACACTAGCATTTCAATCTGATCAAGCCGATTACCTATCACGCCTCCAGGACGAACTAAAGCCCGGCATCCGAGTAGGTATAGCGATGGGAGAAGTGGTTGTTGCCGATGATACTGTAACGGGTGCGGGTGTGATATTGGCACAACGGGTCGAGCAACTCGCGGAACCGGGGAGCCTCTGCATTACCGCTGCGCTACACGAAGCACTGCCAGATCGAATGCCTTTTGATCTTGAGAACATCGGTGAGCAGATGCTAAAAGGATTCGATGATCCAGTGCGGGTATATCGGGTCAAACTCAGCCCTAGTGCAGCGATTCCACTGCCCCCACAAGAAAGCCAATATAAGTCCTCGCAAAAACCCTGGAAACTGAAAATTGTCATTGCGTTGAGTGTTATCGCGATAGCCATTGGGATCGCTTATCTGTTTAAACCGGTAACACCAATGGAAGAACCTGCGTCGAGTGAGCGTATGGCGTTCCCGCTGCCCGACAAGCCTTCCATCGCCGTCCTGCCATTCACCAACATGAGTGATGACCCAAAGCAGGAATACTTCGTCGATGGCATGACGGAGGACCTGATCACAGATCTTTCGAAGCTCTCCGGGCTATTCGTCATCGCTCGCAATTCCACCTTCACCTACAAAGGGAAGTCAGTAAAGATTGGGCAGGTCGCCGAAGAGCTTGGTGTCCGCTACGTCCTGGAGGGCAGTGTGCGCCGCGCCGGTAATCAGGTGCGAATCAATGCGCAGCTCATTGATGCTACTAGCGGCGGACACCTTTGGGCGGAACGATACGACGGATCTCTCCAGGACATCTTTGCCCTACAGGATCAAGTTACCAGGCAGATCGTCACGGCACTGAAAGTCAGTTTGACGGCTGGAGAAGAGGCGCAACAAGCGCGCCACACTACCGACAACGTCGAAGCCCATGACGCTTTCCTCCAGGGCTGGCCACATTACAAGCTCGGGACAACCGAGGACCTCGCTAGGGCGATACCACACTTCGAGGAAGCTATTCGCCTCGACCCGAGTTACGCTCAAGCCCACGCTGCGCTGGCGTCGATCTATTGGGACGCCTATGTGAATGACTGGGCCTTCGATATAGGTATGCCTTCCTTCCGTGCTGAGAGTCGGGCGAATGAACACCTGGAGGAAGCTCTCAAGGCACCAACCCCCCTGGCCCACGCGCAACAGTCGCGTATGTATCTATCGATGGGGTTCCCTGACGAGGCAGTGCGAGAATCAGAGAAAGCGATCGCTCTCGGTGGCAACGATGCGACCGCTCATGCGGCTCTCGCGAATGCGTTGGTGCTCACCGAGAGACCAGCTGATGGGGTCGACTCCATCCTAAAGGCCATACGTCTTGACCCCCACCATCCGCCGAACTATTTGACCATTCTCGGTGCGGCCCAGTTTGGATTGAAACAATACGAGAACGCAGCGGTCACATTCGAGCGCGCCGTCAAACGCAATCCTGAAGATGAACTACCGCGCATCTACCTAGCTGCGAGCTTCGGACACCTAGGACGCATCGATGATGGCGAAGCGATCATCGAGTCGACAAACTACTTACGCCACAAGCGGGGACTGGGGGGCGCCCTAAGTCTGGAGAAGGCCACCTCCGAGGACGTTAGTCCGTTTACGGGCGAGATTGACTTCAAGGCCTTCGGGGTAAAGGCGCTCCAGGAGCGAGTCCGCTCAGGGCTCTCCCGCATTCCCGCTCTGACCTGGCAATATCTCGTCACTACCCGTTTGGTACTTGGTTCTGAAAATTTGTTCGAGGTGGAAGGTGCATCAAAGATCGATATCGCAGCTGCAAAAGCCTTTCACGACCGGGGGGTGGCTTTTGTAGACACGAGTAATGAGTCCCTGTGGAAGAAAGGTCATATACCGGGTGCGATCAACCTTCCAAACCTTTGGGACGAGACCGATCCAACAAAGCCGCGGTTTACCCGGGCGACGCTAAGCAAGTTCCTAGGTAGCACGGATACGCTCGTCGTCTA
>CBDTZL010000208.1:0-3495 GCA_965364895.1 uncultured bacterium
TTGCGCCTTCAGGCATGGCTCGAGAGCGGCTTGCATATTATCAAGTACCGGCATGTCCGCCGTCTGTCCGAAGATACGACCCTAAATCGTGAGAATCTTTTCGAGCGCCTCGCGCTGGACCCACCCGGCACGGAAGATCCCCAGCTACCACTGCTCTAAATATCACCTCGCAATAAATATCTCGCCAGCATAAGCGGAAAGAATGGGGCCTCCACTCCACGCGAAGTACCCGTGATAGATCACGTCGAGAGGTCAGGCGCGCCACTTCCAAAGAACCTGAGACTGCTAAGGGGTCGGTGTTGCGGTAGCGGTGGGAGTCGGAGTCTGAGTGGGAGTTGCGGTTGGGGTTGGCGTGGAGGTAGGCGTCGGTGTCGGAGTCGGTAGATTTAGATTGAGGTGCACCCTATAGCTGGCTTTCCCGCCGCTTTTGCTGCGTACCGTCAGGAGCAAAGAGAAGGGGCCATTTGGCAGGCCGATCGGGTCCCATTCGAGCAGGATCTCGGGTTGTTCGGCAGGCAAATCGCCATGTGCGATATCGGGCCAGCTGCTGGGATCATTCCCTACGCCATATTCCAGGATCCAATCCTTGAATTCGCCTGTGGCGGCCGCACGACCGATGATTGTAAGAGGGCCGCCGGATACGATTGACCCCTGGAGCGGAGCCGTTATCACCAGCAGCGGTCGTGGGCTATCGGGCCCGCATGTCGTTTCTGGGACGAAGAAAATCTCATCCTGGTCTTCAAATCCCATTCGTTCCATCCATTTTTCGCCATCGTCTGTCTCTTGAATCCACTCTCGGCCAAATGGATCTGAGACCGCCAGGCCAAGTTTCTGGGTCGCATAATCCGGACAATCGGCGGAGGCTAATTCTCGCGTGAAGCTGTCGATCCAAACCTCACGCCACAGATCTAATTCCTTGGGCAGGGGGGGTTGATCCGCAGCAAAGAATTCGACTCGATGAGCAGGGCACCATTCGGAAGGTTCGGCACCCGAGACCGCGCAGATCGGTGCTTCGATCACGTTGGACGGCCGCCTGAATGGGGTTGGCTGGCCGCCGGTGAGCTGCTCCATGGCAAGCTGCATGACTTCATTCCAAATCGGGGCCGCCCCGGTCAATCCAGAGGTGTCTTCCATGGCGCTGTTGTCGGCATTGCCGACCCATACACCCACGGCTACGTCCGGTGTATAGCCGATGGTCCAGTTATCACGAATAGGGGTGTCAGTGGTCCCGGTCTTCGCCGCTGCCGGGAAAGGGAGCGAGAGAGCTGAATTAGGACCGAATGCCGGAGTACGTGCGGTGTTGTCGGACAAGATCGAAGTAATCAGGAATGCGTGCTCGTTCCTTATTACGCGCTTTCCCTCCGGGGAAGTGTATTCATACACGATCTCACCTTCGTGATCGGTGATCTTCGTAATGGCGACCGGAGGTACATACACGCCCTGGTTAGCGAAGGTTGCGTAAGCGTTGGTGAGCTCGAGCAGTTTGACGTCGCCACCTCCCAGGGTAAGGGAGATTCCGTAATCGTCGCGATCAAAGGTTGTGAGTCCCAGCCGCTCCGCAAAAGCCACAAGACCTTCCTCTTGAGGCGTAAATTCGTCGTCATAGATGCCGACGAAGTCGAGGGTTTTGAGGGCCGGGATGTTGTAGGAATTCGCTAAGGCTGAGCGTACGGTCACCGGGCCGTGAAACTTCTCATCGTAGTTGCGCGGCGTGTAATCCTTCGACGGATCCCGCGGGTCTTTGTAAGGGGGAAACTCGGACTCAACATCCCAAATGAGAGTTCCGGGGGTCCATCCTTTTTCGAAGGCCGCGGTGTACGTGAGAGGTTTGATGGATGATCCAGGCTGGCGCAGAGCAAGCGTCATATTGACCTGACCGTCGATTTCCTCATCGGTGAAGTCGGCCGATCCGACCATGGCCAGGATTTCGCCGCTGCCAGGCTCAATCGCAATGAGCGCTCCGTTGCCGACTTGATGCTCAGGCGTAAGTTCCTGAACTTGATCATGCACGATCCTTTGCGCGGCTTGCTGGAGCTGCGGATCCAGGGTGGTATGCACGGTAAAGCCTGATCGATAGATCGTCTGCGGATCAAACAAGGATTCCAGCTCCGAGCGCACATAGGTCACCCAGTGCGGAAATCGGATGTGAATATCCGGGGATACGAATTCGTACTCGACGAATTCGGCTGCTGCTGCGCCGGCCATTTCTGGCGTCACGCAGATAGGCTGCTGCGAATTGCTCACAAAGATACAGCCCTGCTCGGTGCTTGCGTTCACCATCAAGACCAGAACTTGCTGCTGACGATTGAGAGTGGCATCTCGGTTGGTGTGAACGTCGTAAACGGCCGGCGCTTGAAGCAGCCCGGCCAGGAACGAGCCCTGGCTGAGTGTGAGCTGCTCAGCGGGGATGTCGAAGTAGGTCTGGGCGGCGGCTTCCACGCCATAGGCCAAATTCCCGAAGTACATTTGATTGAGGTATAGCTCCAGGACTTCGTCCTTGGTATAGCGTCGCGCGATTTCGGCAGCCAGCATGATCTCTCGGATCTTGCGCAGCGCGGTCCGCTGAGATTGCTCTTCCGGGGAAAGCAAGAGGTTGCGTGCGATCTGCTGGGTGATGGTTGATGCGCCGGAAATTACCGTCCCGCCCTGCAAGTTCTGCCAGATGGCGCGGACGATGCCGGCCGGGTCGAATCCGGGATTGCTGTAGTAGCCTGAATCCTCGGTGGCTACGGTTGCAGCTACCATAAAGGGAGAAATCTTCCCCATTGGCACATAGGTGCGCCTTCCTGCTTGAGGATCCAGGATCTCGTAAAGTTGGTTGCCATTCCGATCCAGAATCCGAGTGGTTTCGAACTGGGAGGCGTGCTGCTGCAGGTCCTCGACCGAGGGAAGCGTGGATGCCAGCGCGTAATACTGGTAAAGCGCGAACGAACCCAAACCGATCCCAATAGCTGCGATCGCAAATACGCCCAAGATTGCCATGCGCAGCAAGCAGCCTCCCCATCCCCCTGAGCGCGCCGAATCTGTTTGGTCAGAATCCCAAACGTGCAGGGTTGCGGCAGGCCCGACTCGAGTGGCCGATGGATCGCGTTCCGGCACTCGATCCGGGAGCACCTCTGATGAGGGAGGAGGGGCCATGTTCTCAGGCGTGGCACCTTCGCTTAAAGGCGGCACTATGAGTGGCTCGGTCTCCGCTTCCTGATCGATCTCAAACTCGGCACCGCTCGAAGGGGTGGCGACATCTTGCTCAGCCTCGCTCTTCTGGTCAGCCCCGCTGGTAGGCGCATCGCCGAGATCTTGCTCGGCCTCGCTCTTCTGGTCAGCCTCGCTCGCAGGCGCGCCGCCGAGCTCCTGCTCGGCCGCTGACGCTGCCATCCATCCGCCGGTCAGACCAGGCGTGCCGGTAGGATGCCGATGTGGCACAACAGGCTCAGCATTGGGCTGTTCGGGTTCAATAAATGGGGGCGCTTCTTCAGGGGAATCCGGCTCGCTCAG
>CBDTZL010000209.1:0-3471 GCA_965364895.1 uncultured bacterium
AGACCTTCTCGATCTGATCTGCGGAGGTCCACTGTGCGAGTCAAGACCAGACATTTGCGCTGAGATTCGTGAACGACGCCTTCGGGTCGCAAGTCGCCGTTGGGCATCCACGGATGGATTCCATCGCCTGAACGGCGGGAAACGGCCAGAAGTGGCCAATCGGGCTGCCAAGTCTAATGACGGCTCCATAATGAAAGCGGTCATCCAGGGATCATGTGGCGATCTACAGGTGGCCAGTCACCTCAACTGACTCCGGCATCGCCGCTGCTACTTTGAGCTGTCGGGCGGCGGGCCCACGTACTCGAAGCTGGACCGAGCAACGATGTGGCGTGCGGCTGCACGGTAGATGAGCATGGTGAAAAAGACCGCCACGCAGAGAACCAGGATGAGGACCGTACCGGTCCACAGGACGCGATTGAATACGTCACCCATCGGGCCCTCACCGCCGGTAAGTCGCTCGGTGGACAACAGCAGCGTATTGGCTTCCCGAATGGCGACGGTGAGGTCCTTGATGGCGTTGTCGTAGGGGTTGATGTCGAAGGGCTCGGACGTTACGTCGCCTCCTTCAGGCCCTTGGTCGAATCGCGCCATCAGCTTGTCGGCATTGATCAACGCTTCGTTGATGGTGCTGGTGGTCTTCTCCAGGTCGATCGCCAACTTGTCGGCGTCGGCAAGACCGCCACGTACCTCGCTGAATGTCCCTTGCAGCATCTCCTGGCGGGAATCCAATTCGGCGAAGAACGCCGCACGCTCGGTGGCAATCGCGCTCGCCATCTGTTTGATGCTCGCTTGTCGCTCGGCGGCAATCTGCTGGGGCAACTTTTCCATGGAATCGGCAAAACGATCCAGGCTCCGGGTCATGCCCTGAGTTTGCGTGAGGGTCTCCCTGACCTCGGGCGCGACCGCCAGCTGGTAGAAAACTCTCTCGATCTGCCACTCCATAATCCAGGGTAACCGCTGGCTGTAGTGCAACGCACGCTCGGCGAGCAACAGCGCTTCGTCCACCGCTTTCTCGGCGCCGCTGGTGTCGACCAGAAAGCCACCGCTGCGCGCTTTATCCACCAGCGGCGACTTCGATCGCAGTTCAGAGAAGTCACTGAAGCGGATGTAGAACACCGTGTTGAGCCCGGGGTGCTTCGCCTTCCAATCGCGAATCAACTTACGGACTTCGACCATTTGTTTCTCGGTCAGGTAGCCGCTGGCGATGCCCCAGATCTCCTTTTCCAGAACCCGCAAGGTGAAGACGATTCTTTCGACCCCATCGCCGTAGCGCTTCCGGGCCCAGTCCTCTTCGGAGACTATGCGGTGCAGGGTTGCAAATACCATCATGTCGAGCAGGGTCGACTCAGGGTTCGCCGATACGGCAAGCTGCTGCACACTGGCGGCGACCAACAGCTTCAGGTCGTGCAGCTGCAGCCGCAGCTCGGGATTCGCGGGATCTAGTTCCAGGGCTTCGTCGGTCACCTGGGCGATAGCGCTCATGTACTTGTCCGCGTACGCGAACATCAGCGACTGCAGCTTCGACAACTGGGCGGTGGGATCTTCGTCATCGCTGGCGCCCTGCCCAAGACCGGGAACCACCAGCGGCAGTGCGCAGAGCATCGTCAGCAGTGGTCGTGAGCGGACTGCGGATAACGCGCTGATAAAGGCGGGTCCTTTCAAACGAGCCATCTGCCGTAGTGCAGCCATACTGGCATTTGCAGGCACTGTCGCGGCCTTCTGCGAGCCGTTCCCGAGCCACGTCTCCCTCTTGGGGCGATCAGCTTACCCTAAATTCGCCGACTTGGGGAATCACCGGGCAGCGCTCAGGGGCTGAGGGCGTCTCTGTCCGCGAACCACCGCCCCTGGCCCCGGCGCGCGGCCCACCGCTCGGGCATAGGGGTCTGGTCGTCGATGTAGCAACCGCTCCCGATAAGAAGGCGTGCGTCCTCGACGCGGCGTACGGGTTGGCTGACGCCAAACTTACTCATGGAGACATTGTCACGTTGTCTCGATGACGGTAACAATGGCCACCGTCTTGCTAGGAGCGAAAAATCATGGCAGTCACCAACCCTCAAACTGTTGCTCCTCCTCCCAAGGGGCGGCTTCTCTTCGGAGGCGCGGTCTTCGTGCTCGGGTTGCTATGCCCGCTGCTCGTGCCTCTGGTCGCTGCCACCGATCTGTCCACCGAGTGGAAAACGGTCCTTTCCGGCCTGTTGCTCCTTGGGATCCCGGAACTGTTCATGCTGGCGGCGGCCGCGATTTTGGGCAAAGCCGGATTCGATTACTTGAAGGGCAAGATATGGAGTTTTCTCAGGGACTACGCGCCGCGGGACACCGTGAGCCACACGCGTTATCGCATCGGACTGGCGATGTTCCTGCTGCCCCTGATTTTTGGGTGGCTGACGCCCTACGTGTTGCCCGTGATCCCTGACTTCGAGACACATCGCATTGCATACGGCGTGCCGGGTGATCTACTGCTCCTAGCCAGCTTGCTCGTGCTCGGGGGAGACTTCTGGGATAAGCTGCGCGCGCTGTTCGTACGCGACGCCAAGGCACAATTTCCGGATCGTGAACCCGTTGCCGGACTGGGTGGGTAATGACCCAGCCCACCTCTTGACCACGAGTTCATCGGTCCGTGCTTCAGCAATCATCTACCTAGGAAATCCTTATGAGAACTATCGCGGAATTCTTTAGAACCTGCCTTCTTGGCGGTCTGGTTGTCCTTCTGCCACTACTTCTTTTTTATTTGCTGTTTTCCGAGTTAATGGGGATTATCGTAGCCCTTGCAACCCCGATTGCTGACCTGTTTCCGGAAGATACTTTCGGTAAGCTCAGCGATCCGCTCATTGTTGCGATTTTGCTGTTGATGGGAACATCATTTATTTTCGGTCTGGCACTGCGCTCACACAGATTGGCGCGAATCGGATCGCTGCTTGAACAGACCACTTTAATGCGCTTGCCGCTTTACAAAGCAGTAAAGCAATTGTCTAAAGGATTGGTCGGCGCCGAAAGCGACAAGGCTTTTAAAAGCGGCCTGTTGGAAGCTGATGATGGCACAACGGAGCTGGTCTACATCATTGAAGAACACAGTGACGGAAGGCTGACGATTTTAGTGCCGTGGGCACCGGCGGGGTTTGCGGGATCCGTAAAGGTTGTCAGCGCGGGACGCGTGACTCGGCTAAGTGCCAGTGTTGGTGATGCGAGCAGAGTCATTGCTCATTGGGGCGTTGGTATGTCGGACATAATGCGTTCCAATGGAGACTGATTTAACCGGACTTATAAGTCTCTTGGACGTTGCTCGAACGTCGCTTGAGAGAATGACTGGTCGGGTGAGAGGATTTGAATCGCAAATGTGCTGGATGATGGGAAGGCCAGAGGCCTGTCCAATTGCGGAGAATCGGCTGGAGGTGCCTGGGGTCTGGAGCTGAATGACCGCTGTTGCCCCACAGCCGACGCTGGTAGATCGAAGGAGAAACCTCGAGGGTGGCG
>CBDTZL010000210.1:0-3466 GCA_965364895.1 uncultured bacterium
ACCTGGGGAGCATGTGGCCGGGAATGTTCTTCGCGGTTGGGCTTGCGCTATTGCTCCCGCCCTGGATTCTGCCCTCGCATCGCCAAGCGCTTGCCGGCCTGATAATCCCCGGAATGCTACTTATAGTTCTTGGTTTCATCTTCACCTATTTAGTAATCACCGACGACTGGGATTCCTGGGCCTACAATTGGGCCTTGATCCCGGCCAGCGTGGGTGCCGGCTTATGGATCGCGGCAAGGTTTGGCTTCTGGGGGCCGGGGGCCTCGACTGTCGGACTCTGGATGCTGGCCGGCAGCCTGGTTGCATTTGCCATATTCGCCGCCTTCTTAGGCGGCGACGGCGCACTTGCTAAGGGGGCGCCGCTCGCCCTGATTGGGATGGGGGTTGTGGTCACAGTGACCGCCCTGGTCCGCACCCGAACCGACTGATTTACGCTTCAAGATTCGATCCTGCGATAGAAAGCCGATGCATATGGGATGCATCTGAGCTTCAGCGAAATACCCCTGACCACACTTCATGAGTGAAGCTCCCAAGTTCTCCGATTTCCTCAAAGGAGTCATCCGCGTCTGGTCTGTCGAGCGTCCCAACCAGCTTGCGGCAGGGTTGGCATATTTCGGCATGTTCTCATTCGCTCCGGTGATCTACATAGCGTTTATCGTGGCGGGCCTCTTCCTGGACTCAGCGTCGCTGATGGAAGATGTATACGCTCGGCTCGAGGAGTCGCTGGGCTCGGAAGTCGCGTTGTTGGTCCGCGACATGGTCGAAGCAATCGACCAACCAGCCGATGCGGGCTCGGTGCTACTTTCGCTGGTGACCTTTCTTGTTTTGCTCTACGCGGCCTCGGGCTTCTTCTACCAGCTCCAATATGCGCTCAATCGGGTCTGGGGAATACGGCCGACTGAGAAAGGCGGAACGTTAACCTTCATTCGCCATCGCTTGTTATCCTTCCTAATCGTCATTGCCGGGGGCTTTATTTTGGTTGCGCTCGCAGTGGTGACTATCGCAGGGACGTGGCTCGATTCTCTGCTCAGCCTCGGCGTCTTTGATTCGAAATTGGGGGTTCCGGCTTTTGTGACTTTCGCTACTTTGGCCTTCGCCGTCTTGTATAAGATGCTGCCAGATGCCGAGACTTCCTGGCGCTCCGTTTTTCTCGGAGCGGGGATCGGCTCTGCGCTTGTTACGATTGGGGGAGCGCTCGTGATCTGGCTGCTTGGCCTGGGAAAGCTCAACACGGGAGCCGCCGCCGCGGGGGCGTTTATCCTGGTGCTATTGTTGATTTACTATGTCGCACAGATTTTTCTCGTGGGTGCGATCATCTCCAAGGAGCATGCCTCCTGGAGCGAACTTAAGAAACAGACTCAACAATGACTTTCAGTGAATTCCTGACCCAAGTTGGCGAATTCCTCGATAGCCGACTGTTTGGTATTGGGGACACAAACGTTACCATCGCGTCGGTCCTCACAGTACTAATCATTGTGATCGCGACCATCTGGGGTGCCCGCATCGCCCGCAGGACGAGTCGTCGGGTAATGCTTCGTCGCGGCATTACTGACCAAGGCACCATTGGGTCGATCTCCAGTCTTGTGAACTACATCGTCCTATTTGTGGGGTTCGCTATCGCCATGCGGACGATCGGAATTGATCTGGATGCGCTATTCGCAGCGGGCGCAATCTTCGCCATCGCCCTGGGGTTCGCTCTACAAGGAATAGTACAAAACTTTGTGGCCGGCGTTATTCTGCTCACAGAGCGAAATGTCCGGCCAGCAGACGTGCTGGAGATAGAGAACCTGATAGTACGCGTAGCAGAGTTGGGACTACGCTCCACAATCGTACGTACGAGAGATGGCGAAGACCTGATTGTTCCGAATTCCGTACTGATCCAGGACACCGTGAAGAACTACACGCTGCGTGACTCCACCTTCCGATTGCGAACTGAAGTGGGCGTGAACTACGACTCTGATATGCGACTGGTGCGGCAGGTGCTTGAGGAGATTGCGAAGGAACCACAATGGAACCTGCCCGACGTAGAGCCGCAGGTGTTGCTGCTCGGATTCGGCGACAACGCAGTGCTCTTTGAGGTCGCGGTTTGGATGGCGGATCCCTGGCTGGCGCGTCAGGCGCATTCAGACCTGAATGAGGCAATCTGGTGGAAGCTGAAGGAGCGCGGCATCGTGATCGCATTCCCGCAGCTCGACGTTCACTTCGACGCAGAAGTAGAGCGGGGCATGAGAGGCTTTAGCGCATCGGCGGGCGCACCATAGAGCCGTCCCGAAACAACCCCCCCCAATTCCTGCAGCATTTATCGCTCAACAATCTCGTATTTTGGCGGGCGGCTCAGTATAGTCGCCGAGAAATTACTGATCCGAATAGGTCGCCAACGGCGGCGGTTTTGTGGCTTCGAAGGCCTTCCTCGTGCCTGGCAGCATCGCGTAAATTATTACCAGGGCACTGATAATCATGGACGACTGAACATCGGCCCACTCACCTCCGGTCACAATGATCACAAAGTTGATCGTAAGGTGCAAGACCGCAAGTAAGACAACGTAGAGCCAACCTTGGTAGTCCACGCGCCAAAGCATGGTTGCTATCCAGAACCAGACGTACGCCACCAGGCCGTACATCAGCACGTAATACAGGTTGAACGAACGATACTCCTCCGGTCCAACCGGCAGAATCCCTGTGAAACGTAAGGCAGTGAGGGTGGCTATGATGGCCGAAACTCCTGCCAGAACGCCAAGTACGGTTACACCGAATGGACGTTTCATTTGACGCTTTCCTCTCTAAGTGTTTCCCGGTCGACTCTGAAGAATCGAATGATACAGGCACAGCGTACATTGGTCGATGCCTAACTAGCTGAATTCGTCCTTCTTCCGATCAAAAAATAACTAAGTGGAATACCTGTATTTGCATCTTCAATATAGCGGTGGTTGGGAGACAAGGCAGTCGGGGATTCCGAGAAATACTCGATGGCTATCCCGTTGTTGATCAAACCCATCACTACACTGGACATCGTATGCACAAACCAATATTGGGGAAGATTCGACCTGTGCTCAGATTTCCCCACATAGTCTAAACCGCCATATTCGACGTAAGGCTCCGCCTTGAAGTACGGTTCGGCAAAGATCAGGCTTTCGGGATCCTCGCTATCACCCAATGGAAGAACATCGGTAATGGGGTGGACTTCATGCATAAAGACGATTCCGTCATTCACCAGCAGGCTCGCCATTTTTTCGAAGAAAAGCTGCAAATCAGGCAACCAGCCCATTCCTCCCGCTCTGATGTAGGCAATATCAAAGTGATTATCGTGTTCGGCTCCAATCTCATAGACATCTGAGCGGATAAATTTGCAATCGATTTGGCATAGCGCCGCTCGCTCATTTGCTTCCTTAATCGCTTCGTCAGAAATATCAAACCCAACGCACTCGCCCGCTTCCATATTCTTCAGCGACATCAGTTCAACGCCATT
>CBDTZL010000211.1:0-3450 GCA_965364895.1 uncultured bacterium
TGGGTTCACCAGGTCCTGATACTCGAAAGGAATGGTCGGGTGGGCGATGCGCAGTGTGGCAGGAGCCGTAGTCGAAGGCACAGAATTCAGATAAACAATGCCGAAGGCTAGTATGGGTAATGCTGCAAGCACGGCCCAGCGCCCGATGTTGAGCGCCCGATCCTTTGTCGACTCGTTTTCCTCAGGCCCGATTAGGAAGCTCTTGACAGGGGCCAAAAATTCGTCCAGGCGGGCGTCGTCGGACGCCAAATAAACCGCCACCCCGATGAGGATGAGGGTCATATAGATAGTCATCAGAGCGCTTGGTATCGGCAGCGGCTCGTCACGGCCCACTAGAAGCATGGAGATATAAGGGGCCAGGAGCGCCAGCAAGAGATAGAGCCCCACAACAGTGAGGACTACGCTCCAAAATAGTGAGATACGCCGTTTCATCGGTGGGTGTCTTATTCCGCCGGTAGCACTCCGGCACTATCCTGCAGGAAGGCCATAAGGTCGGCGACCTGTTGAACGGTCAGCAGTTCGCCGAAATTGCTAGGCATCAGGCTGGGCAAGTCGGGATACCGAAGCTCACGCTGAATGTCTGATTTGGCTACGGAATTGACGGTTCCATCCTTGAGAACAATGGTGAGGGTCGTGTCGTCTTCCGCGCGCAGGACTCCGGAAATATCCGTACCGTCCGCAAGCCGAATCTGTATGGGCTCGTAGCCACCCGAAGCAATGACTGCACTGGGATCCATAACGGATTCGAAGATGTAATCAAGTGTCTGTGTGCCCGCCACATCGGTCAGATCCGGTCCCACTTCGGCGCCCTCGCCGGCCACGGTGTGGCACTGGACACATGCGGCGGATCCGGCTGGGTCCAGAAAGAGTGCTCGTCCTGAGGCCGGATCCCCTGCCAACACAAGCGTAAATGGCGCCACGCCCTCTGCTTGAGCCGCGGCTGCATTCAGGATTACAGAAGGCAGATCGATCGTCGAGACATCCGGCGTGCACCCTTGCGCCTGCATGTAAAGAATTACAGATGTGATCTTGTCCGCACTCAAACTGATCGGCGGCAGGTATACCCTCGGCATAGCAGCAGAGAATCCTTCGACCAAGTATGCATCTGGATCGGCAATCGATTCAACGATGTAGTCGGTGGCGGTCTGGATGTGGGAAGCGCCGGCCTCCTGCCGGTCGGCCACCCGTCGATCGCGTGCCGTGGCGCAGACATTCTCATGGTTCGGCCCACGTACCGCCGAGCCCTGGTCGCCCAGGCTGTGGCAGGTACTGCACTTTCCCTCGCCCCAGTAGATCGCCTCTCCCGATTCGACGCTCACGCCTTCGACGGCGGCCGCGGCGGTTCCGCCACCCGATAACTCTGTGACCACGGTTCCGATATAGATGAAGGCCCCAAGGATGACCAGAACGAATACGACTGTCCGGGCTCCCGGTGACAGGACTCCGGCCAGAACGGCAGCCGCGATGAACCACACGATCCAGGGCAGTACGAATTCCTGTGGCTCCAGCAGCAAGGCTACAAACGTCGCCAGGAAGAAGATCCCCGCTGCAATCCTGAGCATCTTCATTTATCCCACTGCTTCCGATCCATTCGATGCCAAACTCAGTTTGAACGGTTCGGTAGAGTTCTCCCAGGCTGATGGGCTGAAGTCCGTTAGCCAATCGCGTACGGCTAACTTCTGCGACGCGGTCAGAGATTCCGCGGGCTCTTTGTGAAATGAGCTATCTTCCGAGCTGTAAAATGCTTCTTGGGTGGAGGGATCCAGACGGATCTGGGAGACCCCTAAGGAGTAGAATCCACGCAACTTGCCATACAGGGCGTATCCGGAGACGACAACCGCCGTATATTGATCCCCCTTGAGCCCGGGCTGGACGCCGGATACTTTATCGAAGTCCTCCAACCCCTCACCCAGAAGCTTATCCCCCTTGAATAAAAGATGCGCGTACCACTGGGCCATCAATCTTGGCCTGACGCTGCACTGGCTTCCGGTCGAACGTTCGTGAGCGATGGAATCCGCTCGTCTCCTTCGCTCTCCGCAAGCCCTGCCAACCAGAACACAAGCGCAATCAAAATCAAAAATACCACCACAATGCCGGCGACCATGCGAGACATTTCCGCCATGGTGGGCGTGAAGGCGCTTTCGGAGAGGTCTCGTACAACGCCAAAAATGTGCCAATCCTCGCGTAAGCCTGATCGAATATAGCCCATCAGGCTCATGAGCATGACACCTCCGACAAGAAGCAGGAGCAGGGCATACTGACTGCGACTTGTCATCTTCCCCCACTTAATCGTTCCAAGCTCGCTTGCTCCCCGCATGAGTACGACGTCGATGGCCGTCACAAATACCAGCGCCGACATCGTGATCAGCCATTGAGCGACGGCGATATTGCGCAGGAACGGATTGGCTTGTGTCATCACAACAAAGCCATAGGGGCCGAGGATCAATACTGAATTCACCACCACTGCCCCCAGGTAGAGCACTTGAGCCTGCGATCCGCGGTCGCGGAAGGTCATGATGACTGCCACCAGGCCCACCAGGATCTGGGCCACCAGCAACACAGCGGGTAGCGTGAAGTACACCCCTTTATCAAGGCTTAAGTCGAGATCGCCTGGTTGGAGAGCAAACGTCACCGAGGCGTACCAACCCAAAGCCAACGCAACGATCCCAAATCCGACCAGTACGATGATCTTCGAGCCGGTCCCCTGCTGGCTCACTGGAACCCGTTCGCCTTTGTTCGCTCGGCGGTAAATGAGGAAGCTCCCAAAGGTAGCCAGGATGATGAAATTGATAACGGCGTTTTTGGCGGCCATCAGGCCCAGGAATTTAAGTGTTGGATGGAACTGCCCACCGATGATCGCCTGCTCGCTCGGGGAGAGCGGCAGGTTATGTGGCGTGAGCCAAATGGCAAAACAGACAATCAAGATTACATCAAGCCATTTGATGTATTTGCGGTAGCGCTGCGCGCCCGGGATGCGGCTCATCCCGCTCCACAGGTAGAAATTGGCTCCAATAAAAAGCGCCCCAATGAGGATGGCCTGGATAATAAAGGTCCACGAGAACGTGCCTCCCATCATGTTGTTCCCCATGACCGCGCTGTAGGAATACACCTCGCGGCCCATGAAATAGCCCGCGAAAGGCATGGGGATCAGCGCCGCCACACCAATGAAGCTACCGATGTATCCCATCCAATCGTAGTAGGAACGCAATTCCTCACGTTTGGTATTCAGGAACCGCACCGCCGCGTAGCCGGCCACGATGAAACCACCGAAGGCGATGTTCCCAATGAAGCGGTGGATGTTCAGCGGCGTCCATAGCGGATTGTTGATCGCCTCCCACATGGTCCCTGTCCACTCCGCGGTCAGGGGATTCATCCCGGTCGTCAGCACCTGGCCGGTCTCGATCTCCACCTCCGCCAGCGGCGGGCTCATCATGAAGGTGACCCACGAAT
>CBDTZL010000212.1:0-3448 GCA_965364895.1 uncultured bacterium
CCTCTTGGCCATTCTTAGTAAAGTTGCATCTCGCCCCATGCGCGCGTTTTGGATTATTTCCGCTGTAGTGTTCGTAATTTCGTTCGTGCTGCCAATCGGCTTACCTTCAAGTGTTGCCACCTCAACCAGAATCGGTCTCGCCCTAATGCACGTTATCGCTGCGTCGGTGATTGTCGGAGTACTGTCCACGCTAGGCCGTCAAAAGTAAATCCACACGGGCGCTTAGGATTAAACAGTTCAGACCAAACTCTGTTTGATCTTTCAAGACTCGTTATCTAAGAGAAATTAAGTTCTTCCAGCGCGAAGCATCCACGAGGAGGGCGATTTGGGTTCTGAGAAGGGCGATCGGCAGGGACGCCTGAATCCACTCACCAAGATGCCGATTTCCGACAACAATCAATTGTGGGATTTGGTGTTTGCGCAAGCGAGGCGATGAGGTTCTCGGCGCAAGTTAGCATCCTGGCAACACAAGGCTATATGGGCGTTTTTATATGCGTACGAGGTCCGCTATGGCGAGTTCTAGTTCAGCAAGCAGGTGCTGAGAATTAGGTTTCTCACAACCAGTTTTAGGCTCCCCAGCTCGCGTCAGAATGATCAATTTGTAAGATGCGATTGTTTCTCACGCAAATGTTATTTTTGGCACGTTTTTATGAGTATCGTTTAGAATCCCACGCTAGAGCAAGCCAAATCAATTAACTGACGGGCGGTGTTGAATCGCGCAACGCCTGTTCTGCATCGGAGTAGACGCTCACAATGAGAGTAGGAATTCTGACCGGCGGGGGAGATGTTCCAGGCCTAAACTCTGCAATCAAAGCCGTAGTTAATCGAGTGGTGCATGAGGGACATGAGGTAGTCGGTATCCGCCGCGGCTGGGCAGGACTGATGAAGTGGCAGGTCGGGGACCTGGTTGCAGAGGCAGACTTCATCCTCCCCCTCGATTGGAAGACGGTTCGCACGGTGGATCGCACCGGCGGCACATTTCTCCATAGCTCGCGCACCAACCCGGCTAAGTTTCCAGTGGATGAAGCCCCAGCCTTCTTGCGGGATAGCAAGTCAGAGGGTGGGATCGCAGACTACACCGAACATGTGCTGAAGCTGGTCGAACATCTCAAATTGGATGTCCTGATTCCTATCGGCGGTGATGACACGTTGTCATATGCCCTACGGCTTCACGATGAAGGGGTTCCGGTCGTCGCTATTCCGAAGACGATGGACAACGACGTATATGGCACAGACTATTGCATCGGATTCTCCACCGCGGTTACTCGCAGCGTACAGTTCATCCAGAACCTGAGAACCAATGCTGGATCGCACGAACGCATCGCGGTAGTGGAACTGTTTGGCCGAAATAGCGGCGAGACCTCACTGATCGCAGCCTATCTATCGGGAGTGGACCGAGCCATCATCTCCGAGGTGCCTTTTGACCCCCAGAAATTGGCAGATTTTTTGCGTGACGATAAGAGCGCTAATCCAAGCAATTACGCCATGATGACCATATCGGAGGGCGCTCAAATGGAGGGCGGCGAGGCATTAATGACCGGCCGGGAAGATACATTTGGTCACAGGAAGCTTGGCGGAATCGGCGCCGTGACAGGGGATATTCTGCGCGAACTGACTGACCAACACATTATCTATCAGCAGCTGGCTTATCTAATGCGATCGGGGAGTCCCGATTCGCTCGATTTGATGGTGTCTATGAATTTTGCCGTGATGGCTGCCGATCTGGCGGTGGAGGGGAAATCGGGCCGCATGGTAGCGCTTCGACAAGGGATCTACACTGATGTGTCGCTCACCGAGACCCGCGGCAGGGTCAAGCAGGTTGACGTTGATGCGCTCTACGACGTGGACCAATATCGCCCAAAGGTGCGACGGGTGGACGGCGTCGCGATGTTTTTGTCCTAAATCCAGTCCGGCTCTTCGTAGGTGCCGAAAACGTCCCGCATGACGTCTATGATCTCGCCCAAAGTGGCATAGGCGCGCACCGCATCCAGGATGTATGGCATCGTATTCTCCGTACCCTGACTTGCAATTCGCAGGCGATCTAAGCTTTGTCCCACCGCGCCCGAGTCGCGCGATTCACGCAGCTTCTTCAATCGATCGGTTTGATAACTAAATCCGGAAGGATTCATCTCGAGGATGGGTATCTCGTAGCCAGCGTTGTCGTTGAAGGCGTTTACGCCAACGATGTACCGCTCTTCGCTATCGATTTCCTTCTGATACTGAAACGCAGCATCTGAGATCTCGAGCTGAAAGAAGCCGGCGTCGATGGCTGGCAGTACACCGCCAAGCTCATCGATTCGACGGAAATAATCTCGCGCCTGAGCCTCGATGCGGTTGGTCATCGCTTCGAGGTAATAAGAACCGCCGAGCGGGTCGATTGAATTCGCTACTCCTGATTCCTCAGCAAGAATCTGTTGCGTGCGCAGTGCAACGGTCGCTGCATGCGCAGAAGGCAAGGCAAGCGCCTCGTCCATGGAATTTGTATGAAGCGATTGGGTGCCGCCGAGAACAGCCGCCAGCGCCTGAACTGCCACTCGCACAATGTTGTTCTCAGGCTGTTGCGCCGTAAGGCTGACGCCCGCGGTTTGGGCATGGAACCGCATGAGCCAGGATCGTGGATTCTTGGCCTTGAAGGTCTCCTTCATCTCGTGTGCCCAGATTCGACGCGCAGCCCGATATTTGGCGATCTCTTCGAAAAATCCATTGTGGGCATTGAAGAAGAAGGACAGGCGAGGAGCAAAATCGTCAATGTCCATGCCCCGTTCAAGCGCCCAGCGAACATATTCCATTCCATCCGCTAGTGTGAACGCCAGCTCCTGAGCGGCAGTCGATCCGGCCTCGCGTATGTGGTAACCAGAGATGGATATCGTGTTCCACTGGGGCAGGTTCTCCATCCCGAACTCGATGGTGTCTGTTACGAGCCGCATCGATGGCTCAGGAGGGAATATGTACTCCTTCTGGGCAATGTATTCCTTGAGAATGTCATTCTGGAGCGTCCCGCGCAATTGATCCGGTCGCACGCCCTGCTTTTCTGCCGCAGCGATATACATGGCCCAGATCACAGGAGCGGGCGAATTGATGGTCATGCTGGTGGAGACTTTTTCCAGTGGGATGCCGCTGAGCAGGATTTCCATGTCCTGGAGCGAGGACACAGCCACGCCGCATTTCCCGAACTCGCCCTCCGCCTCCGGGGCATCGGTGTCGTATCCCATGAGAGTGGCCAGATCAAAGGCGATTGATAATCCGGTTTGACCTTGATCGAGCAAGTAGCTGAATCGCTCGTTGGTTTCTTCGGCGGTGCCAAATCCAGCGAACATGCGCATGGTCCACGGCCGGCTGCGGTACATGGTGGGGTGAATACCACGAGTGTATGGATATTGGCCCGGCAGGCCCAGGTCTCTGACGTAATCCATATCCGCGATGTCTAGCGGCGTGTAAAGCCTATCAA
>CBDTZL010000213.1:0-3435 GCA_965364895.1 uncultured bacterium
CCACGACATCCGAAATGATGACGACGCCCTTGCCCAATGGCTCCATTGGCCGCTTGAGTGTGGCCTTGCCGTCGACGTACAGGATCTTCTTGTGCACCGCGTCGAATTCACCCTTGGCCTCGATATCGACAAGGGGCTCGTTGTCCGTCCAGAGCACGACCTTGAGCGTGCCGCCGAGCTTCTGGAGCTTGCTCTTCTTGACGACACCTTCGCCGCCAGAGCCCTCCAGGAACTCCAGCTTAGTGCCTTCGCCGAGCTTGTAGTGGCCCAACCCCATCGGTTTTCGTGCTGGTTACCTGGCGCGCGCAGAGCGCGGCGGATGATCAAAGTCTGCGGGCCTGGACCGCTAGCCTACCTCCTGATTCTGCGAAGGTCGTTTCCCTAGCTCTACTTACGGAGAAGGATGTGGCGGAGCTGGTCGAATCTGTTGGGAGCTCGGCACCTGCGGAGAAGCTATATGAAGAAACCGAGGGCTTGCCACTCTTTTTGACAGAATATCTTACGGCCTTGGAGGCGGGGACAATCGAAGGCCAGAAGGGGCAATGGCGCTTGCCCACACCGGTTCAGGAGATTTTGCGAACCAGGCTCAATTCAGTTCCCGGTGCCAGTCAACAGCTGCTTGGTGCAGCCGCGGTTATTGGACGTTCCTTCGAATTTGAGATTCTTCGGTCGGTAAGCGGGCGCAGCCTGGACGAAACAGTGTCCGGATTGGAGGCTTTGATAGGAGCCGGCTTCGTTCGTGAATATGCCGAGCAGCAACCCCCGCTAGGCCCAGCTTACGACTTCAAGCACGACAAATTTCGCGAACTGATCCTGGACGAAACAACCCAAGCCAGACAGCGATTGCTGAACGGTCGCGCGGCGGAAGCGCTGCTTCACATTCGCGGAGGCGAGACCAGTGGAGCATTGGCGAGCCGAATTGCGCGACATTATGAATTGGCCGGCAATGAAGGCGGCGCAGCCGAGCACTACTACAAAGCGGGGAACCACGCTCGCAGCCTCTACGCCAACGAAGAGGCTGCCTCTCACTATCAGACCGCTCTTGCGCTGGGCTACAGTGAGCCCGGACAGCTACACGAAGCTATTGCTGACATGCAGACACTCATGGGCCAATACGACTTCGCAGCTCAGGAATACGAGGCAGCCGCGGCATTTCAGTCCGATGGTCGCGCCGCTCGCATTGAGCATAAGCTTGGCGGCCTATATGAGCGCTGGGGCAAACGGGATAACGCCATCAGCTACTACGAATCGGCTGCTGAAGCGACACAAGACAACGGGAGTCGAGCGCGCGTCTATGCGGATTGGAGCCTGACCGAGCATCGTCAAGGTCGCGATAGTAGATCGCGCGAGCTGATTGAGCTGGCATTGAAGGATGCAAGGAGTGCGGACGATCCGCGAGCTCTGGCTCAGTGCCACAATATCTTGGGAATTCTTGCCCGAGCCGAAGGAGATGGCGAGGCTTCGCAGAAGTACCTTGCCGAAAGCCTCGAGTTTGCCGAGCTCTTGGATGATCCTGGAGCACGCGCCGCCGCTTTGAATAACTTAGCGCTTGCCATGGCCAACCAATCAAAGATGGAAGAAGCAGTCCAGCTCGAGCAGGAGGCGCTCCAAATCAGTGAGGCGCTTGGCGACCGACACCGATCGGCGGCAATTCACAGCAATTTAGCCGACATGCTGCATCAAGCGGGAGATGAAGAGGCCGCCAAGGAACACCTTAAACAATCTGCTGCGCTCTTTGCAGAGGTGGGGGTAGCGTCCGGGAGCTATGAGCCAGAGATTTGGAAGTTAGTCGATTGGTAGGTCTTTCTTCCACTCAATCAGTGCTCCCGCCACCCAGGTAGGCGGATCAGCACCGTAAAGCTCGGTAGCGTCTGTCACCGCAATATCCAAGATCTCGCCCGTTAATGGTCCGCGCAGGTAGCAGAATACCTGACCTGCGTCACGGCCGTCACTCTTAGCCTCCACGCAGTGCTGGTTGTAGCCCCAATAGTCCCCCCGCTCGAGAAGCTCAATCCCCTCACCAATTTTTTGCCGGGCCAGCTCGATCCCACCCTGTTCGGGATAAAGTGCACTTTCTGATGAATCCCCATACCCGATGCCATGATGAAAGGGGTCAACTGTTGTGACGACCGCAGCCCCCTCGCACTCTCTCATAAGTTCATCGATGCCAGGCAGTAGCTCGGGTTTCCCGCCAGCAAGATAAGGGTAGCGTTCGATTACCTCCGGTCCTTCAACTCCACGCCGGTTGGTCTCCGCCTTCCAGAAGTGCCGGAAGCTATATAAGGCGTGATCGCTAAGCCACTCCGCACGTCCTGTAATCCCGGGTCCTTGAATACCCCAGGTCTCCTCAGCACTCGGATCCCCTCCATCTGCAACGCGCACCCTTGCAGCTTCCATTTCGTCTGTAAACGCGTGTAACACACTGATGACGACTACTCGCTCCGCGCCGGAATCCAGGCAGCCTTCAACCGCAGCCGCGATCTGGTGCCCGCAATCTGCCACCCCTGCGTGCGGGAAGGCGATCACACCGCCCGAGCGTAAGGTCTCTGAGAAATCCCACTGCTTTCCCGCATCGAGCAGACGATCCGTGCCCGCTCCGCCCAGGGCCTGGTGCTCTTCCCGGTAGAGCTTGTGTATATCGTCCTGTAGCTTGTCACGATCCAATTTCATGGTGATCCTGCCTCCTTGAATCGATGATGGCCATAAGCCAATGGACTCACAGTTCCTCGATGGTTCGGATCTCGAGTCCCGTGATCTCCTTGAGTCTGCGATATGGATTCATGATGTGAACTTTGTATTCGGTTCGAATGGTCTGCCTGGTGATGCCGGCTACTGGTATCTCCACATCTTCATCTAACCAGGTCCCGATGGTTACCATACGCATGGTGAATTTCAAAACCTCAAAAAATTCGAAGTTCTCAACTTGCGTGCCAGCTGCCCGTTCGTAGGCCTCCAGCAGGGCGGCTCGGTTATTTCCTCCCGCCATGACACCAAACAACAGAATCGACCAGGCCAGGTCCATCCGGAAATCACCGATCTCCGCGAAGGACCAATCGATGACTACCAGCGAGCCTTCTCTCAGTAGGATGTTTTGGGGGTGGTAGTCGTTGTGGATGAGCACCGGCCGGGTCGAGGTTCCCAGGGCTTCCCGTTCACGAAGCCAGCCCATAGTGGATTCAAATCCGTCAAGGCCATGTCGTTCAATGAGAAGATCCATCTCGTTCATTAGCCCACTCACATAGGCCAGGGGCTCGCCCGATCTCGGAAGTGTCATCTCCGGCTCCGGAATCAGCTCAATCCATGGGACGGTGTGAATCCGCACCAGCACTTCCATCATAGGAGCCAGCCATTTCGAAACTCCGTCGCTCTCAATCCGTATCTCCAGCGTGCCGCCGCCGATATACTCCATCACAATAAACGGGTGTTGCAGAACCG
>CBDTZL010000214.1:0-3429 GCA_965364895.1 uncultured bacterium
CAGCTTTCCGCTTCGAGTCTTGCCTGCGCTCTTCGCCGCCCAAGGTGAACCTGCAGTACCTCCGCCACCTGATATCCGATTGTGAAAGTGGGATTAAGACTCGAAGCCGCATTTTGGAACACCATCCCGATCTGGCCGCCCCGCACGCGGTCGAGCTGATCCTCTGGCATCGTGAGCAGGGAATCGCCCTCGAAGAGCACTTCGCCGCTCAAGATCGTTCCCGGCGGTTCGATCAAGTCCAAGATCGAAAGCGCAAGGGTGGTCTTCCCGCTGCCCGATTCACCGACCAATCCATAAATTTCCCCTGGGCGCACGGATAGCTCGGCGCCATTCAGCGCGCGAACAAGCTCTCGCTTGTTCTCGTACTCGACTACCAGATCGCGGATTTTTAGTAAGGAGTTCATGCTTTGACGCGGATTACAGCATACTCTACGCGCCCCATCCCGCTGAATTACGGTCAAAATCATGATCGTTGACGCTCACGCAGCTAGCAGATACAATCTGTAACCACTTGGACGCCGGAGCCTCCACCACAATCTGATCACAAGATTATGCTTGGGCTAATGGCTTCTTTGCGTCTCGATAACACGCCCCACGACTTGGGGAGGGAGGTGAAACGAGGATACCGATGCTATTAATGCTACGAAATCTAGCGTTTACAAACACAACCGAAACCTTAGGAGGAGTACATAGTGAAACGCCGTAATTTACTTTTTGCAGTGGGGCTGCTTGTTGTCGCCTCATTTACGCTTGCTGCTTGTCAGGAGGCCGAGCCGGCCGAGGAAGTGGTCATAGTCTTCGCCCAATCGGCGGATGCTGGCACGCTTGATCCGGCGAACCAGACCAGCGCAAATAGCCTGGCGCCTGCTAGCCACATCTACGAAGGCCTGATAGGTTTCAACCCAGGCACAACAGAAACCATCCCCGCACTGGCAACCTCGTGGGATGTCTCTGACGACAACCTCGAGTGGACATTCAATCTGCGCGAAGGCGTTAAGTTCCACGATGGAACGGACTTTAACGCTGATGCGGTGGTCTTCAACTTCGAGCGTTGGTGGGATCTCGATAACGAGTACAACCAGGGCGCGGACCAGTTCATCTACTGGGGCTACATGTTCGAAGGCTTCAAGCAGGATGGAACCAGCGTCTTGGCTGGCATCGAGAAAATCGATGACAGTACCGTGCAGCTGACATTGAGTCGACCAAATGCAAGCCTGCTCAACACGCTGACCATGGAGAACTTCCGCTTCGCCAGCCCAACGGCTGTTGAGGAACAGGGAGAGAATTATGGAACCGCCATAGGTCAGGCAGTTGGAACCGGCCCATTGATGGTTGAAGAGTGGGTGCAGGAAGATCACATAACGCTCGCACGCTACGATGACTACTGGGGAGAAGCATCAACCCCAGACAAGGTCATCTACCAGGTGATCCCCGATACTTCGGCCGCTTTCCTGGCTCTGCAGGCGGGAGACATCGATGGATTGAGCATGTGGGCCAGCCCCAGCCCGGACGATATCGAGGCTGCTAAGAGCGACCCGAATCTCCAGGTCATCTACAACCCCGGCCTGAACGTTGGATACCTCGGCCTGAACCACGCCAAGGAATGGCTGCAGAACCTCGACGTCCGCATGGCGATAGCACATGCCATCGACAAGCAGGCGATTATCGATGCCATTTATCCTGGTGACGCCGTACCAGCAAGCCAGTTTGAACCGGAGAGCCTGTGGGGTTACAACGACAGCATAGTGGACTACGCCTATGATCCTGCCAAATCAGAGGAACTCCTGGCTAAGGCTGTTGCTGATGGAGTTGAGATCCCAGATCCGGCGATCTTCTATGTGATGCCGGTTTCCAGGGCTTACTATCCAGATCCGGCGGCGATTGGTGAGCTGATTCAGGCTCAACTTGCTGAGGTTGGAATCAACACCGAAATCCGTTCGCCAGCATGGCCATCTCCGTATCTCGATGACCTCCAGACGGATGGCTCAATCCATGACCTGTTCATGCTGGGGTGGGTGGGCGACAATGGCGACCCTGACAATTTCCTGTGCGTGTTCTTCTGTGGCGCTGAGACTACGTTCAACAACGACGGCGCGGGGGGTGGGGCACCACCGGATGACGAGATCGCTGCTTTGCTGAGCGCTGCAGTCGCTGAGGTGGACTTCGACACTCGCAGGGCCATGTACGAAGAGGCCAACCAGATGATCTTCGATCGCGTGATCAGTGTGGCAATTGTTACCCGCACGCCGCCCACGCTGTTCAGTTCCGATGTCTCGGGTTATGTTCCCAGCCCGGTACGCGAGATTTTGACGACGCTCGGCAAGTAAGAATCAAGCGGAGCGAAAGAAAACCCTGCCGGGGGGACGAATGTCCCCCCGGTTTGCTTTTCTGGGACGGAGCCGGCAACCGCAGGTTGATATAATCCCAAAATTGGATCGGCAATAAATCGATGACTCAATACTTGATCCGACGTTTGATCTTGGCGATACCGGTCGTAATTGGCGTCACCTTCTTTGCGTACAGCATGGTGCTGCTCACCGGCGATCCAGCGACCGCGCTCGCTGGAGAGCATGCGACACCCGCAATGCGGGAAGCATTGCGGGAAAAGCTAGGGCTCGATGACCCAATATTTGTGCAATATGGACGGTTCTTAGCACGGATCGCTCAAGGTGATCTGGGAAATTCAATAACATCCAGGATCCCGGTTGCCACAGAGCTGCGCCTATTTATTCCTGCCACCATGGAGCTGGCAATAGCAGCTATGACGATTGCGATCGTGATTGGTGTTCCGTTGGGGGTTTTCGCGGCCTACAAACACAATACCACAGCAGACCTCGGCGCGACATTTGGGTCACTGATCGGGGTCTCGATGCCGATCTTTTGGCTGGCACTCATGATGCTCTGGGTCTTCGCGCTCAAGCTCGGCTGGTTTCCTACTGGTGGCCGCATCGACCGAGCGGTTGACCTGAACACCATCACTAACTTTTACATCATAGACAGCATCATCACGCTGAATTTTCCTGCTCTCCTCAGCTCCCTTCACCACCTCACTCTGCCTGCAATTGCGCTGGCCACGATTCCGACCGCTTTTATTACCCGCATCACACGATCGGCGATGCTTGATGTCTTGGGCGAAAACTACGTGCGTACCGCCCGAGCAAAGGGCCTGGCGGAGAAATCGGTTGTATCGCGTCACGCACTTAAAAACGCCATGCTCCCCGTAATTACCGTCATCGGGCTCCAGCTTGGGATTCTGATGACGGGAGCCATCCTCACTGAAACGATATTCGCCTGGCCGGGGATGGGCCGCTGGGTGGTCAACGCCATCGTCGCTCGAAATTTCCCCGTGGTCCAAATTGGAGTCTTAGTCTTTGCATTGATCTTTGTCGTCGTTAATCTCGCCGTAGATGTTTCGTATGGCTGGTTTAA
>CBDTZL010000215.1:0-3340 GCA_965364895.1 uncultured bacterium
CGGCACACAGCCGACGTTCACGAATTTTCAATGAGCGGCAAAAAACGAGCCGAAGCGGTCCCTCGTTGCACTTGCACTTAGTTGTTGGCCTCTCGATATTCCCCATCACCTGCCCGGATAGGATCTGATAAACTATTACACCAGTTGAATCGAGATAACTGCGAATGACTGAAAATGTCTCTGCGTGGCTGGAGAAACTGGGCCTTGGTCAATATGCCTCGAATTTCGCCGATAACGATATCGACTCCCATCTCCTTGCTCAATTAACAGATACTGACCTGAAGGAACTCGGGATAAGTTCACTTGGCCATCGAAAGACTATTTTCAGTGCTATCGGGACTCTGGGCCAAAATGAATCCGCGCCAACTACTAGGATAACCTCTAAGGGCGAAGCCGAGCGTCGTCAGCTCACCGTGATGTTCTGCGATCTTGTCGGGTCGACCGCGTTGTCGGAACGGCTTGATCCAGAAGATTTACGCGACGTGATCAGCGCGTTTCAAGAAGCTTGTGCGGGAGCTATCACAGTCTATGAAGGATTCATCGCGCGCTACATGGGTGACGGATTGCTGGTTTACTTCGGCTATCCCCAGGCCCACGAGGACGACGCAGAGCGGGCTATAAGGGCGGGTCTCCGCATCGTTGAAGCGATCCGGGAACTAACGCCCCTAAATGACTTGATACCGCAGGTGCGCATTGGCATCGCCACCGGCCTGGTGGTGGCGGGCGATATCATCGGCGAGGGCGTATCCGAGGAAAAAGCGGTCCTTGGCGATACGCCGAACCTTGCCGCCCGCCTTCAGGCGCTTGCTGCGCCAGACACGGTGGTGATCGCCCCCGCAACCCACAATCTGGTAAGTGGCCTGTTCGAGTATAAGGACCTGGGAAGCCATGACTTGAAAGGGATTTCCGTCCCGGTCCGGTTCTGGCGGGTGGTCGGCGAAAGCGCAGCGGAAAGCCGCTTCGACGCCGCTCATGCAGCGGGAATCACACCCCTCGTCGGGCGCGAGAAGGAGATCGAACAGTTGCTTGACCGGTGGAATCAAGCGAAGGATGGCGAGGGCCAGGGGGTCTTGATGTCGGGTGAGGCCGGTGTCGGGAAGTCGCGAATTGTCAGGAGTTTCCGCGAACGCTTGGAGGACGAGCCTCACAACCGGGTACTGTACTATTGCTCGCCCTTTCACCAGAACACCGCGTTTTACCCAGCCATCGACCAGCTTAAACGCAGCCTACGCTTCCAGAAGAATGATGACGCGATCGAGAAACTGGACAAGTTGGAGGCATTGCTGGGCGAACTCGGCCTCCCGGTCCTGGAAATTGCACCCCCGCTTGCGTCCCTTCTGTCGCTTCCGACGGGCGAGAGGTATCCGGCACCATCCTTGAATGCTAACGAGCTGAAAAAGAAGATTTTTGAAGCTTTAGTCGCGATGATCGTGGCGATAGCTTACCGGAAACCGGTGTTGATGCTGATCGAGGATTTGCACTGGATCGATCCCTCGACCCTTGAGCTGATAAGCCTGTTTATCGAGCCCCTGCGCTTGGCCCGCGTCGTTATTTTGCTCACTTACCGGCCGGAATTCGACCCGCCTTGGGGCGACCACACGCACCTAACTGGATTCACCCTCAACCGCTTAAGCCGCAATGAGAGCGCGGCGATGATCACCAAGGTGGCGGGAGGCAAGGCCATACCCGAAGAAGTTTTCGACGAGATCATCACCAAGACCGATGGCGTGCCGCTGTTCGTCGAGGAACTGACCAAGACGGTGCTGGAATCAGACCTCCTAGATGACGCCGGAGACCGGTATGTCTTGTCAAAGCCTTTACCGCCGCTCGCAATTCCGGCTTCATTGCAGGACTCTCTGATGGCCCGGCTGGACCGACTGGCATCGGCCAAAGAAGTGGCGCAACTGGCGGCCACCATAGGCCGAAGGTTCAGCCACGAGTTGTTGGCCACCGTCTCACCCCTCAAGTGGGAGGAGCTGGAAGACGCGCTCTCTCAATTATTGGACGCAGGGCTCATCTACCGCCACGGCCTGCCGCCCGACGTCACCTACGAGTTCAAGCATGCCCTGGTACAAGACGTGGCGTATCAGTCATTGTTGAAGAGCATCCGGCCGCAATTCCACCAGCGGATCGCCGAGACGCTGGAGCAACGATTCCCGGAGACCGTCGAGACCCAACCGGAACTATTGGCCCAACACTATACTGCTGCCGGCCGGTCCGAACCGGCGATCACCTATTGGCGCCTGGCCGGACAGCGCGCCGTCGAGCACTCGGCGAACCTCGAAGCCATCGTTCACCTTACCAAGGGGCTCGAGCTCGTTGACGACCTTCCCGACACTCGAGAGCGCTCAGAGCAAGAGCTTGGCATTCGGCTTACCCTGGCAACCGCATTGCTATCCACCAAGGGTTTTGCGGCGCCGGAAGTGGAGCAGTCGTACCTACGTGGCCGTGAACTTTGCAGCCAGGTTGGGGAAGTCTCGCAGCTTTTCACCGTCACCTGGGGATTGTGGTTGGTCTGCCAACAGCGCGGCGAATACAAGAAGGCGCATGACCTGGCTGATGAAGCGTTAGCACTGGCCAAACAACAACCGGACTCAGCGCTCCTCTTGCAGGCTCACCACGCTGCCTGGACAAATTTGTTTCGCCTGCCGGACCTTCCGGCATGCCGAGAGCACCTAGACCAGGGCCTGGCCCTCTACAACCTAGACGAACACGGCTCCCACGCCTTTATCTATGGTGGCCATGACCCCGGAGTCTGTTGCCTGAACCATGCGGCTTTGACCTTGTGGTTCCTTGGCTACGCTGACCAATCTCTGAACATGGTACGCAAGGCAATGGCCCTGGCCGAGACGTTGTCGCACCCCTTCAGTCTCCTTCTGGCGCACAGCTTTTCAGGCTTTCTTCGACAGTACCGCGGGGAACCCCATCCGGCACAGGAATGCGCAGAAGCAACACTCGCGTTGTGTGCCGAGCACGGTATTGGGCCGCAATTCGCGGCCGCGGCAAAAGCTTTGCGAGGCTGGGCGGTGGCGGCTCAAGGTCAGACCGACGAGGGGATTATAGAAATTCAAGAGGGTCTCCAGGCACTGCGAGCGACCGGAACGGAACAGCGCAAATCCTACCTCCTGGCGCTTCTTGCTGAGACCTACGGAAAGGCTGGGAAAGCTGACCAAGGGCTGGTCGAACTCGCCGAAGCGCTAGAGTCGGAGGAACAAAGTGGCGAGAGAACCTGGGAAGCAGAACTTCATCGGCTTAAGGGTGAGCTCCTACTATTCCGATCCGCCGCCGACCAAGGACAGGCCGAAGCATGTTTCAGACAGGCCATAGCGGTCGCGCAGAA
>CBDTZL010000216.1:0-3325 GCA_965364895.1 uncultured bacterium
ATGAAGTATTACCTGCTCTGGGCGCTATGGCAGAGGCTGCTCGGCAGGCTCGAAACGAATTGGAGACGAGTGCAGTCGCCGAGCCCTCCCCGGCCGGAGACTAATCCCAATGACCAACCGCTCAAAGCTTCAAGACTGGTTGGCTAGCGGAGAGCCCATCCTGGCGGACGGGGCCATGGGTACTCAGCTGCATGCGCGGGGCATTCCGTTTGACGCTTGTTTCGACGAGCTGAACCTGTCGCAGCCTGAATTGATCCTGGATATTCATCGGGAGTATTTGGAGGCTGGAGCACGAATCATCGAAACTAATACCTTCGGTGCAAACCAGCACAAGCTCTCTTCGCACGGGTTGGAGCATCAGGTAGTGAAAATTAACGCGGCGGGGGTAGCGCTGGCGAAGCGAGCGATCGATGAAATCGGTGCAGATGCGCTCGTTGCCGGAAGTGTGGGCCCGCTTGGGGTTCGCCTGGCTCCCTTCGGACGGGTGAAGCCGGAGGAAGCATTTGAGGCCTTCCATGAACAGATCGTTGCATTGGAGCAAGCTGGCGCAGACCTGATTTCACTCGAAACACATAGCGATCTCTACGAACTGCGCGAAGGAATACAGGCCTCCAAAAGAATAGGCGATCTGCCTGTCATTGCTTCGGTCACCTTTACTCGAGACGACCGGACACTGCTGGGTGACACTCCTGCCCAGACCGCGAGATTACTCTGGGATGCTGGCGCGGATGTAATTGGAGCAAACTGCTCCGAAGGACCGGCCCAGCTGCTCCGGATCATTCGAGCGATGCGGCAGGCAGTCCCAGAAGCCAAATTCTCTGTGATGCCTAATGCAGGATGGCCAGAACAAGTGGGTGGGCGCATCATGTACCCGGCCACAGCTGACTATTTCGCAGACTACGCCCGAGCGTACACACAGGCTGGCGCCAGCATCATTGGGGGGTGTTGCGGGACAACCGCGGATCACATTGCCCACATGCGAGAAGCATTCGAACAGGTTGATACCGTCCAGATAAGCATCGCCCCAATGGCGGGGGAGGAAGACCTGGACAGACCTGCAAGTGGTCAGATGGGTCCCACTAATTTAGATTCGAAATTGGAAGCCGGCCAATTTGTGCTCTCAGTTGAGATCAATCCACCACGCGGCCTATCGGTAGAGAAAGTTCTCGCTGGAGCGCGATTGCTCGCAGATGCCGGAGTGGACGTCATCAATGTAGCCGACAGCCCAATGGCCCGCCTGCGGATGAGCCCATGGGCCGTGTGTCATCGAATCCAACAGGACATCGGACTCGAGACCATTTTGCACTTCCCAACCCGCGGCCGCAATCTGCTCCGCGTGCAGGGAGATCTGTTGGCAGCGCACGCAACGGGTGTCCGCAATATATTCGTGGTCATGGGCGATCCCACCTCCATCGGCGACTACCCGGAGGCAACGGACGACTACGATGTAGTTCCCTCAGGGCTTATCAAGCTAGTGAAGCAGGGATTCAATGCCGGAGTTGATCTTCACGGGGACGAATTCGGCGAGGCCACCTCGTTCTATGTGGGCTGCGCGCTTAATCCTGATGCGGCAAATTTGGAGCAGGAGATACGAGTGCTAAATCGAAAGATTGAGGCTGGCGCGGATTTCGTACTGACCCAACCTGTGTTTGAGCCCGAGCGAATTGAGCAAACGATCGCTGCCTTTGAAGAGCGGCATGGGCCGCTGGGCATACCGATGATTGTCGGCATTCTTCCCGTGTACGGAATCAAGCACGCTCGTTTTCTGCACAATGAGGTGCCCGGCATCTCCATACCGGATGTCATTCAAAACCGTATTGAGGCCGCGGGTGACCATGCTCCTCAGGCCGGTGTGTCGATCGCAGTTGAGATCCTTGACCAGCTGAAGGACAGCGTTGGCGGCGCGTACATCATGCCACCCTTTGGCCGGTATGATATGGCAGCCGAAATTATCGAATCGGTGGCCAAATCAGTGCCTGCTGGCGAAGGTACCTGAGCGAGGACAATCGGATGATGCTTGCTGGGATTTCGATGGTGTTGATATACGTCATCGATGTTGCGGAGAGCGCCAAATGGTACGCGGCCATCTTAGAATTACCCGTGCTTTACCAGGACGACGGATTCGCTTCCCTGGGCGTTGGAGATCAGCGGTTGGGGTTGCATGCTGGAGTCAGCAGCGAGGCCAAATCTGGGAGCACACCGGTTTTCAAAGTCGATGACTATCCTGCTAGCAAAGCGACCTTAGAATCGCGCGGCTGCGAATTCTACTTCGAGAACGAGACCCCAAATGCCGTCTTCGGTTCCTTCCGGGACCCTGACGGAAATGCCCTGCAAATCATGCAGGATCGGTAAGGTTCAACCCGAGATGAGGTGTCCAAATGACAGATTTAGCTGACCGTGAACTCAAACCCCCTCGCGAGGGAGGCGTTTCGCCGCTCGAGGGGGCGGAACTGCAGCGTTTTCAGGAAAAGCTCGGCAGCGACTGGCAAGTGATCGACGGTCGGCACCTTGAAAAGCAATACAAATTTAGTGACTTCCAGTCTGCGCTTGACTTTGTAAACAAAGTCGGCGAGCTCGCCGAGTCGGTCGATCACCACCCGGATCTTTGCTTGGGCTGGGGGAAGGCCAGCATCACCATCTGGACCCACAGTATCAATGGGCTTTCTGAGGCCGATTTCGTATTTGCGGCCCGCGCTGATCGATTTGCTTCGTCAGCGTAACCGACCGATCGCCAGCGAACTTCTAATCACACTAGGGATGTAAGGTCCCGGAATTCTCCTGGGCCTTTCCCATCAACCCTCCATGAGAGAATCAGATTTCGTGATTCACCCTGACTCACGCATCGGGCATGTGCACCTGACGGTTGCGGATCTCGAGCGCCAGATAGAGTTCTATCGGAACGTGGTGGGCTTCGAGCTGCATTGGCGTGAAGGCGAGACGGCAGGCCTGGGAGCCGGTCAGGCGGATTTGCTGCGCATGACGGAAGACTCAGGTCCGAGCCGCGTGCGAGGCACCACCGGGCTCTATCACTTTGCAATCCTGTATCCCAACCGCCGCGAATTGGCACGCTCGGTCGCGAGGTTGTTTGAGCTGCGCTATCCGAATTACCCCACCGATCACTTGATGACCGAGACCACATATTTGGACGATCCGGAGGGCAACGGAATCGAGCTCTATACAGACACCCCCGAGCGGGGCCGGTGGGACATGTCTAATGATGGATTTGCAGCAGTGGATGCTGATGGGAATCCACACTCCGGCCGCGAACCACTTGATGTAAAGGCACTCTTGCAACACTTACACCCCGGCGATGCTCTGGATCAAT
>CBDTZL010000217.1:0-3324 GCA_965364895.1 uncultured bacterium
CCATAAATTAGTAGCAACAAAGGGCTGTCCCCGAGGGGACAGCCCTAATCGATTCATATGGAGAGCAGCAAGCCTCAAGTTAGCTTCGCTAGAATGGAAAGCTCAGAGACCGCAAATAGCTTTCCGGCTCATTTCAGGCTGTGCTTCAACGCCACTCGCGCGGCATGGAAACCACACATGCCGTGAACGCCGCCGCCCGGGGGCGTGGCTGAAGAGCAGAGGTATAGATCTCTAAGCGGGGTCGTGTACGGAGAAAGCCGGGGTAGAGGTCGAGTGAACACCTGTCGCAGATCCTGGATCCCTGCGTTGATGTCTCCACCGACATAATTCGCGTTGTAGGCTTCCATTTCGACCGAATTGCGGGTGTGGCGTCCCAGGATGCGATCGCCGAAACCAGGTGCGAAGCGCTCGATCTGCGCCTCGATCCGGTCCGTCATATCTACGCTCGAACCGTTCGGAACATGGCAGTAAGCCCAGGCAGTGTGTTTTCCCTCCGGCGCTCGACTGCTGTCAAAGAGCGACTGCTGGGCGAGAATAATGAAAGGCCGTTCTGGGTGATCGCCACGACCAACAGCCCCTTCAGCTGCCACAATCTCATCCATTGTTCCTCCCACATGAACCGTTCCCGCCTCCTTGCATTGGCTCGCGGTCCAGGGGATCGGACCATCCAGCGCCCAGTCCACTTTGAATACACCCGGTCCGTAGCGGTAGCGTTTCAATTGCCGTAAATATCGAGCAGGGAGCTGGTTGCCAGCAATCTGTGACAGTTGATTGGGCGCAGTATTGAGCAGTATTGCGCTGGCCTTTGGAAGATCATCCAGGCTCTCGATCCGGCGACCGGTGATGATTTCGACACCCAACGAGTCAAGATAATCGGCAAGGGCGGCTGGGATGGATTGCGATCCGCCGGCCGCAATCGGCCATCCGACCGCGTGCGCCAACGCGCCAAGCATGATCCCGAAGGCCGCAGTCAGCATGGAGTCCAGCGGCATCATGGAGTGCCCTCCGAGGCCCGCAAATAAGGCTCGGGTGCGTTCGCTCTTGAAACGCGCGCTTGCCAAGCTTCGGGCTGATCGAATGGCAAGTAGGCCGAAGCGGGCCATCAAGAATGGATGCCTGGGTGGGCGCAGCGGCCCGAGAATCTCGTTTAGAAGCGCCTGCCAGTTCTCCACGAATGGGGACAACATCCGTTGGTAGGCCGCGCCATCGCGCCCCAACCCATCGACCGTAGTTTGCATGTCGCGTGAGATGAGCACCGCGGTGCCGTCATCCAAGGGATGGGCTAGTGGGGCATTCGGCTGGATCCACTGCAATCCATGCCTGTCGAGTGGAAGTGCGCGGAAGAAAGGGGAAGCGAGCCCGAGCGGGTGAATAGCGGAACATACGTCGTGCCGAAATCCGGGGATAGTGAGCTCGGCAGTGCGTGTACCGCCGCCGATTGTGTCGGCCGCTTCAAACAAGACAACGGACCGGCCTTGCTGCGCCAATGTGACAGCAGCTGCCAGTCCGTTTGGGCCCGCGCCGACGACTACAGCATCGTATTGGGTACGTTGCATCGGCGAACCTGTCTGTGGTGAGTGACTATGCGGAAGATCCTCGCTTGAATAGTTGTCGTGCCATCCTTATTGGAAGATTAATCATGCTGCGGAGCGCGGCGTTGTACCAGACGTTCTTGGCCTGTGACCACTGTATTCGGTTGTCAACCATGGACTTGCGGGTCTCCACCTGCGCAACCACCGCGTAGTGTTCGGCAATCCTGGCAAGCACGCTGTTCCAAATTTTCTCCTGTTGTTTGGCTCCACCCATAAAACGAAAGCCAAATTCGAATATCGGATCGTTCGCTCTGGCCAAAGATTGGATCTGCACTATCGTAGCTCCATCTTCTTCATAGGCACTGAAAGTGTTCCAGCCCGACTCGGGGTGGCCCTCGGGACACATCAGCGTGAAGGATTCGTCGTCACTGTACAACACCATCACACCGGTTGCGATCCCACCAGGGATTCCAGGAAGAGTAGCATTGATCAGGACAACTTCGCCTGGCTCTACTCCTGTCACGGAGGGGTAAAAACGGGAATTGTCGGGCATATATTCCGGCAATTTCTGTTTCAAGAGATCTACGACATCTTCGGGTGTCACCTCCACGTCGGTCAGCCGGACTCGGTAAGTCTTTTGCCAAAGCTGTCCGAAACCTTGGAGCGGGCCAACCACATGACGGCCCTCGACATTGAGGCTGACCGCTCCACTCGGAACATCAGAAACCTCTAATTTGGATACGGGGGCTGCCCAATGGGCAGCGTCCCGAGATTCGCTCTGATCTACTCGCTCTTCGTTCACCTTCGCCTCCGATCTGTCATTTGCTCAGACTACTGAATTTTCCTGGCCGCATCACCCAGATAGCAGCCAAAGCACAAGTCCATTGCCACGATTGGCGAGGCGCGTGCTGCTCGGTCGTTTGTTACCCGAACTTCAGGATGCTCCGTTGGCTGCCGCTAGAGCTTCAGACTCACTGCCGTAGATTCGGATTGCCTCATTCAAACGCGTCAGCTCAAAGATCTGCTGGTAGTGCTCAGTTAGACCAAATGCCGACAGAGTCTGCTCCTGACGGTTCGCACGGATCAGCATGGTAACCAGCAGACCGATGCCGCCACTATTCATGTACTCAAGCCCCTCGAAGTTCAGGATGATAACCTTGGCTCCCTCACTGGTGGCCTTGGTGTAGGCATCCATTAGTATGTTCTCCGCGAAAGAAGTGATCTCCCCTTGAACATCGATGATGCTTGCCGAGTCGGTCGCCGATCGGACAGTCATCGTTACTTTGGCTTCTGTCATATCCGTCCTCCTCTAGGCTTTTTCCAGGGCGGCTGATTCATCCGGAACGATCTGCATGAAGTCTGACAGCCGCGTGATTTCAAAAATGTTTTGAAAGTGATCCGTCAGGCCGAATGCGAGCACTTCCTGCTTGTCCTTTCGTGCCTTAGCCAGCAGGCTAACGATCAAAGCAATGCCGGTACTGTTGATGTAATCGACATCGGTAAAATCTAAGGCCAAGGATTTAGCCTCGGTGGAACTAGCATCCATGTAGGCATTGATCAACGCTGCCTCGGCAAAGGCGTTGATCTCGCCCTGCAGATCGATGATGGCCAGTTCGCCCTCGACCCGGATACTGACTTCAAGTTGGGTTTCACTCATGTTTACCTCCTTCGAGGTCGAGTACCAGTTCGACCGTATGGTGACGGTCATCAGCGGTGACATGGAGATCGTCCACCATGTTTTTGATCAGAAACAATCCCCAGCCGCGAGGGCTTTGCTCACCCTCCAGCTTCG
>CBDTZL010000218.1:0-3318 GCA_965364895.1 uncultured bacterium
CGCTGGCCAAAGCGGTTCAGGAACTACTCCAAGGTTCGCCAAGCTTGGAGGCGGACGAGGTTCTAAGCGCTCGCAAGGAGGAGCTGCGTGCTCAGAGGGACATGGTCGCCAAGCTCCGGCGCGACGGCGTGATCACCGATTCTACATTCGAGCATCTGGCAGCTGAGGTGGATGCAGCCATGGAGCTGGAGCCGGACAATTGGCCTTCAGGCATCCTGGACTTCGGCGTAGAGCCTCGTATCAAGAAGCTGCTGATGGTGGTCATTCAGGACCGAGATCTAAACTCCGTGAGGACTGCCCTGTCACAGAGGAACATACCGAGCACGATCCTCAAAAGCACCGGTGGGTTCCTTTCGCAGGTTAATCACACGCTGCTCATCGGAGTAGCAGAGGATATGCTGCCGGTGGCAGTCTCTGCTATCACGGAAGCCGCCAAAGAACGAGAGGAATTCGTCTCAGCGCTGCCAGGAACCGAGGCAATTCCTATTGCGGAGACGGTTAAGGTGCACGGGGCGACCGTATTTGTGCTTGATGTAGAACGCTACGAGGCGATCTAACAATGAATATGATGCTAGTTATCATCAACGATCAAGATGCCGAAACCGTGCTTCGTGAGCTTGTCGAGCAGGAATTCCGCGCCACGCGTATCGCGTCGACCGGCGCCTTTCTGCGTCGGGGCAACACAACGCTGCTCATTGGGCTGGAGCAGGATAAGGTTGATGAGGTCCTGGAGATTATTCGAGCTCAATCGGCTGAGCCGGAAGAGCCGGGCCAGAGGCGAGCTACGGTATTTGTCCTACCAGTATCGAGGTACGAGCAGCTCTAAGATCGAGCTACAGGCATCTGTAACCCCCGCCACTCTAATCAGACTTCCCTTCCAAGTCCTGATAATCTCGCTGCCAGTACACAAGTGGAAGCTTGCCATGCTGGATATTCCATGTCGTGACTTCCCCGACAAAAATTGAATGGGTGCCCGCCGGCAGCGTACCCTGCACGCGACACTCCATGCTGGCCAGGCAGCCTTCCAGAAGAGGGCTGCCCAGCGGGCCCAATTGATAGCTCAGGCCTTTCAGGCGCTCCTCGTTATCTGGGATGCCCCCACCAAAATGCTGAGCCAAATCCTGCTGATCGTTTGCAAGGATGGAGACTGCAAAGGCGCCCGCTTCCGTCATCAGCGAAAAAGTGCGTGTGCGGCGCTCGATATTGACCGAAATCAATGGCGGCTCGAGGGAGACGGAGGAAAACGAGCTGACCGTCATCCCGTGCAAAGCGCCGTCAAGGCCAGACGTTACGACGGTGACGCCGCTGGCCCACTGGCGGAGCACCGATCGGAGTTCCTCCGGACTAACTGTCATGCGCTTCCGTACAGGGTTTCAAGGATCGCCGGCGCAAACGAGGTCAAATCCTCTAGCTTGCTGGCCATGTCACTTCGCATTTTCGACGGTCCGATCAGGAGAGCCGGAACAGCGTTCAAAGTATGGCCCCGCTTAGAAAGATCTTCCAGGTTGCCGTGATCTGAGCTCACAACGATTAGATCCGACCGGTCGCCCCATTCATCCACCAGACCCCCAAACACTGCATCCAGGTTCTCCAGCAGAGCAACCCCATCCGCAATTTCGCCCCGATGCCCAGCAAAATCGCTTGGCCAGAAATCGAACCAGGCCAGTTGATATTTTTCAGCTGCCTGGGCAAGCTTGCGGCCGGCCTCGGATGGATCATAGATTGGAATGGAAGGAAAGCCGGGCTGCTCCGACCATCCCGCTCCGGTGAAGTCGGCTGAAAAGGCGTGTCCACTCTGCATGTCTTCCACGTTCATCAATTCTAAGCCGGCAGATGTAGCCGCCAGCGGGATCGATGAATACAGCCTGACGCCGCTCTCGATTGCCTCAAAGTATCGTGGGGGATAGCCGTTTAGGAGCGCCGCCGCGCCGCCGCGCTCCAATACCTGCTTGAAAATGTTGTCGCGCCTCACGATTTCTGCTACTGGTGGATTAGGCTTGGGGCCATAGTGCTCTCCCACCTGTGCCGGGACGTTTTCGCCTGTGAGCAATGCCGCCTGACCGGTGGCAGATTGTGGCGTACCATCCACTCCCAGCCGAGCATCCACGGCCAGTAGCGTCGCCCGCTTACCCTCGAATGGAGCGGATCCCTCAACAAGCCGCCGACCTTCAAGAAGATCGATCAGATTCAGCATGTCAGCGGTAGCAAAAGGGTTGCGCTCCGGATCGTCCTCCCCGAGGCCCACTCCATCTAAGAAAAGGAACAGCATCCGCCTACCTGTCGTCCTCAATGCCGGATTGGCTGGCGCCATCTTCCAGCAGCTCTTTGACCTCTGCGGAATAGATTCCTCCTACCCAGCGCTGCAGCTCCTCGCCGTTTTCATCAAAGAAAATAAAAGTCGGCGTGAAGCGAAAATCGTAGCGCTCGAGCAAGGCCTCTCCGGCAGGCTCTTGAATATTCAGACGTATTACCTTCAATTTCCCTTCATGCACTCGTTCGATCCCATCCACGATGGGCTTCGCTGCCATGCAGGAGCCTCAAAATGGGCTTTGAAATTCGAGCAGCACCGGTGTACCAGCTCCGATTTGCTCGATCACCGTCTCCGGATCGGTATCTGTACTTTCTCCAGGATTGAAAAAGAAGTAGCCGATCCCCAGGCCCAGCGCTAAAGCGCCGAACGCCAGTAAATCGTTGAGAGTAATGCCGTCACGGAACAGCCAAAGAGCGAGTATCGCCAAAGCAAGCGCGGCACCTATGGTATAGGAGTGCTGGTTGAGAAACTGACCTATCGACATCTGGCGGATTTTATCACTCAGCGAAAAAAAGGCCTCCTGAGCCTGGTCACCTTTACACCGCCCAGTACCTCTCTTACAATCATCGAACCTCTGCTCAAGGACTCCAATCGATGAAGGAATACAAGACCGAGAAACTTCGCAACATTGCCCTCGTTTCCCACGGTGGAGCCGGAAAAACATCGCTAGCAGAAGCCATGCTGTTCCACACCGGCGCCGTCAACCGCATGGGCAAGACTGATGAGGGGAATTCGATCTCGGACTATGAAGAAGAGGAGATCCGACGCAAACAATCCCTATCTACCAGCATTCTGCCGATTGAATTTCAAGACCACAAGATCAATGTGCTGGACACGCCCGGATTTATGGATTTCGTTGGAGAGCCAATATCGGCGCTCTGGGTGTGCGAGGGCGCCATATTGCTCGTAGATTCGGTAGCAGGCATCGAGGTCGGTACCGAAGTGATGTGGGATACCTGTGAGGAGTTCGGGTTGCCGCGCTGTGTTGTCATCACAAAGATGGACCG
>CBDTZL010000219.1:0-3292 GCA_965364895.1 uncultured bacterium
GTTCGAACAGGCGCGGTCTGATTCTGAGACTATGGGCGCCACCGGTTGGGTTGAGCTAATCGACGGAAAACTTGCTAAGATTACGGACGCCCCCTGAGCCACTTTCCAATCAACAAAGGCGTTCAATTCCTGACAACTGCTTTTTCTCTCTCAAAATCCCTTTTTCGAGGTGCAAATCAATTGGGAAAATGGCCGGCTACTAGTCGGAGGCCGGCTCCTCTAGCGCGTACGCGATAGCCTCGTCTATGCTCATCGCCTGTCCTTCCGCCCACGCCGTGTCAAAGGTCGCTTCGTCGAGCGCTTCGCGCGTGGCAGTCTCGTATCGCTCGTATTCGGGAATGTCGCCGGGCTGAGGAGCATAGCTTTCTTTCTCAAACAGAGCCTCTGCCGCACCTACCAGTCTAGCGGCTCTCACTGGCTGACCCAATGCCGCCTCTGCCCCGGCTAATGCCGAAAGTTTGTCGGCCGTGTAGGCTGTGTGCCCGATCGCGAGAGACAGCGTCAGGCTGTCCTTTAGCATGGCCCGGGCGCCTTCAGGATCGTTCTGGCGCAGCGCGATAAATCCGAGGTTGATCAACAACAGACTTTCTCGCAATCCGTCTCCGATTTCCCGAGCGACCCTCAGTGACTCTTCGTAGGCCTCCCTCGCGCTGGGCAAATCCCCAAGCAAGCGCGAGTGTTCCCCCCGGTTAGTAAATGCCTGCGCAATGCCGGCCTTGTCGTCTGCTTCTCGCAGCAAAGCCAAGCCTTCTTCAAAATAATCCATGGCGTCTTCGTACTCGTCAGGCCGTCCAGCCGAGGGCATCATAAGATGAATAAGTGCCCAACCTGTTTCGCGTCGAAATCCAAGTTCCCGGTAAAGCGCCAGCGCCTCCGTGAGTACATGTTTTCCAGCGATTTGGTCGTCAAGATAGAAGTACACTCTCCCTGCTGTGGAGTAGACACCGGCCCGTACTGCCGGCGACGCACCCTCAACCACTTCAAGCGCCTGCGCGGACCACTGCTGGCCCTCAAAGTAATGGGCCTGCCGCCACCAGAAGTAGCCCAATGCGCCCACAAGACGAAGTGCTAATTCGACCTCGCCAGCATCCATGGACCACTTGTACATGGCGCGCAAATTATCATGGTCTGCTTCCATTCGCCACAGCCAGCGCATCTGCTCTCCGCCGCCTCGCATATATGGTTCTGCCTGCTCCGCAAGCGCCGCGAAGTATTCTGCATGCCGCCGACGCATATTCTCCGCTTCGCCGCTCTCCAAGAGTCGCTCAAGCCCATATTCATGAATCGTCTCTAGAAATGTAAAGCGCGGGGCGCCCTCCGGGCCTTCCTCTTGACTCAACAGGTTTTTGTTCAGCAGCGACGCCAGGCCATCCAACACGGCGATCGGCAAGTCAGAACAACACACCGCATCCACAGCCTCGATTGTGCGCCCGCCCTGGAATACCGACAACCGCGCGAACAGCTTTTTCTCGGCGTCGTCGAGCAACTCGTAGCTCCAATCGATAGCCCCGCGCAGTGTCCTCTGCCGCTCTGGCATGCCACGTGGCCCGTCCCCCAAGGCCGTGAAGCGACTCTCAATTTGGCTTAGCATGGTTTGTGGGTTGAAAAATTGCACCCGCGCCGCCGCCAATTCAATTGCCAGGGGCAGCCCATCCAATCTGATGCAGATCTCGGCCACACGGGGCGCGTCCTCCTCGGTGAGACTGAAATCGGGTACGACCGCCTTTGCACGCTGAACGAATAGTGCAACTGCTTCATGATCAACAAGCGGCGAGGGCGAATCAGGATCGCTTAAGTTGGGCAGCCCAAGGGGCGGTACAGGGTATCCCTGTTCGCCATACAGCCTCAGTGCTTCTCGGCTCGTGATCAGACACCTCAAGTCTGGGGCGCCGGATAGTAGACTGTCCACCAGTGGTGCAGCCTCCATTAGATGTTCAAAGTTGTCCAATATGAGAAGCAGTTTTTTGCTCCTCAGATAACTTGCCAATACTATTTCGACGGGTTGTTCGCTGGCCTTTGTGATTCCGAGGGATCTTGCAACAGTGGCCGCGAATAATCCTGGGTCCTTGAGTGGGGCAAGCTCCACGAGGTAGGCGCCATCCGCAAAATGTTCCGCAACTTGTGCTGCGACCTGCAATGCCAATCGAGTCTTCCCCGTTCCAGCTGGACCCGTCAAAGTGAGTAGGCGGGATGCTTCCAAGAGACCCGATACCTCACCTATCTCTTTCTGACGTCCGACAAACGAAGTGAGTGGAGCAGGAAGATTGTGCTTTGGCCTGCTGGTCCTCGTAGTTGAAACAGGTCGCGGATCCCCTTGTAGATCGAGCTCCTGCGCCATTGCCGCTGCCTGAGTTCGGTTGCTGACGCCCAGCTTTCCAAAAATCTGCTTGTTGTACCATTTCACGGTTTCGGGACTAAGGAACAACCGATCAGCAATCTCGCGATTCGTAAGGCCATCAGCCAGAAGGCGCAGAATCGCTACTTCTCGCTCCGTAAGCGGCTCGATCCGGCTAGTTTCGCTCAAATACGCACCCTTGCCGTGAAATTGTGATCTTCACAGATCCCCCATGATAGCGGAGATTGAGGCAAATCCATGGTTACCACCCTCTTGCCCCCCAGATGGGGGGAGACTGCCACCCGGTATCGTTGCTAAGCTGAAGGCCGTCGGAACGATGAGGGAAAAACCGATGCACCCAATGATGATGGAAGAAACCATACGGGCCAGGGAGGAAGAGGTGTCCAAAGTGGCTGAAAACAATCGCCTGGTGGCGCTCGCACTCGATGGACAACCCGGCGTTGTCAGTAGAGCGAGAATGTCGTTGAGAAACCTATTCTCCAGGGCGATTAAAGAGACCCAGATCCCAAGTAAATTGAATACGCGGGAAGCGGTCGAAAACTAAGATCCTCCCTGACCACTGGAGCGAGTGAGCACAGGCCTAGCCTGCGCTCACTTTTGCTTTCCTTGGGCCGCCAATAGCCAAATCTCAATTACACTCTAGCCAATATCCATTGTCCTGACTTTATGGGCAATCTATATGAAGCTGCGGGGAAGGTTATAAGCCTGGTAGAAGCGCGGGAGGCGAGTTCCCGCTTCTGAGTGCCCCAATCTTGAGCGCTGCGACAGCTTCGTCGAACTCAAGTCCGAAGGGAGTCTGAACCTTATGCAGAAAGACGCTTCGCTGGAAGCCCTCCAAGATCGAGTCGCCCCGATGGATATAAGCCCTGATGACTTCCGAAAAATCGGCCACCGCTTAGTGGATGATGTGGCAGATTTCTTGGATTCATTGCCAGA
>CBDTZL010000220.1:0-3232 GCA_965364895.1 uncultured bacterium
GCCTCTTCTGCATCAGCCTTAGAGTCAGTCGTTTCCGATTCAGCTTCGCTGTCTGCCTCGGCCTTCTCAGCTTCGGATTTAGCTGCCGTAGTCTCGCCTTCTGGTGAGGCGAGCTTCTCGTCGAATTCGCCGCTCTGCAATTTGGCCAGCGTGGCTTCGCCCAACAATTCTTCGTCGGTCATTTCCGTGGCGGGGATTTCTTGCGGAGCAGAAGCAATCTGATCTTCATCGTCCTCGCGGTCCTTCCGCATCTCCATGCCTTCGAGCGCCGCGTTGGCGATCGTGGACGTGAGCAGCTTGATGGCACGAATTGCGTCGTCGTTGGAGGGAATTACGTAGTCCACACCTCTAGGGTCGCAGTTGGTGTCAACCAATCCAATAACCGGGATATTGAGTAAATTTGCTTCGTGGACCGCCGTCTCTTCCTTGCGGACGTCAACCGCGTAGATCAGATCCGGAACGGATTTCATATCCCGGATCCCGCCGAGCCGCTCATCTAATTTGTCGATACGGCGGGTAATGGTCAGCGCTTCCTTCTTGGTCAGCAGCTCCAGCTCGCCATCATCCCTGCGCCGCTCCAGCTCATTCAACTCATCGATGCGGCTTCGGATCGTTCGCCAATTGGTAAGCGTGCCGCCGAGCCAGCGGGCGTTGACGTAAGGCATTCCGCATCGTCTGGCTTCCAGCTCGATCGTCTCCTGGGCCTGTCGCTTTGTGCCAACAAAGAGGATATTTCCTCCCTCGGCAACGATGTCGCGGACCAACCCATAGGACTCAATTAAGGAATCGAGCGTCTGCTGAAGGTCGATGATATGAATGCTATTTCGTTCAGTGAAGATAAATGGCTTCATCCGGGGGTTCCACTTTCGAGTTCGATGCCCGAAATGGACCCCGGTCTCAAGCAATTCCTTCATGTTCGCGATCGCCATCGTGCCTCCTCAGTCCAACCACAGAAGTTGGTCACCCCTGTGCGCAAAATTCTCCCACCGGGCCGCGAACGGACTCGGGCGGGAGCGGTTGGCAGTATAACATATCCAGTACTCAGTCTATGAAAGTATTGAAGGCGACGGCAACTGCTACGGCGTGTTGCTCCGTGTGGCTCAGGCTGATAGCCCAATCCGTCAGCCCCATTGAATCGGCCAGCTCCTGCGCTTGCCCGTGTAACCGAAGCATGGGCTCCCTTCGAGGTCCTGTGACAACTTCAATGTCTTTCCACGCAACCTGCCCGATTCCGGTGCCAAGTGCTTTGGCGACCGCCTCCTTTGCGGCAAATCGTGCCGCAAGTGATGGCGTTTGACCGTCCGAATCAATCAGTTCCTGGCTTGTGTAGAAACGATCAAAGAATCGTTGCCCGTGCCGCAAAATGGCATTGTCAATGCGCTCCACCTCGATAATATCGACTCCCGATCGCAGCGTGGTCATGATTTCTTTTTCGCACTTCCCGCTTTCTTGCGCTTGTCTTTGGAGCGCTGCCCATTCGGAAAAGGAGCGCCGGCGCTTACGATCGCCAGATTATCGGGGTCAAGGAATCGCTGAGCCACCCGCAGAATGTCGTCGCGCGTTACGCTGGCGACAATACCGGGGTATTTCTGATAGTAGTCAAGACCGAGCGAATACCTTTCCGCATTTACAATCGCACCTGCAACCCCTTCGTTCGATTCTAGCTGGAGCGGTAGTCGCCCGATAAAGTTGGCCTGGTTATCATCCAACTCGTCTTGATCGGGAAGGACTTTGGCGATTTTCCTTAGCTCGCCACGGATCAATTCGATGGCCTTCTCAAGATTACTGGGGTTGACACCCGCAACTATTTCCCAGGGGCCAGGGCCGACTCCTCCGGAGAGGGTGCTGTAGGCATAGTAAGCCAGACCCGCTTCCTCACGAACCACATCTCCAATCCTACCGAACATGCCAAAACGGCCCAGGATGTTGTTAGCCAGAGCTGCAGAGACAAAGTCAGGATCAGACCGCGGCGGGCCGGCAATTCCCATAATCAGATCCGTCTGGCTCTTTCCCTCAAGCTCCACATGGACCCGCTTGATGCCTTTTGGAGGACTGACAGAAGGGACGCTCATGTCTGCAACTCTTCCGTTTGCCTTCCAACTCGAAAAACGATCGGCGACAGCTTTGTGCGCCTTTCGAGCCTTAATTCCTCCAACCACACAGATGACCATGCCGTCCGGGCCAAAGTGCTTCCGGTGAAAGGACCGTGCATTTGCGGCGGTCAGCTGTGCCACAGTTTCCTTATTTCCCTCGGTGGGGATTGCGTAGGGATGGCCTTTGTAGATTAATTCGCTAAAAGCCAGATCGGCGCGGGCACCGGTGTCCTGATCGCGGATACCGAGCGCGGTCAGCTTTTCGGCGCGCAGGCGATCGACCTGAGCCTTGGGAAAGCTAGCAGTCAGGAGCACTTCATGGAGCAGGTCGAGCAGCACTCCTAGATCCTCCGCCAATGCTTTGCCGGAAAAAGACGTGCTGTGTTTTCCAGCCCCAAAGTTGAGGCGGGCACCGATTGACTCGATGGAATCGTAGATTTCGGAGAACTTGCGTTTCTTAGTTCCGCGCATCATGGAGGCAGCCGTCATCGAAGCCAGCCCAGCCATATCAGCTTCTTCCATTAGTGAGCCAACCGGCAGGTACCCGGTAATGATCACAGAGGGCGAGGAGAAATTCTCTCGCGCCAAAAAGGTGATGCCGTTATCCAGCTCGCGTCGAACGACGGTTTCTGGACCGGGAAGGGTCTTGAGGTCAAGCCGAGGAAGCTGTCCCATTGGGACTGTACACTCCTACTACCCGCTTTGAAGGGATGAGCCGCGTTCTGGCCACTTCCAGCACCTGATCTGGAGTTACCTTCGATAGGCGATCAAGGTATGTCTCGAACCAATCGTAGTCTGCGAACATTTCGCTGTACCCGAGCCAGAAGCCCTGGTTTGTAATGCTTTCGCTTGCATAGGCGAAGAGAGCTTTAGCCTGTTTTATCGACCTGGCTATTTCCTTTTTCGTCACCGGCTTGTCCAGCATGCGCTGGATTTCCTCGTCGCAAGCGGCCAGCAGTTCATCCGGGGAGCTTTCAGGCCTGACGGTCATCGAAATTGAATATAAGTAGGGGTTGGTAGTGGCCGCTAATCCTCCGGAAACGGAGGCTGCCAGCTCGCCTTCCACAAGCTTCCTATAGAGGCGGGAGGTCTTGTTTGAAATTCCGCCACCAAATAGATTGAGGTTCGAGGCCCCTGGC
>CBDTZL010000221.1:0-3213 GCA_965364895.1 uncultured bacterium
CTCCCAGACGTGTTCTTCATCGGCACGGATCAGGGCCAGGTCGACGCAGACTTCGCTCCAGAACCGCTGGATAACGTCGCTGGGCTGATTTTCCATGAGGATGTCTCCGGCTTTTTGGCCGGCGCGCTGGCAGGTCTGATGACCGAGACCGACGTGGTCGGTGGCGTGTACGGATGTCCGTTCATCCCACCCGTAGCCCGCTTTGAGGTTGGCTACTACAACGGCGCCAAGTACGTCAATCCAGACGTCGAAGTGCTGAATGTCTACCATCCCGGAAGCCTTGACGACTGCTTCACGGATCCGGTTTGGGCTGCAGACACTGCTGGCACCCTGTTGGATGAGGGAGCGGACGTGATCTTCGGCGCCGGTGGCCTCACCGGCAACGGCGGCCTGGTCGCAGCCTGCAATGAAGACAAGATGGTAATCGGAGTGGATGTTGATCAATTCCTCACGCTGCCCGAGGTTGCGGACTGCATCGTGTCCAGCGCGACCAAGGGCCTTACGAGTGATGTACGCGCTCTAATCATCTCCGCCGTAGATGGTACGTTCCCCGGCGGGGAAGTGTTCGGCCCGGCGGTACTGGCTCCCTTCCACAACTTTTCGGATGTAGTTCCTCAAGATGTGAAGGATCAGTTGGCGGCGATTTCGGACGCGATCGACAGCGGCGAAATCGACCCATGTGCACCGTTTGAAGGCTCAAACGAGGGCACCTTCTGCGTGCCGGTGGTGATGCCCTGACCTTGGCACAATCTAGGACGAGGGCGGCTAGCTAAGCTAATCGCACCACAAACAGGGGAAGCGGACAGCACCATGGCCGCTTCCCCTGCTCTTTTCTGAAGCACAAAATTCAAAATCTATTCATGAGAAAAATCTTTGGCAACGGCTGAACCAAGGCAAGTTTCGCGGATTAGGGCACTCGTGACCCGTGCAGCCATTCCGCTGCTGGCGATCTTCACCGCGCTGCTTGTTTCTGCTGGGGTACTGCTGTTGCAAGGAACCAGCCCGATCACGGCCTACCTGGCGTTAGGTGAAGGGGCGTTCGGAACTCAGACCGCAATTATCGAGACCCTCATCAAGACCACTCCCTTCATCCTTGCCGGGCTTGGGATTGCCCTCGCATTTCGGGGCGGGCTTTTCAATATCGGCGTTCAGGGCCAGCTGTTTATGGGCTCCATTTTCGCGGTGGTCGTGGGTTACTCCATTGAGGCTCCGCCGATCATTCACCTTCCACTTGCCATGCTGGCTGGGATGGTCGGCGGCGGACTATGGGCCGCCATTCCCGGATATCTAAAAGCGCGCAATGGAGCCCACGAAGTTATCACTACCATCATGCTCAATTTCATTGCGGCGCGAATCATCGCCTGGGCCATTTCCCCAGTTGGACCACTCAGGGCGCCGCGCACGGTAGTTCCCGAAACGCCAGCGGTTCTTGAAAGCGCAAGATTACCGATTCTGATTGCAGACACGCGCCTGCACGCGGGCATCATCATCGCGTTGATCGCGGCCTTCGTCGTTTACTGGCTGTTGTGGCGGACGGTTGCAGGTTTCGAGATCCGTACTGTAGGAGCCAACCCAAGCGCCGCGCGCTACGCAGGTATCAATGTCGAGCGCAATATCGTGCTTACGATGGTCATCAGCGGAGCGCTGGCCGGGCTGGGAGGTGCGATACAGGTGCTTGGGCTGGCGCCCTATAACTTCACTACCGGCTTTAATGTGGGGCTTGGTTTCGACAGCATCGCGGTAGCGGTGCTCGGCGGGATCCATCCTTTCGGTGTGGTGCTTGCGGCGTTCCTGTTCGGCGCCATGGATTCCGGCGCTCGGCTCATGCAGCTGCGCACCAAGGTACCCATCGACATCATCACCATCACACAGGGATTGATCCTGGCATTTGTGGCAGCTAATCTGATCATCCGCCGGCTCTACCGCATTCGGACCAAGGCGGAGGAAGGCCCCGTTAGTCTCAGCGAGCTTTGGGGAGGGGAAAATTAGCCGCAATGGATAGCGTTTTCTTCATCGGTATCCTCACCCTGGCATTGATCAAGGCTACTCCTATCGCTCTCGGCGCTATGTCCGGGTTAATGAGCGAACGCTCGGGGGTCATCAACATTGCAATAGAAGGCATGATGTTGGTGGGCGCCATGGTGGCCTTCCTGGGTTCGGTTGCTTTCAATAATGTGACCGGAGGAACGCTGCCTCCTACTTACAGTCTCATTGTTGGGCTGCTGGCCGCGATGCTGGGGGCAGGGCTTATAGCGGGGCTGCACGCATATCTATCCATTCATTACAAGGTGGACCAGATCATCAGCGGGACCGTTATCAACTTGCTGGCAATCGGAATCACGAATTTCGTCGCCAATGCCTACATCGACCCGAACGGACTCGCTGGACTCGGAGTGTTCCCGAAGATATCGATTCCTATTCTTTCGAAAATTCCCTTCATTGGGCCGATTCTTTTCGATCACGCAATACTCGTCTACGTGATGCTTATCCTGGTAGCGCTTCTGCAATACGCGTTGTTTAGAACACCCTGGGGACTCCGAACCCGCGCGGTTGGTGAACATCCGCGAGCGGCGGATACGGTGGGAATCAACGTCAACCGCAGACGTTACATCAACGTGATCCTCGGGGGAACAATTGCCGGAATCGGAGGGGCATTCCTCGTCTTACAGAGTGTCGGTCGTTTTCAGAAGCTGATGACGACCGGACGCGGTTTTATCGCGCTAGCAGCGCTCATCTTTGGGAAGTGGACTTCAGTGGGTGCGCTCGGGTCCGCTCTGCTCTTCGGGTTTGCAGAGGCATTGGGGGTACGCCTCCAGCTTGGAGACGTTAACGAGCTCCAGGCCCTGGTGTTGCTAACTGGACTCGGTCTCGCCCTGCTTGGGCTTGCGTTCGGACTCCTCAAAGGCATCCGCCGCGGTGCTGACCCGCGACCCAATCGCAGGATCGCCATCATCGCTATCGCTGGTATCGGTTTGATCACGGCCGCCATGCTCATAGACTGGCCGACGGTTAATATCCCCGTGCAATTCCTGGGCTTGTTGCCATTTATTGCGACTGTACTGGTGCTGGCCGGGTTTGTGGGAAGAGCAACGCCTCCGGCAGCTATCGGCAAGCCCTACGAGAAAGCTTGATATGAGCGAACCTGTACTGCGTCTCGTTGGTGTTTCGAAGCGCTTTCCTGGGGTTTTGGCAAACGATAAGGTCGATTTTGAT
>CBDTZL010000222.1:0-3198 GCA_965364895.1 uncultured bacterium
GATGATGCTCATCCTGATGATGCTCATCCTGATGAGCATCAGACTGAGATCGCTCTTCAGAAGAACCTTCGCCGGAATTTGGCTCCAGCTCCTCTTCGGGCAGCTCCTCGACCATGGCGGGCGATTATAGCACGCAGGTATAACTGCAATTAATCCGCCGTAAAGCTTGCAATTATGTCAACCAAATCAACGAGTGGTACAGGGAAAGTAGCGCTGATGGGCGGGTAATGCTGAGCAGTGATGAAGAGCAACGACGTGATTTAGCGGCGAGAAGTGCGGGGAGGCTTGGTCTCGCTCAGTCCTCAGGGGCGTTCATCACCAGTATGCCCCAAATTCCCTTCATAACCGTTTTGCCGTCCTGATTGATTACCTTTACTCCCAGATCTACCTGGCCGCCGCCGAGCCTTGGAAAGGGCTTCGAATCAACCATTTCCATTTCCACGTGCACGGTGTCGCCGAAGAAGACCGGCTGGCTAAAGCGCCAATCACGGATATCGCGCCAGGCGATGACGGTGCCCTCTAAGAGCCCACTGCGCATGGCAAGTCCCGAAGCTACGGACAGTACAAGTAGCCCGTGTGCGACGCGCTGCTCAAAAAGGGAGTCCTCCGAATAGGAGAGGTCGGTATGGATTAGGTTGTAATCGCCTGACACGCCCGCGAAGTTGACGACATCCGCCTCGGTAATTGTTCTGCCGACGGTGCTTATTTGCTGACCGGTTTCGAATTCCTCGAAATACAACCCTCTGCGAGCTTCAAAATTTGCCATTTAGATCTCCGCTGCAAATTGTAAACGAGGTGGCCGGGCAGTCCGCGGCTGCTCGTAGGCGAATTGGTAGCGTCGAGGAATTGGTGTCTCGTTGTGGAAGCGGTCGCCGCACTGGAGAATTGGCCGGCTCCCCAGGAACGTTTTGTGGTTGTACTGCTTTGCCCTTTCAAGTTCCCTCTCTACAATTGCCCTATGCGTGAGTGGGGACTGACTGCAGAGGCGCCGTTGTCGCTCCGCATCGCAGCGGATGCTCGCATGACGGTGCCAAGCTACGTCGACGATCAGATCTGGGAATTGCGCCTTGAGGGCGGGTCGCCACCCGCACTAGCGCTGGAGACCACCTACGGATTGCGCGCCCGCAGTATGCGCATCTTTCCTGGCTTCAGACTCGATCAGGATACCTGGATCGATCCGCTGGACTTTCATGCACCTCCTATAGTGGGCTCCTTTCTTCCCAACTACCTGCGCATATCGTTTGAACCTGCATTGGATTTGAGAGTCGTCGCAGAATACTGGGCGAAAGAGTCCAATCTGGTAGGCGGACGCTTCACTCTTTACAATGCAAGCGCTGAATCGATCCTCCCAGAGATGCTGGTCCACGCTCAGCTTCAGCCAGGGGAAAACCCACAGACCATGACGAGTGTGTCGCATCAAGGCGTCACCGTGCTCCAGGGATCTACCGGAGCGCTGGCTCCTTTATTGTTTCTTTCTGGCGGGCCCCGGGCGGCGATTGCACCTTATCCGGCGTTGAGCGTGCGCCCCCGCCTGGATCCCGGCTCTTCCGAGGTATTCACCTGGGCCCACTCCGCGTGCGCGGAGCTCCAAGATTCACTTGCTTTAGCCAGGGAATTGATGTCTATCCACTGGGATGCTGAAATTGCGCGGATCGAGCAAGCAAATTCGGGGCTGGTCGATGTCGAAACCGGGGATCCTGAATGGGATGCTGCCTTTTCGCTCGCGCAAACGATCTCCATTGCCTCCTTTGTCGGGCCCACCCGTCATCTACCCCATAGCTCGATCGTCGAAGAACGATCCCCCGACCGCGGGTACTCCGCGCATCCTGAGGGTAGAGACCACGATTGGGGTTGGGACGGAGTGTCTGCATCGAGTGCTTACGTCACCATTCTGCAGATCTTGCCCAGTGCGCCGGAGTTAGCGAAAGGGACTCTTCTGAATTTTCTTGCCAGCCAGGTGCCGAATGGGGCTATAGATTGGAGTCCCGGACTGGGCGGGCAGCGAAGCGGGCTGCAGTGCGTTCCGCTGCTTGCTACTTTGGCATGGCGGATCTATTCGCAGACTGAGGATCGTGAGTTCCTGTCCGATGTCTATCAGAGGCTGAACGGTTTTATCGATTCGTGGTTTGGGGAATCTCATGATATTGATGCCGACGGGCATCCAGAGTGGAGCCGCACCAGTCAATCTGGATTTGAAGATTGGCCCGCCTACGATCGAGCGCACTACTGGGGGCAAGGGCTTGATATCGCGCTGGCTGAAACGCCTGACCTCATTTCCTATCTCTATAGAGAAATAAATGCGCTTATTGAGATGGGACGAGCCCTCGGACAGACCGAGCACGATCAGGATCTGGGAAGCAGACTACTGCTGTTAAAGGAGGCGATAGAACGTACTTGGTCTGAGAAAGAGAGCTGCTACCTGTCACAAGATCGCGATCTAGATCAGACCGTCATCGGCTCCCGGCTCGGAACCGGCCAGGGCAAGTTTGAGATTGAAGTAGACAGCGAGTTTGATCCACATATTCGCGTGCTGGTACGGGTGCGCGGCGATGAGCAGGAGCAGCGAGCACTCAAGGTCGTCATTCATGGAAAGACTGGAAGCAGCCGTAAGCGCAAGCACGAATTGCTGGGGAGCAGTTTTCAATGGATTGAGGATCTTGGAACTGCCGCGACGGCCGACGCATATGCACGAATCGAAAAAATCGTGATTAGTGGCCTGAGCTCGGAGGCCAAGATAGAAGTGCGGATTGCCGATTATTCAAGGCCGGATCATACCGGCCTGCTCCCGCTCTGGGCCGGGGTTCCGGAGAGGAAGCGAGCAGATCAGCTCATCAGGCAGAATTTGAAGAATGAGAAGAAATACCGGCGGGAATTTGGGATTCCAGGCTGGCCCGCTGACGGATTGGCCTATCGCAACGCCTCGGTCCAGATTCGCCCCAACCTCATGATCGGAGAGGGGCTTGTAGATCAGGGTTACCTAAAGGAAGCGGTAGATCTGATGACCCGATTGATGAGAGCATGCACCCATTCGCTTCACCAGGACAGAGCCTTCCGGGAGTCTTATCACCCTGATCAACCAGGCGGGGCAGGAAAGCTGGGCCACAGCTCTGGCGTAGCTCCACTATCGCTGTTCCTGTATGTTCTGGGCGTACGCCTTGTTTCTCCAACCAAGATTGCCCTTCGGGGGCACAATCCCTT
>CBDTZL010000223.1:0-3198 GCA_965364895.1 uncultured bacterium
GAATTCTGTTTCCTGAACGAATACAAGAAAACCGGCCCTGAGTGGCCGGTTTTTGTATTAATTGGAAAATCCTGAAGTTTCCTACAGTTGGCCGATCTCACAAGATTCACCTGCCGTTTACCTCTAATTGACCTACTTCCGGTACTCTATAAATACCCAAAGCGCATGCGGTCCAAAAATCCGATCATTTGCTCGCTTGAGGCTTCGAATTCAGTTTCATCCGTTCACACGCTCACATTCACGCATCGTGACGGTCTGGACATAATGTCTCACCACCGCGTCTCTCTCCGGCAACCAACATCTGATGACTGAACTATCCATCCAGCTTTTTGGTAAGTTCACGATCCAAGCCGACGGAAAACGGCTTGACGGTTTCGATTCGGGCAAGGTTCAGGAGCTTCTAGCCTACCTGCTGGTCTACCGCGATCGACCGCATCCGCGCGAGAGCCTGGCGGAACTGCTGTGGGAGGCCTCCTCCACCACGCAGTCGAAGAAGTACCTGCGTCAGACCCTATGGCAGATGCAGCAAATGCTCCCTATAGAGCGGCTGATCCTGATCGAGCCGGATTGGATCCGCATTTCGCCCGAGGCCAACTATTGGCTGGATGTGGCGGAGTTTGAGAGCGCGTTCGCGCTGGTGCACGGAGTTCCGGGTCAGCAGCTTGGAGACAAGATTGTGGCCTTGCTTGTGCAGGCAGCCGGCTACTACCGGGGAAATCTGCTAGAGGGTTGGTATTCGGATTGGTGCCTGTATGAACGCGAACGCCTGCAAAACATGTGGCTGGCCGCGCTCGACAAACTGATGAGCTACTGTGAAGTTAAGCGAGACTACGAAGCCGGCCTGGCCTTCGGCACGCAGGTGCTTCGGGAAGATCGGGCCCGCGAGCGAACCCATCGCCGATTGATGCGGATGGCTTATCTGGCCGGGGACCGTACCGGAGCCTTGCGCCAGTATGAACGCTGCGTCCAGGCGCTCAACGAGGAGCTCAGCGTGCGGCCCAGCCGGCGAACGGAGAAACTGCACCAGCAGATCCTGGATGACTCGATGGAGGTTGGCCGAGTAGCGGAACCGCAATTGCCCCTGGCGACCGTTACAAGCCGACTCGACCAGCTACGCGGCATCCTGACTCAGCTCGGCGAACATGTCAGCGAGGACCTGGATGCGCTCGATCACGCGCTAATTGATCCCGACTAACCTGGCAGAGGCCTGAGGCCCGCACACGGCGATCGACCCCGCTCAGGCCTCTGCACCTTCACAAATATCCCCCCAACAAACCAATTACCCGTTAGACGCCCGCGCAGACGTCCCTGAGGCGCGCCTACAGACTCGACTTTGGTACCTATATCCACAGTCAACCCGCAGCAGCACGTGCATCGATTCCACCTGGGGGTGGGGTATGGATTTGGTCGAGTTCAACACTCATTCGTTCATCGTCAAGATCTGGCTCGAAGAGCCGGCTGATGGCAACCGCAAGGGTATGTGGCGTGGCCACATCACTCACGTCCCCGGCGGGGAGCGGCGCTATCTGAAAGGCCTAGGCGAGATCGTGGCTTTTATGGTTCCGTACCTCATCTCGATGGGCGTGAGGCTGGACGCTTACTCGAGGCTGCGGTCCCGCATCGGGAGCAGCTCCCAACTCAAGCCGAAGGCCGAGGCCGACGAGCAGTTGCAAGCCCCCGATTCGAACAAGAATCGATCGGTTAAGGGGTGACATGATCTCGAGCGAGTTCTGGCGTTGCATTGTCGGTCACATCCCGCGGGACGAGCGGGGACAAGACCTTACGGAGTATGCGATGTTAATCGGCCTTATTGCGCTAGTAGTGGTTGGAGCCGTGATGCTGCTGGGAAACAACTTCAGCTTGCTGCTCGGCGCTATCGCCAGCGAGGTCGGTCCATAGAGGACGCTATGCGGGCGACCACGGCTCGCCATGGAAGCCAACCGATGCCCCAAACCGAACCAGGATCGTTCGAAATGAAGCGGATGCAGAGTGGTACGGCGGCTCAGGAACTGGTGGAATTGGCCATCTTATTCCCGCTGTTGATGCTGATTGCCTTTGGCGTGCTCGACCTGGGGCGCTTGTTCCACAGCTCGATCACGATTGCCAACGCGGCCCGTGAAGGTGCGCGCTTCGGAACATTCGACCCTTCTGACGTGGCAGGGATCGTCGCCGCGACCCAGGCGGAGGCTCAGAGCTCCGGGATCGACCTGCCCGGCAGCACGATCACCGTGAGCTGCCCCGATGGGGCTTGCGGCAGCGGCCTTCCGGTGCGGGTCACGATTCAGTATCCCTTTCAGCTGGTGATGGGGATGGTCTTCCTCAATCCCAATCTCACATTGGGTGGCGAGGCGGAGATGATGATGCCATGAACCCGGGCGACAAAAACCGTCTGCAGCGGGGACAAGATCTTATGGAGTATGCGCTGGTGCTCCCCATCATGCTTCTCATTCTGATGAGCATCCTGGACCTGGGACGCGTGGTCTACGTCTACAGCTCACTGCACAACTCGGTGCGGGATGGGGCGCGCTATGGAATCATCAGCCCGACCGATGCGGTGGGAATCGAGGCCCTAGTGCGTACTAAAGCTGTAGGTCTCGATCCGATCGATCTGACGGTCATTGTTGTACAGCCCAACCAGGAGACCATTCAGGTTGGCGCAACCTACGAGTTCACCGCGGTTTCCCCTATTGTGGCCGCGCTGATCGGAGGCAATCCGTGGGAGGTTGGGAGCCAGGCCACCATGAGGGTGGAGGGCTGAATTGCATCCTTGGCTGATGCGTCGACTGCAGGGAGTGAAGCATAGCTCCATTTCGGCGCGGCGGAACTTTCAGAGCGGCCAAAGTATGGTGCTGATTGCCCTGATGATGATTGTCTTCATCGCCATGCTTGCGGTGATTCTCGACGGGGGATATGCCTTCCTGCAGCGCCGAAACGCCCAGACCGCAGCAGACGCGGGCGCGATGGCTGGCGCACGAGAGCTATGCCTGACCGGCAACACGATCCTGGCCACTCAGGCTGCAGTCGATTACGCCATCAACCGCAACCGAGCGCTAGAAGCAGATATTGTCATTCTCGGCGGCGAAGTTGAGGTCACCACCCGAATTCCCTTCTCGACCTTCTTCGGCGGTGTTCTGGGGCGGCCGACGATCACCTCTTCTGCCATCGCAGCCGCAAATTGTTTCGCGCCGGGGAATGGAG
>CBDTZL010000224.1:0-3191 GCA_965364895.1 uncultured bacterium
CCCCATCCTTCATGGGTACATTGAAATCCACGCGCAGAAGCACTCGACGTCCTCCTCGCAAGTCGAGATCGCGTAAAGTCCGTAGTTTCACTTGAGCTACAGGGACTTGGCCATGTAGGCGGCCAGATCAGCGGTACGAACGGAGTAGCCCCATTCGTTGTCGTACCACGTTACGACCTTCGCCATATTGCCACCCATTACCATCGTGAATTGCGCATCGATGATGCTCGAACGCGGGTCCATCTTGTAGTCGGAGCTGACCAACGGTTCCTCGCTGAAGCCGAGGATTCCTTCCATTGGGCCGACGGAGGCCGCTCGGAACGCCTCGTGAAGGCTCTCGGTGGTGGCTTCGCGCTCCAAAATCGCGACAAAATCTACAATAGAAACCGTCGAAGTTGGGACGCGCAGGGCGTATCCGTCGAATTTGCCTTCAAGTTCAGGGATCACGCGCGATACGGCCCGCGCCGCTCCGGTGGTGGTGGGGATAATATTCAAGGCTGCCGCACGCGCCCGCCTCAGATCTTTGTGTGGCAGATCCAGCAGCCGCTGGCCAGCTGTGTACGAGTGAATGGTTGTCATCAGCGCCTTTTCAATCCCATACTCGTCGTGCACGACCTTTGCCGCCGGCGCCAGGCAATTGGTTGAGCAGCTGGCATTGGAAACAATGTGGTGACTCTCCGGGTCGTACATATCCTCGTTGACCCCTAAGACGATCGTGACGTCCGGGTCACTGGAGGGCGCGCTGATAATCACTTTCTTTGCGCCAGCCTGCATGTGTCGGGAAGCCTGATCATGGGTTCGAAATACCCCGGTTGACTCGATAACGATATCGACTCCCAGATCACCCCAGGGCAACTTGTCAGGTTCAGATTCTGATAGGGATTTAATGTGATCGCCGTTGACCGTGAGTCCGTCCTCAGTAATGTCGAGCTCGCCCTCAAATTTCCCGTAGTTCGAGTCGTACTTGAACAAATGGGCCATGGTTGCCAGGTCGCCAAGGTCATTGAACGCGACCACGTCAAATTCCTTCGAGTACTGTTCCACCAGCACCTTTAGAACCTGCCGACCAATCCGGCCCAACCCATTAATTCCTATTCGTGTCGTCATTCAACTCTCCGATTCCGGGGATTTATTGCGGCTGTTGAGAGCAGTGCAGGGGGTCCCCTGTTTCTGTGATGTGATTTCTTGCGAGGCTAGTTTAATTCGCTGACGCGCTCGATATGTTCTACCTTCGGCCACTCGAGCGGGCCCGTTCTTTCTTCTAAGAGCGAGATTAAAATGTCTGCGAGCTGTTTTGAATGATGGCGCCCGGCGCTGTCGTGGTCGACCAGATCCGCGGAATAGAAAGGGACGTCTTTCAAGCCTTGCTCCGGCGGCACCACCAAGGATACACCCTCGGGCAATGCGACCTCCAAGCAGTCGTTCGCTACAACCACGTCGACCAATCCCTCGCCGGCGTGCTCAGCCAGCGCAGTCCAATGAGCCTCACAATCATAATTGTCGGTCTCACCAGGTTGCGTTGCGACATTGCAGATATAGGCTCGGAATGCTCTACTCGACCGCACTGCATCCGCGATATCGGGCACCAGTAAATTTGGCATCACACTCGTGTAGAGGCTGCCCGGGCCAATGACGATCATGTCGGCATTCAACAATGCATGGATTGCCTCTGGATAAGCGGGTGGATCCGAGGGTTCGAGGTAAACGCGCCGGATCTGGCCAGGCACTTTGGGAATATGGCTCTCACCCTGAACGCGGATCGCGCGGGCTTCCAGGGTCGGCATCTTATCGGCCGAGAGCGATACGTCCGCCATGGTTGAGGGTAATACTCGGCCGCGAATAGCCAGCACTCGTGCCGCCTCTAGCAGGCCACGATCGAAGCTTCCGGTCACGCCACTCAACGCTGCAATGAAGAGATTGCCGAATGAATGCCCTTCGAGCTCTTCCCCTTCAAGGAACCGATATTGAAAGAGCTGAGTCAGCAAGTCCTCATCATCAGACAGGGCCGCCAAACAGCTTCGTAGATCTCCCGGCGGTGGTAGCCCCAGCGATCTTCGCAATCGGCCTGAAGACCCTCCATCGTCCGCCATCGTAACGATTGCGGTAAGGTTGCTGGTGCGCACCTTCAACCCTCTTAGCAGGGTCGACAAGCCGGTGCCTCCGCCAATTGCCACAATCTTCGGCCCTCTACCCAACCGGCGGTGCCTGGCTACGACTTCTACGACGGGCCTTCCCGGTCTAACATATGGGCTGAGCAGACTGCGATTGAGACGGAACAATGCCATAAGCGAAGCCGCCAATCCCGCAAAAAGCAGCGCTCCGACGACCATTCCGACTGGCAGCGAGGTAGCATTCTCGAAACCTGAATTGCCCGAGAGCGCTGAGGCGCCAAACGATATCCCGAGCGCGGTCAAGAAGATGCCAACTACCAGCAGCACGATCCAACGCTTGATGCCCAATCCGGGCTGGAGCCAGCTCCACAGCGTCGACAAACGTGTGTGTTTCTTAGGATTTCCGTCCACGCCGCGACTATACCAAAGACCCTGACGAGTGTCCACCGGGTCGAGGCCATTGGTAATTTAAGCTAACTATACGGAGAGGTATAATCCGAAATACTAGACCCGAACGGAGGGAGGACGGCCAATGGCCAGCGTAACTTTCGAACATGTATTCAAACGATTTGGTGATGTCGTTGCAGTAAACGACATGAATATTGAAATTGAAGACAAAGAATTTTTGGTGTTGGTGGGCCCTTCGGGGTGCGGCAAAACAACTGCTCTGCGATTGCTGGCCGGCCTGGAAGAGATCTCCGATGGCCAAATTATTATTGCCGACCGAGTGGTCAATGACGTTGCGCCAAAGGATCGCGACATCGCCATGGTGTTTCAATCTTACGCGCTTTACCCGCATATGTCTGTGTACGACAACATGGCCTTCGGTCTGAAGCTGCGGAAGACCCCGAAGGAAGAGATTCTGAAGCGCGTCCAGGATGCAGCCGAAATCCTGGGCATAGAGGAACTGCTTGACCGCAAGCCTCGCCAGCTCTCGGGAGGCCAGCGACAGCGCGTGGCAGTGGGTCGTGCAATCGTGCGCGAACCCAGCGTTTTCCTATTCGACGAACCGCTCTCTAACCTGGACGCTAAGCTGCGCGTACAGACCCGCGCGGAGATCACGAAGCTTCACCAGCAGCT
>CBDTZL010000225.1:0-3184 GCA_965364895.1 uncultured bacterium
ATCCCGTCGCTCCCAAACAAGAAAGCGCCCGCGAGCACGACCCCCACACCAGAAGGAGATTGCCTATGAGCGACACGCATGCCGACTTGGTCGAAAAGAACAAAGCCTTCACCCTTACGAGTTGGACCGACCAAGCTAGCTGGAATCCAATCACAATGGACCGCGCCGAAGGGGTCTATTTCTGGGATGCGGACGGCAAGCGCTATATCGACTGGGCATCGCAACTGATCAATGTCAACGTCGGCCACAGCCACCCACACGTGGTCAAGGCAATTCAAGAGCAGGCGGCTCGGATCTGCTATGCCTACCCGGGAATTGCCACGATGCCCCGCGGCCGCCTGGGCGAGATGCTAAAAGAAATCACGCCGGATGGCCTCACCAAGAGTTTCTTCACTGTTGGTGGAGCGGACGCCATCGAAAACGCGATGAAGATCGCCCGCCTTTACACGGGCAAGCAAAAGATCGTCACTCGCTACCGTTCGTATCATGGTGCAACCTTCGGAGCAATGACCGCAGGCGGCGACCCGCGTCGCCTGGCGAACGAACCGGGAGTTCCCTGGATTGTCCGGGTACACGGCCCCTATTCGTACCGAAGCCCACTTTATCAAGGCAGGACACCAGATGAAGGCGACCAGGTCGCGGTAGATCTGATCGAGCAGACCATTCAGTATGAGGGACCCGAAAACGTCGCTGCAATGATGTTTGAAGGCTACAGCGGAAGCAGTGGGATTATGCAGGGGGGCGAAGTCTTCTGGAGGGGTGTACAGCGCATCTGCGATGAGTACGACATTTTGCTGATCGTCGACGAGGTGATGAGCGGGTTTGGTCGCACCGGCGAATGGTTTGGCATCGAACACTATCCCTTCGTCGAACCTGATCTTCTGGTCATGGCCAAGGGGCTGACCAGTGGCTATATCCCTATGGGAGCCGTTACCATGACGGGTGAGATCGCGGCCCATTTCGACAAGAATACTCTTTGGGCCGGCCTGACCTACAGCTCGCATGCACTCGCCTGTGCGACGGCGATTGCCAACATTGAAGTCTACAAGAACGAAAACCTGATCGAAAACTCGCAACAAATGGGCAAGGTATTACGCGCCGGATTGGTGGATCTGGCAGAAAAACACGACAGCATCGGTGAAGTGCGTGGCACCGGTTTGCTCCAGGTCATTGAGCTTGTCAAGAACCGCGAGACGCGTGAGCCCATGAGCGGCTGGAATCAACCGGCCAGTGAACCGATGCTCAAGGTCGCAGCAAAGCTACGTGAGCAGGGCATGAGCACTTTCGTGAAATGGGATTGGATCTTCTGCACTCCGCCGCTGATCATCACAGAGGAGCAGATCGGAGAAGGGCTGGAAATTATTGATCAAGCCCTGGCAATCGCCGACCAGTACTATGAGGGCTAAACCAACGTTAGACCGCTGATAATTCTCGCCTAATGCTAGCCATGACCGTAGACGACAAGAAGCGCCTGCTTGATTTGCTAACCAACGCACATTCTGCTCTACGTTCGACTGTAGAGGGGATCGATACCGAGCTGCGCGTGCACATAGATTCAGGCTGGCGGATCAGAGACATTATCGGGCATATTGCGACCTGGGATCGTGAAGTTGTAAAGTCCTTAAGCGCCTTCCAGGCAGGAACCGAATATTCCATTCCCGATCTGGACGAGGATGCTTTCAATCAGCAGGCAGTTGTGGCGCAACAAGAGTTGACTTCGCAGCAGGTTTTTGCGGAATGGGAACAGGCGCGTGAGGATTTTAAAACAGCCGTCCAAGAATTCCCGCCAGATCAATTTCCCGGTGACCTGCTTTATCCTTGGGGCGATGAGCGCGGCAGCATTGCCGAACTGGTCGAATTTATCGTCGAGCATGATGCTGAGCATCGAGACGAAATCGTGAAGGCTGTACAGGAGGCTGGATAATCTCACCCACTTCCAGCTAATTCAGACGACTGATATGCCCCGCTTTCCCAACAGGAGATTCAATTAATGGTTGAAACCCTGCGCGAACTGGGCCATGTCAAGCTGACTCAAGTACAGCCAGTCGGGTTGATCACCGAGACATCTTCAGGCTCCACTTACGACGCTTCCAGGCGAGTGGAGGTGAGCCGTCTGCATATCACTCTGCAGGGTATTGAAGCCACCACCCCGGGCGGCGAGCGCGTGCTCGATATCCACCATACTGCCCATCCTCATACACGTTACCTGGGCGACGATGATGTCTCCATCGGCTTCACGTCACACTATGGCGCGATGCGCTCCCGTTTTGGGGAGCATTTGGTGGACGGTATCGCGGGCGAAAACATCATCGTCGAATGTGAGGATGAGATCTGGTTGGAGGATCTCGGCCAGCAAATCGCAATCGTGAATCCTGAAACGAGTCGCAAAACCCTGTTGGACGTGAAAAGCTTCTCATCGCCATGCGAAGAGTTTTGCCACTTCGCCGCGCAGTTTCAGCACGAGCGTCTTCCGTCGGATGAGCTGAAAGCCACGCTTCAATTCATGGGGAGTGGGCGGCGCGGCTTTCTATTTGTATTGAGCGACGGGCAGGGTTCGGCGGAGGTCCAGCAGGGGGACAGGGTGGTTGTTGTCGATCGGAGCCATTCGACGCACCGTTCCTAATTCCCATTAGCCTGACGTAAGATCAGAGCTAAAGTAGTTGTGCTCCTCAGTCCTAACAGAATCGGACTATTCTTATTACCTTTCCGCCCCGATTCGGATAAACTGCCCCTTGGGTTCAAGGGGGCGGTGGCGGAATTGGCAGACGCCGGGGACTTAAAATCCCCTGTTCGAAAGAGCGTGCGGGTTCGAGTCCCGCCCGCCCCACCTTGAGGATTCGTGACGACTGGGTTGAACCTAGGGTGTGTCGCTTGCCCCCGCGCCCTCTTCACCTTGCAATCCATAAAAGGCGCGCTGCTCATCGGTCAACTCTGGGACGAAGCGGTTGGCCAATGTCCACTCGATCAGCTCCTCGGGCGTGCGAAGGATGACCTCCCAGATCCGAAACGTTCCATCCTCGCTTACCGAGTAGGCTCGACTGCCATCGGGGTCAAAGGTGATGTCTGGAACAAAGGCCGTGTGCCCCGTGTAACTCAAGAGCGGCATACCCGTAGCCACGTCCCAGAGCTGAACGCCGCCAGACCACGGAGCCGTAAGCACAGTTCGTCCGTCCGGGCTGTATGC
>CBDTZL010000226.1:0-3131 GCA_965364895.1 uncultured bacterium
GCAATAGTGTGGGATCTGTCGACCGGAGATGTGCTCTTCCTGCTGGAAGGGCATACCGATGGCCTTCTGAGTCCGGCCTACAGCCCGGATGGGGCTCAAATTGTCACGACTAGCTTCGACGGAACCGCCAGGTTGTGGGACGCGGAAACGGGTGAGATGCAGCTGATCCTGCCGCACTCTGGGCTCACCTTAGGACCGCACTTCAGCCCCGATGGTTCGCGCGTCGCAATCGCCGATGACGCCGCTGCGGTGGCTCGCATCTGGGACACACAGACTGGCGAAGAAGTTCTGACGCTGACCGGGCATACAGACGGGTTGAACGAGGTCGCCTTTAGCCCAGATGGTTCGCAGTTGGCGACCGCCAGCTCCGATTTCACTATCAAGCTTTGGGACGCACTGTCCGGAGATGAACTGAAGACCCTGGACGGTCATACGGGGTGGGTGTTCACCGTGGAATTTAGCCCCGATGGCCGGCAGTTGATTTCAGGCAGCCAGGATGGGACCGTCAAAGTTTGGGATATCGACTCTGGTAGAGAGCGGATGACCCTGGCCGGTCATACCGGCGGGGTGGGTGAAGTTGCTGTCAGCCCGGGCGGCGAATTCGTGGTCAGCGCCGGCGACGATGGCGCCGCCAGAGTCTGGGATATTACGCCAGAAGGTGGGCGCGATTGGCTGACGTTGGCTGGACACGAGGACGTCGTTCTCGATGTCGATATCAACTTTGATGGCACGCGAGCCGCGACCGCCAGCTGGGATCACACGGCGAAGATCTGGGATCTGGCTTCTGGTGAATCGCTGCTGACGCTGGCCGGACACACCGATCAAGTCGGTGGAGTCGCCTTCAGCCCCGACGGTCTGCTTCTTGGGACCGCTGGATATGACGGCTCCGCTCGAATATGGGATACGACTTCCGGCGAACAGCGCTCATTGTTGCTTGGCCACCAGGGCCCCGTAACCGGCATCGCATTCAGTCCAGATGGAAAGCTATTGGCCACCGGGTCGCTGGATGGCACAGCGAAGCTCTGGGATTCGGATTCGGGAGAAGAAGTGCAGAATCTGATGGGTCATGAGGACTGGGTGTTTCGAGTGGCTTTTAGCCCCGACGGTTCGCGGTTGGCTACAGGAAGCTGGGACGGGACAGCAAAGCTGTGGAGCGTTGCCTCTGGTGAAGAGTTATCAACGATTGTCGGCCACGCAGGCCCCGTAACGAGCGTCGCCTACAGTGCCGATGGAACACATCTTGTTACCGGCAGCTTCGATGCTGAACCAAAGATCTGGGATTTGAACGCTATCTTGAGCCCGGCCGCGGATGCTGAAGCGCTGACCTTCGAAGACCTGATTGGCCACACCGGCATCGTCTGGGACGCGACCTTCAGTCCCGACGGAGGGACGATCGCCTCCGCAAGTTTCGACAACACCGTGAAGATATGGGATTCGGCCACAGGAGAGGAAATGCTGACACTCTCTTCGCCCTCCGCGATCGCCTTCGCGAACGTAGCCTTCAGTCCTGACGGGCGCCTTCTGGCCGCCTCAAGCGGTGATGGCACAGTACGGATATTCCTGCTCCCCCCCGATGAGCTAATTGCGCTCGCACAATCGCGCGTAACTCGAGCGTTGACCGAAGCGGAGTGCCGCCAATACCTGCACCTAGATTCCTGCCCCGTTGATCCATAGGCATACTGCTTCGGTCAACGTTCAGGCAGCGCCTAACGAAGCCGCGGCATTTCGATGATCCCGCGCTCGGCGGCAGTCAGGACGGCTTCGGTCCGATTACCGGCATCAAGCTTTCGCATGATCGAGCTCACGTGGAACTTGACAGTACGCACGGTGATCACGAGTTTGGCCGCGATCTCCTTATTGGTCATCCCTTTTGCCAGCAATTCCAAGACTTCTAGCTCTCGGGCTGTGAGTCGGCTCGCGTCCAGTTCTTGAGCCTCGCTGCTATCTTCACGCATCAGCCTGGAAGCGGCCTCGGGTTGAAGGTGTGTCCCACCCTGACTGATCGCGCGAATAGCAGTGAATACTTCATCTCGCGCTGACCCTTTCAACATATAGCCCTGCGCACCCGCCTGCACCGCAGCTATCATTCGCTCATTGTCGTCATAAGCCGTGAATACAAGCACCTTCAATCCTGGATGCTCCGTTGTGACCCGCGTCAGCGCCTCAACTCCGTGGAGTTCCGGCATCTCCAGATCCAGCAGCACCACATCCGGTCGAGCGATCTCGACGTTGGTGATCATTTCGCTGCCGGTCGAGGCCTGCCCCACAACCATGAAATCGGACTGGGTGCTCAATAGCGCAACTAACCCATCACGGACCACGGGATGGTCATCGGCCACGAGAATCCGAATCGAGGTCATTCGAGCGGAACCTGAGTGAGGCTGGGCTCCAGCGCTCGATCCACGTTCACTTTGCAATTGGGCGCCTGGGAGATTCGAGTAAGGATTCTAAGTTCTCGATTTCTTCGAAGCAGAATCTCGGCTTGGGGATTTGCGTCAGCCAAAGGAGTGTCCTTCTATCGATGCAGAAGCCCGTTTCGCATCGAGGCTTGATTATACGTGTTCGGCTTCGGGGCGCATTCCTGCGCTAGAATTCCTAGCGGATCATCGAATTAAACGAAAGGAAACCAAGCGGATGCCCATACGAGAAGCTTCAATTCAGATTACGGCTGAGGAGCACCGTGCTCGGTGCCAAAAGCTAATCGATTACATGAAGAAGGAAGAGATCAGTGGGGCAGTCCTGTTTGACCAGGACTACGTCCTTTACTACAGCGGGTTCGCCTTCGTCGCTACCGAGCGACCGATGGCGTTCGTAATGAATGCAGCCGGCGAGCGGCGCCTCTTCGTTCCGCGCCTTGAACTCGAACACGCGCAGGCCAATGCTGTGGTGGAGAGCGTGGATCACTATCTCGAATATCCGGACGACCCGCATCCCACGGAGGTGCTGAAAGGCGCAATTAAGGAATTGGGAATAGAGGATCGCATCGGCGCGGACCAAGACGGCTACCCCTGGGTGTTTGGCTATCGCGGTCCGAGTCTTTCCGAGTTGACCGGAGCTGAAATTCATCCCATCAGAGTGTTCATCGAGGATCAAATGATGATCAAATCTGAGGCGGAGCTGCGTCTCATTCG
>CBDTZL010000227.1:0-3130 GCA_965364895.1 uncultured bacterium
ATTGAAGGTGCGAGTTTCACCCACACTTTTGAAAATGCGAATGCCCCGACCAATCACCACACCCAATACTTCGAGATGTTCGGCACTCGCGCCATTGATCACGACGGTTGGCGAGCAGTCTGCGGCTGGCCGGGCCCAAGCTATGCGGAAGGCGCGGAGAAAGGCCGCTTATTTGGGAATGAGATTACGGCAGAAATACTGGATGAGTTAGATAGCACGGACTGGGAGCTCTATCACATCGCGGAGGATCCGGCCGAAACTCAAGATCTGTCGGATAAGCATCCCGAAAAGCTGCGCGAGCTGGTGGCCCTCTGGTACGCCGAAGCCGATAAGTACAAGGTCCTGCCGCTGGACGGATCCCTTATGCAGCGCCTCAGTCAGGAACGACCCCATCTAACCGCAGATCGTAGTCAGTATGTGTTTTACCCGAACCTCTCCGTCGTTCCTATCGGCAATGCACCGTCGGTGTTTAACAGGCCGCATAGCATCACGGCTGAAGTCGAAATCCCTGAAGGTGGAGCCGAAGGTGTGCTGATCGCGCAGGGAGGAGTCGCGGGTGGATATGTACTCTTTGTGAAAAATAAAAAGCTTCACTACATCCACAACTATATGGGGCTGGAGGAGTACCAGGTCTCTTCTTCCGAAGAGGTGCCGGTTGGCTCAGTCAGCCTGCGCTACGAATTCGAGCCAACCTCCCCGCCGGAGCCGACCAAAGGACGCGGCGCAGGAGGTCGAGCCCAGCTTTATTTTAATGGCGAGCTGGTCGGAAATGCGGATTTCCCCACCACCGTGCTGTCACTTTTTGGAATTGAGGGCTTGAGCGCTGGGTACGACTTCGGGGAGGCGGTGTCGCACGAATACCACGCGCCGTTCACTTTCACCGGCGATCTTAAGCACGTAACAGTCGATCTGTCTGGAGATCTGATCAAGGACGACGATGCGGCCCTGCGACAGTTGATGTCGATGCAATAGTCGCGGACATGAGCTAGTACTAACAAAAGAGAAGCGATAGCAACTGGCAAGCAGCGCTCGTTCGAAGGCTGGATGATCTCCAACCTCGCGGTCGGAGCCGGTTTCTCGGCCTTCGTCGCGTTACTCATTCCGCCCTATATCACCGGCATCACCGGCAATGCGGCTGACGCAGGCGTGATCATGGCCATCATCAGCTTGGCGGCCATACTCGGGCCGGTTTTGGGAGGCTTTGCCGACCGCTATCGAGCCCACCGATTGATTACGACCCTCGGCGTACTTGGAATGGCCGTAGCTTTCTTTGCCTACAGTTTCTCGGCCGAAGCCAATGGCATTTACGCACTCGATGCAATCCTTATGGGTGTATCCGTAGCGGCTGTCAGCGCCGTTGGCCCGACCTTCATCGTCGGCGCCAACCTATCGCAGGCGCTCGAAGCGCGACGCCTCACGACCTACAACCTGGTCGCTCCGGCCGGGCAAGTGCTTGGCGGTGTGCTGTTGGGAGCGGCTGCAGCTACCGGAATGGGTTTTGACCAGAGATTCACCATTGCCGGAGTCGTGCTGTTGATTGCTGCATTAATTACCTGGTTCACGAGCAAAGATGCGGCTGACCGCATCGTGACGGAGGTTCCAAGTGCAGAGCAGAACGGCAAGCAATCCGGACTCAAACAGGTGCTCATTTCTATCTTTGGCATGTACTTGCTCGTTCTCACCCTCAGCTCGATTGCAAATAATGGCATCAACAATCAAATCTCGAATATCTTGCCCAATGTGTACGGGTTTAGCGAAGTAGCGACTTCGACAATGATCTCATTGGCCGGGCTGCTGAATCTGGTGCTGTTCTTGGCCGCCGGGCGCTGGATGGCTCGCTCCGGCCCGATGACCGTGTTCAATTTCGGGAATCTCATGCGCTTCATTGGCGCACTCGGAATGGCGGTGCTGGGGTTGGCGACCGAGTCTCCGGCATTGCTCGTAGTGGCCTTCGTTCAGATCCTCTATCAGGGGATCCCGTTTATCCGCCTAACTCAGGCCGCCCTGGCGGTTCGTTTTTCAACTATTTCAGCCGGCCAAGCCAGTGGCTGGGTGATCGGCGCCTCGGCGACTGGGTCCTTCCTTGGCAGTGTTATCGGTGGCTATCTCGCATCCAACGTCGGCTTCAATGCGATCAATTGGATGGCGGCCATCGCGGCAGGTTTGGCAGTGCTGCTAACTTTATTCAGTTTGAGGCCGGCCTATCGCAAACGGTTTGAGGCTTCTGCATAGAACCCGCCCAGGTGCCTAATACAGCCCTCCGGCTGGCAAAATAAGACTTTAGAGCAAGGAGCGTAAGTGTCCCTCGAGCAATTCATTGAGGTCTTCATCATCCTGTTCATCGGCATGGGACCAACGAAGGTTTTGTTGGTGTATATGGAGCTTACCCATGGGCTGAAGCCATCCCTGCGAGCCCAGATGGCTCGCAGGGTCGTGAGAGTCGCCGGAGCGGTAGCGCTAGGGCTATTTGCTGTTGGGGCCCTCCTTCAGCAGTTTCTCCACTTCTCCATTGGAGCGCTGACGATCGCAGGCGGACTCATTTTGCTCTTGCTGGGATTGAAAATGGTGCTCGGAAGTGCAGGAAGTGGTGGAGGTGAGCAGACCGAAAAGGATCCCATGAGCCTGGCTACATCCCCGTTGGCAATTCCGCTGATGTTGAATCCGATCGGCATCGTCGCGCTGATCACGTTTTCGAGCACGGATCTAACTGTCGAGGAAATTGTCGCCATCGTTGTGATGATCTTGATCATCATGGTGATCGACTATGTGGTGCTTTCCTCGGCCGACCGTGTTGCGAAATTCCTCTCACCTGCGACCGTCGAAGTTCTGGAAAAGGTATTGGGCATACTCCTGGCGGCCCTAGCCGTCGAATTGATCCTTCTAGGATTGGCTGACTCGCTCGGAATCATTGCGGGATGACTCTGGCGGGTCTCTCCCCAGAGGAGCTACGCCAAATTGCGTATGGGCACGCAATGGGTTCGCGAATATGCTTGCACCTGAAGGAACAACGCTTGATCTCCGCCGAATAGAGTTTTTGATCATAAAGAGGAGGTATCTGAATTGGCAGAACAAAAACCGAACATCTTAATCCTATGGGGAGACGACATCGGCTGGTACAACATCAGCCACA
>CBDTZL010000228.1:0-3121 GCA_965364895.1 uncultured bacterium
GCGGTCGGTGAGAACCCCTCTGCAGCAGATGCGATGGGGGTCAACGTCTACCGGCAGCGATATGCGTATGTGCTGGTGGGGGGGCTGCTGGCAGGTTTATCAGGAGCCACCATCAGCCTGGCGGTCTCGCCCGGATGGTTCAGCGAGCTGACCACCGGCGGCCTGGGGTGGATCGCGGTCGGACTGGTGATCTTCTCCGCCTGGAACCCCTGGAGGGCGGCTTTTGGAGCTTATGCGTTTGGCGCGCTGCGCCGAACGATCCTCGATATCCAGGGTCCGCAGCTGCTGCTTGGCCTGAGAAATCCCTTCTTCTTCAATCCATATTACGGATTCTTCCTACAGATGCTCCCGTTTGTGTTCGTCATTATTGTGCTTATCATCGGCTCGCGTGAGGCGGTGCGTAAGCGAATGGGCGCGCCGGCGGCCTTAGGGCTGCCCTACGTTCGAGGCGAACGAGGCTTATGATCGCCCCGAAGCTGATCTCGCGCAGCGGTTCGGGATCGCTGCATGCTTCATCCTAGGTTATCTCCCCGATGAAATTCCTTGGCTATCAATGCTCGAAATGCGGTGAGCTTTATGATCCCACCGAGGCGGCCTACACCTGCCCAGAAGATGGCAGCAACCTGGATGTGCGAATTGACTACGCATCGATTAAGGACGCGTTCACGGTCGAATCGATCTCGTCCGAACGCGAGGGCTCTATTTGGCGCTACCTTCCACTCCTCCCGGTTAGGGACCCTGGCAATCGGGGCACACAGCTGTGGGCGGTGGGGTGGACGCCGCTGATTCGATCTGGCCGGCTGGCCAAGGGATTGGGGCTGAAGGCACTCTGGTTCAAGGACGATGGGCGCAACCCAACCGCTTCATTTAAGGACCGGGCCAGCGCAGTGGTCGTGGCGCGGGCGATGGAGATCGGTGCTCAGACCGTGATTACGGCCTCGACCGGTAACGCAGGCGCAGCTCTCGCTGGAATGGCGGCCGCTGCAGACGTTCCGGCAGTCATTCTGGCGCCAGCCAATGCCCCGCAAGCCAAGGTCGCTCAGCTATTAATCTATGGTGCTCAAGTCGTCCTGGTTGACGGAAACTACGATCAGGCCTTCGATCTCTCAGTGGAGGCCGCTGAAGAATTTGGATGGTACTGTCGCAACACGGGCTATAACCCTTTCACGGCCGAGGGGAAGAAGACCGCCGCATTCGAAATCTGTGAGCAGCTTTCGGAATCGGGCGTTGATCAATGGGAGGCACCCGAAGCTGTATTTGTTTCAGTGGGCGATGGAAATATCATCACCGGCCTCCACAAAGGGTTCAAGGATTTGTTCGAGCTCGAATGGATCGATCACATTCCTCGCATGTACGGCATTCAATCTACTGGATCCGCGGCGGTGACGAACGCCTTCGAGGCAGGTGCGGCGGCAATTGAGCCAGTTCACTCGAACACTCTTGCAGACAGCATATCGGTTGATCTGCCGCGGGATGGGCTGCGCGCGCTGAGGGCAGTGCGCGAGACGGGCGGCGCGATGATTGCTGTAGAAGACGAAGCGATTTTGAAATCGATAAGCATCTTGGGCCACGAGGCCATCTTCGCCGAGCCGGCCGGAGCAACCGCTTACGCCGGGCTGGAAGCGGCGGTGGAAAAGAGCTTAGTCGCGCCGGATGAGCGGATCGTGGTGGTGATCACCGGCAGCGGTCTCAAGGACGTACCGGCTGCGATGCGCGCCGCCGGCGAGGCGACCGTGATTGAGCCGACGCTCGATGCATTGCGCGCAGTCGTAGGCTAACGGCAGACTTCTACACACCTGACCCCATGCGCATAGCCAAATCTAGATCGGAAAGACTGGAAGAGAATTCGGCAGTGCTTTTTTTACGGGAATGGCATAGCATAGCCTAGGCATGATGAACGCCAAATTAGCTACTAAACAACCGACTTTTTCAGTGGTCGGGCCGGTGTACGACGAAGTCGAAACGCTTCGCGATTTTTACGACCGTGTACAAACTGCCATGGATGCGATCGGTGAGCCCTGGGAGCTTGTACTGGTGGACGACGGCAGCACGGACGGATCATCCGACGTCATTCGTGATCTTGCGTTTGAGGATATTCGTGTCCGGCCGGTGCTCTTTTCGCGCAACTTCGGGCACCAAATCGCGGTAACCGCTGGAATGGACTACAGCCGGGGGCAGGCAGTAGTCACTATCGATACCGACCTTCAGGACCCACCGGAACTGATCTCCGAACTCGCTGCGAAATGGCGCGAAGGCTATGAGGTGGTTTATGCCGTACGCACGGAGCGTGAGGGAGAAAGCTGGTTCAAGCGCGCTACCGCGGCTGTCTTTTATCGAGTGATCAACCGCATCACGGAGGTTGATATTCCGCTTGACGCGGGCGACTTTCGGCTGCTGGACCGCAAGGTAGTGGAAGCGCTCAAGAAGATGCGAGAACATCATCGCTTCCCGCGCGCGATGACCGCCTGGGTGGGTTTCAAGCAGATTGGAGTTGGTTACAAGCGCTCCGCCCGCCAGGCAGGCGAGACTAAGTACCCTTTGCGCAAAATGGTCCGCTTGGGGATCAATGCCGTAACTGGTTTCTCATATTTTCCGCTGCAGCTCGCGACCTATTTCGGTTTCCTCAGTGCAGCGCTCGCTATCCTGGCCATCCCGATCGTAATCTATCTTCGATTGTCGGGCAGGGGTGAGCTCTCCGGGCAGGCCACCACGCTGATCGCGGTGCTATTCTTGGGCGGCGTCCAACTAATCTCGCTGGGTATTCTCGGAGAGTACATCGGGCGGCTCTATGACGAAGCCAAGAACCGTCCCTTGTACGTGCTGCGAGAGGAACCTGAGGAAGTCGTAGAAACAGAAAGGTAAGTATGATCGATCTAACGTTGCACGAAGATCGGCTCGAACGAGCCGCCAGCCGCGCAAGGGAGCGCGGCATTATCATCCCCACTTTCGCTCAGATGAAGGACCCCTCCACTATTCCCAACGAGATCCGCGAAAAGCTTAGCCAGGTTGATCTGTGGGAGGTGGATCCCGTAAACCTTTTTCGAATCAACTGGCATAACGAGCCCGTGGATTCAGGTGGCGATTTCGGAGGAGTGAACTACATCGAACTCCCGACCAGTCT
>CBDTZL010000229.1:0-3111 GCA_965364895.1 uncultured bacterium
GTGGTATTCAAAGACTCCGATCAGGTCGACTCAGCGCTGGACTGGCTTACCGACGAACATCCAAACGGAAAGTTGGGGCTGCTTCCCCTGGTTCGACAGCGCAGGTTGCCGCCGCTTCAGGTCCCCGGGGACCCGGATTGCTTGGGGCGGGCGGTAGATTTTGTGTCTACATCGAGGGATTACGACGACGCCATAGAGATGCTGCTGGGGCGTACCCTTGTGGTGCGGGATCGCAAGTCCGCCAAGCGTGTACTGGAGGACCTTCCTCTAGATGCGCGAGTGGTAACCCTGTCAGGAGAGGTGTTCTATCCGGCCGGTCAGGTGCTGGTCTCATCAAACGGGAAGTCGCTCGAGAACCCGGAGCAGATGAAAGAGCGAATCCGATCTGTGGCTGGAGAATTTGAGCGGCTTAAGACAGAGCGAGATGAGATCGTAGAGCAGCGCGAGCGGCTGGAAGCAGAGATACGCGCCGGCCTCTCAGGCGAGGTGGTTAAGGCTTCACAGGCTAAGGCCAATAGCCTGGAGGAGCAATTCCACAGTTATTCCGGACGATTGGCTGAAATCCGCGACCAACTGATCCGAAATTCGGAGGAACAGACGCGTACTCGAGGGCGAATGCAAGAGATACAAGAGAGATTGGAGCTCGAGTTGACCCAATCCTCGACAGTAAGGGATGACCTGGCGAACCTGGACGAGGAAATGGCGGCGGCTGACGACCAACGATCGCAAATTCTCGCCAATGAATCTGAAAGCCGGGAGGCACGCCGGCAGGCAGAGGATCGCTACACATCGACCCAGATCAAGCTGGCCCGTCTCAAGCAGCAGTCGATTGAAATGGAGCGGCGTTTGCAGGAAGACTTTGGGCTGGTACTGTATGAAGGAGCTACGGGCCAGGATCCACTGCCGATTGAGAACCTGGTAGCGCGCCTGGAGCGGATCGACATCGTCCCGGATGGCCTGGACAAAGAGGTGGAAAAACTGCGCAGGAAGATGCGCAGGATGGGATCGATCAATCCGGTTGCCAGGCGCGAGTACGATGAAGTACGCGAGCGATTTACTTTCCTTACTGATCAAATTGAAGACCTAAATCAAGCCGAGGTTCACCTGAAGCAGGTGATCGTGGAGCTCGATGAGCAAATGGCTAGCCAGTTCCAGATTACCTTTGAAGCTGTCGCAGAGGTGTTCGAGGGGTACTTCACACGCCTGTTTGATGGCGGCGCGGCCAAGCTGAGATTGCTCCACGTGGAAGGTGCTGATCGACCGGGCATCGAGATCGAAGTCAGACTCCCCGGTCGGCGAGCGCGTGAGCTTGCGATGCTGTCCGGCGGCGAACGCAGCTTGACCGCGGTTGCGTTGATCTTCGCGCTGCTCAAGCTTTCGCCAACTCCCTTCTGCGTTTTGGATGAGGTAGACGCGATGCTCGATGAGAGTAACGTCTTGAAGTTTGGTGAAATCCTACGAGAGCTGAGCGAAGACACGCAGTTCCTGGTCATCACGCACAACCGGGCCACTATTCAAGAAGCTGCGATTCTTTACGGAATCAGCCTCGGCAAGGACAAGGCGAGCGAAGTTATCAGTCTCCAGCTTGAAGATGTGACCGAAAAATTAGCAGCCTGATCTCGCCGCGAGCCAACGATCACGAGGCGCGGAACCAAGATCCCCTGCGCAAAGCCGACCACATCCGATAAGCGCCGCGGGGTAGAATGGCACGGCGCCGAAGTGGCGGAACTGGCAGACGCGCTGCGTTCAGGGCGCAGTGCCCCTTGCGGGCATGTGGGTTCGACTCCCACCTTCGGCATGAGGCCCCGAGTGATCGGGGCCTGTTTGTTTGGTATCAATCCCACGACGGGACGGGCCAAATCGCAGCGCTTGACTTTGGCGCATGTCTTGCACGCATATAGGAAGGTTGCCGCTTCATCTTGCCTCCGGTAATATGTCTCGCCTTATGAGTGAAGGACCCGGGAAGATCTCGACTGTTTGGCTGTTGGCAGCGCTCATTGTGGGAACGCTCATAATGGGCGATCTCACGCGCCGCATGACCGATGCACGCAGGATGGAGCGAGATGCGAGGACGCTAGGTACGGAGGTCTCTGAACTGGAATCCATGAATGAAAGCCTGGAGCAGAATATCGCAGGTGCCGGAGACGACGCCAGCGTCGAAGCCTGGGCGCGCTCTCAGGCGAAGATGATCAAGGAGGGCGAGCGGCTCGTCGTGCCGCTACCAGTCGAAGAACCTTCATTTGTAGCCGCGCCGCCGCCAGAAGCGCTGGTGGAGCCGCCAACGACATGGGAGGTGTGGCTGGCCTTGCTCGGCGGTGGGTAGCCGTATGTTATAATCCCCGCCGCATCGCCAAATGGCGAAAAACGCTGCGGGGTGGAGCAGTGGCAGCTCGTCAGGCTCATAACCTGAAGGTCGTCGGTTCGAATCCGACCCCCGCTACCTAAAAGAAGCGCCCGCAAGGGCGCTTCTTCATTCACAGATCTCCCAATCCGAGTACAAGCTTGCTCTTCGGTTCCGCTCACCCATCCAGCATGCACCTAGAACTGCTCGTACGCGACTCTGGATGCGTGTGGAAAATAAGCCAGCCTTGGCCGCTGCGTTCTCGCTCCCCCTAGAGCCTCCATCCCAACGACAGTCGTTAACAGGTAGAATCGCCGCTTCTCTCTCAAGGGATGTTCGATGAAGACACACAGACAGTTGCTTCGCCAAATTGCCACTTCACTGGCTGCAGGCCTGCTGCTCGCTGCCTGCGGATCAGGCACCGAAGAGGCGGCAGTGACCCTCACCGTTGAGGTGATCCAGACCGAGGCGGTGGCCACCTTCTCCGCAGGATTGACCGCCACGGCGGTGGCCATGCCGACGAATACGCCCACCCAGACGGAGACCCCGACACCGATCGAAACAAGCACGATCGCGCCCACAAACACTGCCGCGGCGACTGCCGCGGCAACGCTTCCAGAGGCTTCGTGCTATGGCCTGACATTCGTTTCCGACGTCACCATTCCGGATGATACGACCATGGCGCCCAGTCAGACCTTCACCAAGACATGGCGGGTTCGCAACAGCGGCTCTTGCGCCTGGCAGGTAGGCTTCGATCTAAACTTCACCGG
>CBDTZL010000230.1:0-3102 GCA_965364895.1 uncultured bacterium
GCTGGGGGTATTGCGGGTGTAACCGGGCCGTAGCTCGTATCTCTGCTTTTAGCCAAGAGGAGAAGTTTGAGCGCAATCCTGTTGCGTTACGCCGTTCTGCCCTGGTTCACCCCTAAGTGGCAACGGTGCTGCATAATTTAGGACTGACGATTGAGATGGGTCAATGTGGCACCAGTCACGGCCCCTGATGCTCCTCAGAATAGTCATTGGATTCCGGGGCGTTTGGGTTATGGTTTGCCTTAATGAGCCGTTCAGTCCTAAAATTACAGACGGCATCGGGGGACGAGAGAGGGGATGAATGGGGGATCGGCCTAACTTCCTGGTACGGTACAGGTATCTGCTCACACGCGGCAGCACCGTGGCGATGGGCCTGGTGCTGGCCTTCGGATTTGCAGCAGGGATCGTATTCTGGGGAAGCTTCAACACCGTGTTGGAGATGACCAACACGGAGGCATTCTGCATCAGTTGCCATTCCATGAAGGACAATGTGTACGAGGAGTACAAGACCAGCATCCACTACAGCAACCGGTCGGGCGTGCGGGCCACTTGTTCGGACTGCCACGTCCCACATGAATGGACCGACAAGATCATACGCAAGGTCGAAGCCGCCAAAGACGTCTGGGGAACGATTGTTGGCAGAATCGATACACGCGAAAAGTTCGAAGCCTATCGACTGACCATGGCCAAACGCGAATGGGCGCGCTTCCGAGCCAACGACTCCTTGGCCTGCCGGAATTGCCACGACCAAGACTATTTTAATTTTGCCCAGCAGAACCACCGCTCTGCCTACATGCACGAGCACATGTTGGAGCAGGGCGGCTTCACCTGCATTGACTGCCACAAGGGGATTGCCCACAACATTCCCGAGCTGGAGGATTTGGAAATGCTTGCGCCGGCAGAGTTGGTCGCTGAGGCTGAGGAACGACGTTCCGGGGGCAATGTAAGGTCCTGGAGGAGTGACAAATGAGCGCCGTCGAGACTCTTTTCTGGAATGTTTTCGGCTACTCTTCCATGGCAATGATCTTCATCGTCGGGTTTGCAATAACCGCGGTGATTGCTTGTTTCCTGCTTGAGCGGATCGGCCGCAGTGGGGAGCAGTAAGATGATAAACATAGCGACCACTGTCGGGGCCATGTTGATCGTGGTGGCCGTTGTAGCGAGTTCAGCGTTGGCTGTTGACGACAAGGATCACGGCCGAGTGCTCTATGGTCAATACTGTTCATCCTGTCATGGACAGTATGGCGAAGTGAGCAACGAGGTTATTCCGAACATCCTCGGACAGTATCCGGGCTACATGCTGTCCCAACTCGCGAATTTCGTATCGCCCGATCCGAAGACCGCAAGAGGTGGCGTGGTTGGAGAATTGAAGCGATCTATTCTCCTGGAGCTGACCGTTCAGGACTTCCGCGACATTGTGACCTACCTGGATAGCCTCGAATACAAGGTCGTCGGTGCGAGCGAGGCGGAGGCCAAAGCGCGCGGAGAGCTAGCGTACCAAGGGTGGTGGCTCGCCAACTACGCCGGGTGCGGCAATTGTCATGGTGACGACCAGATGGGGCTCAGGGTTCGCGACCCGCAAACCGGTGAACTCGATCCGAGCATCTATGCCCCCTTTACCCCGAAATTGATGGGGTTGAAGGGTGGATATATAGACCGGCAGCTTCTCAATTATCAGGAGGGGCGGCGCGCTGGCGGTATGGCTGCCATGAAGCACATCATGGCGCCGCTGTTCCGCACGCCGAGGCTGATCCAGGCGATCGGCGCATACGCCAAGGACGTGTCCGTCGTTCCGCTGGTCGAAGGCTACGGGAAGGAGTTGACGGATTGAGAAAGTTTGCGCTTATGAGCTTGCTCGCGCTGTTCGCTGGAATCACGGGCGCCGTCGCCGAGATCCCCTACATCGTTAAGCACGGCTTCGAAGAAGTCGATTACGACAAGCTGAACCCGATCGAGGGTTTCAAGCTTCCCGATTCAGGACAGTTCCGTGACTCGACTTGGGTACATGGTGAGGATGCCGACTATCCGAGAAACCCGCCGAGCTACACACTCATGCACGACGATAAGATCATCTATGACAACAACACCAAGCTGATGTGGGAGCGCAATCTGAATCTACGAGTCACGAAGGTGGTGCCCCCAAAGGGCGAGGCGATGCCGCAGGATATCTTCTACCCGAAAGAGGGGGAACCCAAACCGCGCCCCTATCACGAAGGCGTTCAGTATTGTAAGAACCTGCGGCTAGGCGGTTTTGACGACTGGCGCATGCCCACTACCAAGGAAGCGCACACCATCTCTCACTATGGTTCGGCACGCCCGGCAATCCACATGAAGTACTTCAAGGATGTGTTCGCCGGCCTGCCCGGCTATGGAGATCGCGGTAAAGGCGGCATGTGGGCCGGTCCGATCGCACCCGACCATCCCAACAGCGCCTGGCATCTGGGCTTCATTGATGGCCACCTGATGGGCTATCCGCGGGGTGGTTATAAAAACACCCGTTGCGCCCGCGCCGACAATAACAGTGTCTACTGGCTTCCCGACCTCGTGGACAACAGCGATGGCACAATAACCGACAATTTTGCCGGGCTCATGTGGATCCAAAACGTCCCGCCGGACACCTGGGAGTGGGAAGAAGCCCTCCAGTATTGCGAAGATCTTGTCTTCGCCGGATATGATGATTGGAAGCTTCCCAGCAACAGAGAACAAACGAGCATGGTGGATTACCGCAAAATGAAGCCGGCGCTCGACGACGAATTTTTTCCGAACACCGACTACGTAGCCTTCCACTGGTCGCGCACCAACGAGACGCGGGATGCCGCACAGAACCTCATGTCGGAAACCACCATCCAGCCTGAAGATACCGAGATCAACAATGCCAACGAGAACGCGTTCGCACAGAGCTACATGCTGGGCGCCAATTGGCGCGCGCCACGTCGCGGTTTTAGGGCGCTCGCACGCTGCGTCAGGTGGCTTGACTGAGACACAACACCTCATAGCCTTCACCAATTCAACTTTGTCGTGTGAGTGGCCAGATTTCCTAACTTCCGCTGTGGGTCACCTTGAGACATTCCCAGCCTCGCCCGGAATGTCGCTTTTTTGGGGTTA
>CBDTZL010000231.1:0-3080 GCA_965364895.1 uncultured bacterium
AGGCGCCTAGCTCATTCTCCGTGAGACATCCTCAATCCTGCACGAGTAAGAGCTCGCACTCGATTCACACGATATGAAGATCGGCATCGACATCGGCGGAACCTTCACAGACTTCGTCGTGTACGAAGAAAGCACCGGCGAAGTCGAAACCTTCAAGCTTCCCTCCACCCCTGAGAAACCCGAACTAGCCGTGCTCGACGGCCTCCAACGATTATCGATAAGCGAAGAAACTGTGGTTATCCACGGCTCAACCGTAGCGACGAACGCCGTGTTGGAACGAAAGGGTGCCAGGACTGCATTCATCGCGACCGAGGGATTCAAGGATCTTCTTCAGATCGGTCGCCAGAATCGATCCGAGCTGTACGAGTTCGCCGCCAGTCGCCCGCCGCCGCTGGTGTCTCCTGAACTCAGCTTCGGGCTCGAGGGGAGGATCGATCGGAAGGGCGATGAACTGGCACGGCTCAATGAGGATCAGATCGCCAGCCTGGTCAGGCAGCTGCAGCGCCAACAGGTCGAGTCGGTTGCGATCTGTTTCCTCTTTTCCTTTCTCTATCCTGAACAAGAGCAGCGGGTCGCCCACTCGTTAAAAGAGGCTGGATTCTCAGTCTCTATTTCCAGCGAAGTGCACCCCGAGTTCCGAGAGTACGAACGTGCCAGCACCACCGCGCTCAATGCGTACGTGATGCCAGTAATGGATCGCTACCTTGGTCGATTGGAGCAGAACCTGGTCTCAGGACAGCTCCACATCATGAACTCCAACGGTGGAAGCCTGAGCGCCGCCCAGGCCCGGGAACAACCTGCCAAGGCGATTCTCTCTGGCCCAGCGGCAGGTGTCGTTGGCGCGCTTGATGTTGGCCACCGAGCCGGCCACGACCGGATTATCAGTTTTGATATGGGAGGGACCTCGACCGACGTCTCCTTAGCCATCGCCGAAGCGCAGCTGACTTCGGAGGGCGAGATCGATGGGCTTCCGCTGCGGCTTCCCATGATCGATATCCATACCGTTGGATCAGGAGGCGGCTCAATTGCAACCATCGACCAGGGTGGTCTGCTGCAGGTCGGACCAGAGAGCGCCGGCGCCGAGCCCGGCCCGGCCTGCTACGGGAGAGGAGGAACCGAACCGACCGTAACCGACGCAAACCTGATGCTCGGCCGAATGATTCCGGAACGGTTTCTAGGCGGTGAGATGATTTTGGATCCCACCCTCGCCAGGCAAGCAATCGATACGCTCGCCGAGCGGCTTGGACTAACCGCTGAGCGAGCGGCTCTCGGAATCATCCAGATTGTGAATGCCCATATGGCGCGGGCGATTCGCCTGGTCTCTGTTGCGCGCGGCCATGACCCACGGGATTTCACCATGATCAGCTTTGGAGGTGCCGGCGGACTCCATGCTTGCGATGTGGCCCGCGAGGTTGGGATCGATCGTGTGTTGATCCCGCGCGGCGCATCGACGCTGTCCGCCTATGGCATGCTGGCTGCCGATGTCGCCAAGGACTTCGTTCGTACGGTCATGCTTCCAGCAACAACTCAGTACCAGAAACTGGTGAAGAGCTTCGAACCCATGGTGGAGATGGGGCGAACGGATATCGAAGCACAAGGGTTCGGGTCAGAGCACATGGACATTGTGCGCGAGCTTGACCTGCGCTACGTAGGTCAGTCCTACGAGCTGCAAGTACCCTTTGAGCCGGCTTACGCACAGACCTTTCACGAAAGCCACCACGAAACATATGGTTACTCGGATCCTGACATGCCGGTTGAGGTGGTCAATCTGAGGGTTCGAGCCATTGGGCGCGTCCCGCAGCCAGCCTTCGATCCGATGCCCATCGAATCTGAGGACTCAGCCGACGCCTTTATATCCAGAAATGGCGGAACGCCGAATTTCTACGATGGCGAACGGCTAAGGCCGGGCAATCGAATTCCAGGAGAGAGCATTATTCTCTTCCCTGACACGACCGTGTTTCTTGGGAGCCTCGACTCTGCCGTAGTTGATGGCTATGGCAATCTGCTCGTTGAGGTGGGGCGCAACTGATGGACGTAATAGAACTTGAGATCTTCAAAGGGCTACTGTCGGCGATCCCTGAAGAAATGGGAATTGTGCTGCGGCGCAGCAGCTTTTCCGCAAACATCAAGGAACGGCTTGACTTCTCATGTGCGCTTTTCGATTCGGATGCGCGCATGATCGCCCAGGCGGCGCACATCCCTGTTCACCTGGGCGCGATGCCGCTTTCGGTTCAGGCGTGCCTTGAAGATCTGGAACTTGTACTTGGGGACGTTGCGATCCTGAACGACCCGTTCCGCGGGGGAACGCATCTACCGGACATCACGCTGGTCTCGCCCATATTCTATGAAGGAGAGCTTCGTGGCTTTGCAGCCAATCGCGCACACCACGCGGACGTCGGTGGGATCACTCCTGGCTCCATGCCTATCTCGACCGATGTCAGCCAGGAGGGGATTCTCATACCGCCCTCAAAGCTCGTAGTCGGAGGCGAGCTCAACGATGAGTTGTGGTCGCGCATCATGAGCGAGGTGCGCACTCCCACAGAACGAGCGGGTGATCTGCGCGCTCAGCTGGCGGCAAACCGAATTGGCCTTCAGCGCACTCTGGCACTCATGCAGCGATACAGCCCAACAGTCGTCCATGAAGCTGCGGTTGAATTGCTCGATTATTCCGAACGCCTCACTCGTGAGCTGCTCACCGAATTGCCGGACGGCACCTATCATTTCAGCGATCAAATGGATGATGATGGTGTCTCTTCGGAACCGGCGGAGATCAAGGTTTCGATCACAATTGAGGCCGGACGAGCTAGGGTCGATTTTGCAGGAACCTCAGAGCAGCGCCGGGGAAGCATCAACGCCGTCTATGCCATAGTCGTTTCCGCGGTTTACTACGTCTTTCGCTGCTTGCTTGGCTCCCAAGTCCCCAACAACAGCGGCTCAATGGTACCGATTGAGGTGCTGGCGCCCAAAGGAAGCCTCGTGAACGCACTCCCGCCAGCTGCGGTTGCAGGAGGGAACGTCGAGACTTCGCAGCGCATCGTAGATGTGCTGCTAGGCGCGCTATCGCAGGTGTTCCCGGATCG
>CBDTZL010000232.1:0-3070 GCA_965364895.1 uncultured bacterium
ATGCCTGCTCGGTCAAGGCTGCCCATTCGATTGGCAATGATGCAGAGCAACTTGACAAGGAGGTTGGACTGATAGGTCTCTCCAAGGCCAAACCGGGTGCGCAACTTATTTGGCTGAAGTTCACGGGAGGCGATCAGCGCCTGCTTCTCATCGTCGCGCACGACCGCGCCGTATTGACGGACCTTGCCGCCTATCAATACCGTCTTGCGGTCGCGGGGCTGCACCACATCCGGGTCATCGAAAAAGCTATACACGCGGCGCTCAATCAGTGCCTCAAGCCATCGATCCGGATACACCATGCGAAAGGTGTCAATCGTATCCAGGTTATAGAACCAATGATCCTGCCAGTAGCCTTCGTGTAAAGCGCCGATCTCGTTTGTGCGACAGAAGCTGAGAAGCTCGGCCAGAAGTTCCTCAAACGGACGATCGATCGGTTCGCCTACTGCCTCCAACCCCCCAATAAATTCTCCAGGCGTGAACGGGCCTCGAACCATCTCCTTCAGAGATACGAGTCCAGCAGGAGGTACGTTGTCACTCAACCAGGCATCGACGGCCTCATTGTCTACTGCGGTGTACGTGAATCCATTCACCACCAGTGGGTTGTATCCATCGGTCTGGATCAGGTTCATGTAGGTGACCAGGTTGAAGTCCTGGATTTCGGGGAAGAACCACCCATCCATTCGCCGGTTCTGGAGAATGCTACGGTAGTGGCCATTACCCTGCGACAGATAAGTCGGCTCGAGGACGAACCAGTGGTAGTCGCGCTCGAGGTCCCCGTTTTGACGCGCGTAGATGTAGAAGGTGCTATTTTCGTCGCCGGACTTGAAAGTTGTGGGCATGCCGCCGCGCATCACGTTATCGAGAAATGTCTGCTGCACATACTGATCGAACGCCGGTTCGCCGCTCACTGTGAAGGCGGTGTGTTTGATCTTTTCGATGACGTGTTTGTTATCTGCGCGCTTAGTCTCCAGGAAATCTCGATTGATCGCCTGATCTGCCAGGCCGGCAAGCGCTTCGTCATTCTGGGTAAAGCCCACAATGCTCGAAAATGAAATGGACTCTGAGGCGGCGACGGACCTGCGCAGCGCAGTGAGCGCGCTCGGTGTGCGGTTTTCTCGGATCTGCTCGGTTTCGAGCAGCTTCTCGAGCGGCATCTCGGCAAAACCCCATGGAAAGTCGTGAGCCTCTGCGTCGGCGAAGACGAGATACGGGTCCACGATCATCTGTTCTCCGAGCAGCTCCCCTTCCTCTGACACACTCAAGTAGAAGTTGCCGCCGCTGATCTGGCCGATCTGCTCGGCGTCAGACGGCGTCTGTTTGAGTCGGAAAATCGGCACGCCTGCGACCTCAAAAGCCCCCATCATGCCTTCGATATGGCGGGCGATCACCTTGGTGTGTTCGAAAGTCACACCATACGGCAGGATCTTGGGAAGACCATCGACCACTTCAAATTCACGATGTTCTGGAGCTAAATTGGCGATGCTGACGCGGCGAACCAGGCCTGCAATCGGCATGTTTGCGAGCGGGTAGTAGGTGACTGAGATATCCATTTGGAGAGTGGAATTTCGTTCGCGGATCTCTAGCTCGTGCGACGAAACAACCAACGACTGTTCGATGGCAGGGTCATTGATCTTCTGGAATGGTTCGTAAATCGGACCTCCGTCGATCCGCAGGAAGGTTCGGAAGCCTTGTTGGCCAACTACCTGCAGCGCCTTATTGAATGAAAGAAACTCCATGATGGAGTGGTCCTTGTCGCGCACGCCGAGGCTGCATATTGCCTGCCCACGGCTTACATAAAACACCCACATTGGAATCCCCCATGCTCCGGCGATTCCAGGAAAGAAATTTGAAAACGGCTTGGCCCAGTTGTAGTTTTCGACTGTGAACCGGCCGGCCTCATCTAACGAGTAGTTCGGTCTGGGAGTTGCCATAGATCCTCCTGGTTGGAGAGTGCAGGTGGATTATAGACACAACCCGCGTGGCAAATGCACATCTATAATGAGACGGAAGGGATGATATTTAACCTGCCAAACCAGGATTTCAATGCCGGACCCAATTGAGTCGAATTATCTGGATCTAAGCATGGAGCGGGCAGTGCCCCTGCCAAGCGGATTACGATGAACGCACTTGTAGTTGGCGCGGGGTCCGTGGGTCAGGTATTCGCACGCCATCTTCACATGGGAGGAAGTGAGGTCTCATTCCTCACAAGAAACGAACGCACATCAGAAATTCGTCGCGATCTGGTGCTCATCCCTCTGAACCACCGCAATGCCAGGACGTCCCCGAAGCATTTTGGCTCCTTTGATGTGCTGACCCAGTATTCGCAACTTGAGGGCCGAGCATGGGATCAGATCTACATGTGCGTTCCGTCAACTAGCCTGACAGGCGGATTATTGGAGGGGATCAAACCATACAGCGGCGCCGCAACCATCGTGAAGATTCAGCCGGGGCTGGGAGATGGGGAAAGGTTCAAGGAGCACTTTAATGTTTCTCAGATTGTCTCGGGGATGGTCTCATTTATCAGCTATCGGGCGCCCTTGAGTGGCGAAACGGTTACAGAACCTGGGATGGCCTACTGGTTCCCGCCTCTGGTTAAAAGCATGTTTAGTGGACCAAACGATCGCGTTGGGGAGGTCGTCCGTGCGCTCCAGGCAGGCGGACTGCCCGCCACAGCGCACACCAATGTCGAAACTCTGATCGGTTATGTACTGGCCGTTGAGGCGCCTCTTACAGCCGGAATCGAACGTGCGGGATGGTCATTTCAGCGGTTCAGGCACGGTCGCTATCTTAGGTTGGCCAGCCAGGGAATCAAAGAGGCTTCAGAAGTGGTTGCCCGGTACCAGCGGTCAAAACCACCTGCATTTTTGAAGCTCATTAACTCATTGACCATTCGTCTTGCAAGCTGGCTACTGCCCTTAGGGCGAGTGTTTCCACTCGAACCCTACCTCGAGGCCCATTTCACGAAGGTGCGAGCGCAGTCGCTTCAACACCTTGACGAATTCTTAGAACTCGCGCTCAGGTACGATATTGAGGCTGGATCACTCAACGAGCTCAGAAACGCAATAGCGGA
>CBDTZL010000233.1:0-3066 GCA_965364895.1 uncultured bacterium
CGGCGCTTACCGGACTGCCCGCATTTCCGTTCGCCCCAATGGTGTTGTTCTGGGCGGAACAAGAGCTGGGCTTCGATAGCGCCGAAATTGACGCTAAGCTTTGGATCGATGACATCAGCCCCCGCCCGGTATTCATATTGCAGGGCGGGCAGGACACCGTAGTGTCGGTTGACAGTGGAGAGCTGCTCTTCAACGCAGCGGGCGAACCGCGAGAGCTTTGGTTCGAACCCAATCTCGGTCATGCTGCATTCGACAGTGAGCTCCCCGAGGAATTTGAAGCGCGCGTTGTGGGATTCTTCGATCAATATCTATTTCCCGAGGCTCCATAGCCTCTTTTCTTGCTCGTGGCCGAACGGTATCGCTCTGAATTGCAATATGCTCCGCGCGGCTGAGGCAATCTCCCTCTGAGCGATCCAATCCCCTTTGCCGACCGAAAAATAGTCTATAGCTTGCCGGGTATGGACGAGATCGAGCTCGTGGAGAATCGCCCCTACAAAAGGATCGATGACCGCGAGCTGAGGTTCGATGTCTATCGACCTCCTCAAAGCGACTCGTCCGGCAATCTTCCTGTAGTGGTATTTGTGCACGGAGAAGGCCCCCCCGAAGTAATCGAAAACTCCAAAGACTGGGGCCAATATGATGGCTGGGGGCGGATCATTGCGGCATCTGGGATGATGGCCGTTACCTTCAACCGCCGTTCCTCCCACTTCTTTTCGCGCTTATCAGATTCTGCGGCCGATGTGGACGACCTGCTGGATCATGTTCTTGACCCTCTGCAGAAGCTCGGGGCCGATTCGGAGCAATTGGCCATCTGGACCTGCTCGGGGGGAGCGCCCTTCGGGATTCGAGCCGGCTTGGAGCGGGGGGTCCGGTGTATTGCAGCCTACTACGGCAGAATGAGCCTGAAACCGATCCAGGATGGAATTGAGGGAGAGATGAGTGACGGGCTCCTGAATGAATTCTCCCCCGTAGTGCATCTCAGCTCCATGCCCCCCGAGAGCGTGCCGCCAATCTTCATTGCGAAAGCCGAGCTTGATGATCTGGTCGGCGTCAACGAGTCAATTGACGAGGCGATCGAGGTTGCGAACACTCGAGATCTTCCGGTGACCGTAGCCAAGCACGCATTTGGAGAGCATGGAATGGATGTACGAAACGATGACGACCGGATGCGCGAGATCATCGCCGAAACTTTGCGGTTCTTCCGCCGTCATCTAGGTTTGGAAGTTCTTGAATAAAACCGAAGGGTGTTGGTTTCTAGCTGAATGTAGCTAACAGATCACCTGCTGTCCCAGCAGGCACGGAAGGTTCTCAAACACTACATATAACCCCATCACTCCGAGCAAAGCCACGCTAGTGCCGACCACGACATAAGCCAACCTGGACGCTTTCCGGATTTCAATCCGAGATAGCACTGCCTCGCCATCACCTCCTGATATCCGAATCTGAGTCATAACCACCAAAGCCACCGCGGCTATTGGACTGAATAGCATCACCGCGTCAAACAGGTGAGTCCAACTGGTGCCGGTGATTTGATCGTACACGCTGTCATACGGGTTCCACGGAACCGGAATTCCGAGTTCATATTGCAGTACGTTGACTATGACAAACCCAAGTGGCAGAACCAATATTCCGGCCGCTAAGAGAGCGATCTTTGACATTTGTTCCCTCCATTCAGAGAGCTGCTCTCGAAGTGAGCCGACGGCCATATCGTGCGTGATCCAGGCCCAGTACCGGAGGCCTCGGTTCTCTGTATCCTCAAAGTGCTGGATCATCAAGGCCCCGAACTCGCCCCGAAATCGCTTTGGGTAGACAAACAGCATGAAACGAAAAATCAAGGTGCTCAATGGGTCTCTTTTGCTCGGCAGGCGCATCATAACTAATCGGCTGCGTTTGGCAGCAGCTGCTTCTCGTGTGCCTGGCGAACCTGCCGCTCAAGCCGCGAAGCTTCGGCAATTGCCGCCTGCCGGCCCCGATTCGTTAGCCGATAGTACCTGCGGCGCTTATCATCCAGTGATGGATCCGGGCGATCTCCAGACTCCTCGACCGCTCCCGTTGCAAGCATACGCTTTATCGCTCCGTAGAGGGTTCCTGGCCCCAGCTTGATAGACCCTTCCGTCCTACGCTCCACCTCGAGCATGATTCCATAGCCGTGCCGATCCTGATCTGCTAAGGCGAGCAAGATTTCGAATACAACCGGTGACATGGGAACCTGCGGCGGCGTTGTCTTTTCCATCGAGATGAACTCCGTTCGAATATATCGTAATGAGATGTATCGCCAGGCGATATATTATCCGCGGCAGCTTAGCTTGTCAAGAGGTTGGGTTTAAGGGGTATTGTTCAGATTGCATATCGAGACTGGTTTATCATCCAGCCGTTAGCTGGAGCCACATAAAGCTCCGATATAATCTGCCGGTTGCTATCAAATCTATTTCCGAAGGAGTAAAGACATGAGCGATCAGACGAATCCGTACGGATCCAGGCCGGGTGGCGGCATCAGCCTGCCCGACTACTACCGGCCCTGGCCCGCGATCAAGAACCGAAACATGTTCCTGCCCGGTACAGAGATTTTGCCGGAGCACGAGATGCGCATCACCTTTCTCGGTAGCGCGCCCTGGCCTCCCAATAGATTACAGAAGGGCACGTCCATGCTCGTTGAGCTTGGAAATGGGACGATGCAACCGCGACGTTTCTTCTTCGATCTCGGCAATGGAAGCATCGGCCACGCGCTCGCACTTCAAGTGCCTGCGCCCTTGATCAATGACATCTTTATAAGCCATCTCCATACCGACCATTACGCAGATCTTCCCTACATGTATCCGTTCCGTGCCTTCTCGGGTGGTTTCCAACCCCTTCGCGTGTACGGACCGTCGGGTCGGACCCCTGAGCTGGGCACCGAAGCGATGATCCGCAACATGCGCGCAATGAACCGATGGCACGAGGAAAACTTCAACTCCGTTCCCATCGGTGATGGGTTCGAGATCGAGGTCCACGAATTCGATTGGAAGGACCGAAACGGCATCTGCTACGACCAAGACGGCGTCAAGGTTCGGCATTGGCCACGCTCGC
>CBDTZL010000234.1:0-3060 GCA_965364895.1 uncultured bacterium
TCATGCCCTTGCGAGCGCTCCAGCCATTTCGGGTCCATTTGTACCACACGGCCGCAACCCGCCCCCGGCCTGCCTTGAGGGTAGCCAGCATCGGTTCTTCTCTCTCGGGTTGAGCGCTGGCGAGGATGTCTAGCGTAGGGATTCCGACGATGGGTATATTGTGAGCCAGACTAAGGCCTTTCGCCAGAGCCATCCCAATTCGCAGCCCAGTATACGAGCCAGGTCCTTGGGCAACCGCCACCGCGGTGAGCTCAGATTGACTCGAACCGGCTCTCCGAAACGAGAGCGCCACTTCAGGGGCTAGCTCAGTTGTGTGGTGGCGATCGCTATGCCAGATGGTCTCACTGAGAATTTCTGCACCATCGTAGAGTGCCAGGCCCAGCATATTGGTGGCGGTGTCAATCGCGAGAAGCATAGTTAGGCGCCGAAGGCTACTTTGCTGAATTTCCGAAGCAGGCGTTCGTAGTGCAAGCCCCTCGCTTCGAATCGAAGGTCTCTTCTCACGTCGTCCACCCAGGCAAGACTGATCCACAATCCCTCGCTCGGGATCACATCTGATACCCGCTCCGGCCACTCAATCATGACCGGTCCGGTGCCATTGAATAGCTCATCCAGGCCGAGCGCGGCCGCTTCCTGATTATTTGCCACACGAAAAGCGTCGAAATGGTACAGGCGATGGGAGTCCGCCCTGCGATATTCATTGATTAATACGAAACTGGGACTTGTCACGCGATCCAGAGCTCCCCAACCGCGTGCTATGCCTTTCGCGAACGTAGTTTTGCCAGCCCCGAGGTCTCCAGACAGACAAAACAGGTCACCCGGCTGCGCTAATTCCCCCAACCGAACTCCCAGCCGCTCTGTCTGTTCTGGACTGTGACTGAGGAACTCTTGGCTCCGCTCGTCAAGGATGGGCATGGGGCGGGCCGCATTATACACCCCCTACCTCCCACTTCCCATTGGGTGGTCTCCATACTAGAATTCACGTCGTGCGCGTCCTCATCATGTCCGACATCCATGCCAATCTCACCGCCCTCAAGGCGGTACTTGAAGACGCTGGGAAGCGTGCCCCTCAATATGAGGCGGTGTGGTGTCTGGGCGATACCGTGGGCTATGGACCGGATCCGAACGAGTGCGTCGAGATTGTCCGCGCGCTTCCCGGATTAGTCTGCTTGATCGGCAATCACGATGAAGCAGCGCTTGGCATGACGCAGCTCACCCGCTTCAATCACGATGCTCGCGCGGCAGCTGCCTGGACTCAGGAGGTCTTGACGGAGGAGAGCGCGTCCTTTCTAAAAACCCTGTCGAGCGAGACCAGCGTGGACGGCTTCACCATGGCACATGGCAGCCCACGCCAACCGGTTTGGGAATATATTCTCGACCCGCGTACTGCCGACGCCAATTTTGGCGAATTCGAAACCGACTACTGCCTGGTCGGTCACTCACACTTACCTTTGATATTTCAACGCAGCTCGGCCGATGCGCTCGCTATTTCAAAAACCGTAGCCTGGAATCAGGCCGCCCCACTTTCTCCGCGCATGATCCTCAATCCCGGCTCCGTGGGCCAACCACGTGATATGGATCCGCGCGCTGCGTATGCCATCCTCGATTTGAAAGCAAAGACCTGGGAAGCTAGAAGGGCTGCGTATGAAATTAGTGAAGTCCAACTGCGAATGTTGAAGGCTGGCCTCCCCGAGCGACAGGCGCTGCGGCTCGTTGCTGGATGGTAGCTAACCGGCTCGATGCTCGTCGCGGTATACGGCACACTCAAGCAGGGACACACTAACAATCTCCATCACCTGGATGGGCTGCGACCTCTCCATTCGCTATTTGTCGATATCCCATACAGAATGTACGAAGGTGAGGCTTATCCGATGATCGTCTCCAGTGCAGACAATCATTCGATCTTTGTTGAAGTGTTCGATGTGAATGCGGATAAGTTGGAGGAACTCGATCGGCTTGAAGCTCCCTACAATTTCCATCGCGAAAACATTTTCCTTGCCGAGCTCGATCGAGATGCGGCAATCTATGTATTCAACGAACCCAAACCGCCGCCTGGATTCACATTTATCGAATCGGGGAAGTGGCCTGGCTAACTCGCCGAGGGAACCTTTGAGGTTAGGTTGTCGTCTTCAAGGGGAATGGATAAGGAGCAAATCATGAACAAACCAATTTTCTATCTCACGATTTCCCTGGCCGTACTCGGGCTGGCAGCCTGCGCTTCCGCCAGATCGGAACCGGAGCAGGCTTTCATCGAACCCGGGTTCGCGATAGGCGCACCTGCGCCGGTCGAATTTGCCGAAGACGAGGCCGTGGCTCAATCAAGCCTGGGCCGCGGGACCGCAGACGGATTCGCCGCCAATGTAGCACCCGCCGATCGAGTTGTCATTCATACGGCGAACATGTCGATAGTGGTGCCCGAACCGTCGGCTTCGGTTCAGGAAATTGCCAACCTCGCCAACGAGATGGGTGGCTTCGTGGTTAGCTCCAACGTCTTTCAGACCTTCTTTTCCGAGGCGAACGTCTCCGCTGATCGAGCCTCCATCACGATCCGCGTCCCTTCGGAACGGTTAGACGAGGCGCTGGCGGCCATCAAGACCGGGGCAACAGAAATTCAAAGCGAAAGCATCTCCGGGCAGGACGTGACACAAGAATTTACAGACCTACAGTCCAGGTTGCGCAATCTGGAAGCGGCGGAGGAGCAGCTGCTCGAAATTATGGAGGCAGCCACCGATACGGAGGACGTCCTTCAGGTCTTCGAAAACCTACGCCGGGTGAGCGAAGAGATCGAAGTCATCAAAGGCCGGATCCAGTACCTTTCGGAATCGGCGCGACTATCAGCGATCGCGGTGGAGTTGATCCCAGACGTTGCTGCTCAACCGCTCAACATCGGCGGATGGCAGCCGGAGGGGACAGTCAAAGAGGCATTCACGTCCTTGATCCAAGTCTTGCGCTTCATGGGCGACGCCGCAATCTGGTCCGCCATCTGCATCGTGCCCATTGCCTTGATCCTGGGAGTGCCCCTGTACTTTGTCGCTCGCAGAATAGTGCGCCAGCGGGCAG
>CBDTZL010000235.1:0-3052 GCA_965364895.1 uncultured bacterium
TTGTGTCGATCACTGAATCGAAGGCTCGCTCATTCGCTTTTCTCACCGACCTCTCGCAGCCACAGCGACGACTGCGACGGTTGGACGGTCTCGACCACCAGCCGGAGCAGCGCCTGGCTGACATCTTCCAGCTCTACCTCGTCTTGCACCGTGCCGCTGAATGCCGCGAGCGCGCGGGCCGCATCGTACCGGCGGCGATAAAAGCGGCGGTCAATCACGGCCTGAATGCGGCCTCGAAGGGGGTTGAACAGCGCTGCGATGGCGAGTGTGGTGGCCACGATCGCAAGTTGGTCGCCCTGCCCGGTAAGGCTCCGTAAGATGCTTTGCAGCAGCGCCACACCGAAGAGATAAATGAGGATCAACGTTCCCGTGAGGGCGCCGTAAACCAGCGTGCGATTAATGATGACATCGATATCCCACAGTCGATAGCGAAGGATGGCGATCACAAATGAGATGGGGAAGATCAGCGAAGCAAGCACCATGATGGTGATGCCAACCAGGCGTACTACAAGTGACAGTGCAAATAGGGAAGCTCCCACCCGTTGATACAAGATGTTCGGCACGTCGGGGTCATTCAGCGCCGGCACGATTACAAAGGTCAGGAAGTAAGCAAATGGACCAACAACTGCCAACACCAAGCCGGCGATGGCCCACTTTGTCTGCTGTCGCTGCAACGGGGTTGACACCTCAAGATAACGATGAAGCTGTGAGAAAAGCCCGACACCGGTCCAGATTAGCAGCACCAGCAGCTGCACAAATATCGGCCATGAGGCCAGGCTCAACGGAAGCTCCGGGAAGAAGATGGCAAATGCCATCAGAGCCGCCCAGCTTACAACCATAGCCACCGTCCAGCGCGGCACAAAGCGGCCGTCTGGGAAGACGTACAGCAGGCTTATGCCCGACACCAGCCCCACGTAGGTCACCGCACTTACGAGCAAGGTAATTACAGGCTCAACCTCGCCCGCGGGGTACATAAGAGAGAGCGTGAGCCAAGCTCCGTTGCTCACAAGTGCGAAGGCGAGCGTCAGGGCCATCCAGTCGTTGGGCCCACGCCAGAACACGACCACGCCAATGAACACATGAGTGATTACGAGGAGCAGGAAAAGGGCGGTCAGATAGCTGGCATAGCCGCCCAGAGTCAAATTCAAAGCGTCGATGGAGCGCGCGTCCACGCCGGATGAGAAACTTTCATGGAGATCTGAAATTCCCAGGCCGACGAGACCAACAATCAGCACAGTTAGCGATATCCAGGCTATGCGCGCAACCGCGATCGCTCGCGTGGGCGCGGATTTGCTCTCAGTCAAGAAGAAGCCTCATCTCGGGCTACTCAAGTGTCTTCAGGTACAGCCAAATCGCATGAAGTTCGCTATCAGTGAGCTTTCCCACCCGTTCCCAGGGCATCAGGTTCGGATCCAGGTCCTCCCCGCGTGGAACTTCACCGGTTCGCAGGGCCTTGATGAATTCCTCCTCGCTCCAGTCGGAAAGGTCGCCACTTGCTCTGAGGTCCAGGCCGGCTCCGGCTCCAGGACCGCCGCTCAGGGCAGGCCCGTGACAGATTCTGCATGCGGTGGCCAGATATTTGCCATATGCGACCGTTGCTCCAGGCTCAGGTGAGGGTGGACGGGGCTCGAAATGATCGATCACTTCGGCTGGTATCAAATTCGGGTTGCTCAGGATCGAGAGTTGATAGAAGGGTCCGAGCCTCCGCTCAGGAAGCTCGTTGTCAACCGGTTCCACGCTCTTCACATAGGCGATGACTGCTCCGAGATCTTCATCGCTGAGCGAATAGAAAGCTTCGGAGGGCATCTCGATCAGGGGAGTGCCGTCTTCATCGACCCCATGCCGAATTGCTAGTATCCATTCCTCGTCGGAAGTGTCCGATCCAATGCCGCCCGCTCCGCCCGTAAGGTTTTTGGCCGCGATCCGCCCGGTGAGCGGGTCGTTGAACTGCAGCCTTCCACCCATGTCGTCTCCATGGCACTCCTTACAAAATAGAACCGTGTCGACCAGGTGCATCCCGCGCTCTATGGAGGCCTGGTCCGTTGGAATTTCAATGGACTCGACGGGAACTTCGTAGACCCTGTTGAGGCGCTCATCCACCTGCCGCCCCATGACGAATCCACCCAGGACAATCAGGGCTATCGCCGCAACGACCAGAATCACCAAATATCTGAAGATTCGAGGCAATCTAACCCTCCATATTACGACTGCGTGCTTGGCTCGATCTGCGCTGGTTGTTTCATGTTATCCGACCCTCCGCGGGGTTCTAGCAGGAGTTGATTCGCTCTGCGTGCATGCGTGAGAGTAACCCAGATCAGAAATACGGCTGAGACTGGATGCACTGCAGATAGAACCGGAAGGTCCGCCTTAAAGCTCGGAAGCAAAGTATGAAGAGTGTGCAGAAGGATCATCCCAACCAGCCACGCAGCCAGCCGTCGGGGGATCCATCCCACCAGCCCAGCTATGATCAGCAATAGGAACGGCCAGCCCGTGACCCAGCCGATAGCGCTGTGGTCGCTCCAATAGGAATTCCGCACAAAAAGTGCCATCCCCGCCACGAATACCGGGATGAAAAGAAATACCAACTCAGTCCAGGCTAACCCAACGTAAATGTAACGTGCTATTTTCCGCATGACTACCTCCAGAACCTCGGATTTAGAAAGGCTTAAACATCATGAGCCAGAGAATCACCAATGTGCCACCAAAACCCAGAACTGCCATCGGCAGTGGCCTGAGCGTCGCTTGAACGGCCAGGATCTCCTCCTCGCCGGCGGCTTCAATAGGGGGATGGTCTTTGCTGCCTTCAAAATACCGCATCCCCAGCGCCTTGCGTAATTTGTGATAGTGCGCCCGGCTGGACCATCCCATATAGATGCTCATGCCGAGCAGGATGGCCAGAGAAGTCCAGATCCAACCCTGACTCCACCAGCGCCCCATGAAGCCCGCGATAATTCCGCTGACAAGCAGCAGCAAGAATGAAAGCGCAAATGCCGGCCAACTGTAGCCTGAGAGATCCAGCAGGGCGCGCATCCGATCCGGGTCGCGCTCCTTC
>CBDTZL010000236.1:0-3024 GCA_965364895.1 uncultured bacterium
CTCCTCCTAATTCAAACCTTCGGTCTCTCAGGATAGTGGTCAGTTCTGTTGAAAACGATTCGGGAGCGCGCTCACCTCCTCTCGTTAAATGATTCGCCGGCGCTTAAGGGACGATTCTGGTCCCCGTTTCGCCGGCGAGCGCTCGCTCGATATTGTCTGGATCGGTCACCAGAGCCTCTTTGCCACCTGCCTCAAGGTAGTTGATGATGGCTTGTACCTTGGGCTCCATACTTCCTTTAGCAAAATGACCCTGCTCCATGTAGGCCTTGGCTTCTGCCAAGGTCATCTTATCGATCCAGGTCTGGTCAGGCTGGTTATAGTTTAACGCAATCTGCGGCACTGCCGTCGTTATGAGAAATAGATCTGCACCAATCTGAGAAGCTAGCAAGGCTGAGGCAAAATCCTTGTCGATGACCGCCTCGACTCCAAAGATGCTTCCGTCTTCATGTTCAACGACAGGGATTCCGCCGCCACCTACTGCGATCACTACGATATCTGCTGCTATAAGTGATTCAATTGCATCACGCTGCATAATTTTTATTGGCAGCGGCGATGGAACAACTCTCCTCCAGCCGCGCCCGGCGTCTTCGACCACGGCCCAACCTTCTGCATTCGCTCGCGCGGTGGCCAAGCTCTCATCCATGAATGATCCGATAGGTTTGCTCGGACTGTCAAAAGCAGGGTCGTCCTGATCGACGAGTACCTGAGTTACTACGGCTACGACCTGTTTCTGTATGCCGCGTTTTGAAAATTCGTTATGAAGCGCTCGTTGAAACATATATCCGATCGCGCCTTGCGAATCCGCACCACAGTAATCGAGCGGCACCTCGTGCAGCTCTTCTCTGGAGAGTTCCGAACGGCGCAAAATAAAGCCCACTTGTGGTCCATTCCCATGGCTGATGACTACATCCCAGCCGCTTTGGATCATCCCCGCGATATTGTGCATAGATAACGCCGCCGAATAGTATTGGTCTGGGATGGTTTTGTGGTCTTTGTCCTTAATGAGCGAATTGCCGCCAACTGCTACAACCGCTAATTTTCCACCTGAACCATTTTTCATTTTTTTCTCTTTCTGGAGCTAGATGCGGCCCGCGGCCCAGAGCCGGATGACCGCTTTGCCAAAGATAAGGCCGCCTAACGCATCGTTAGAGCCATCACCGCTTTTTGAACATGCAGGCGGTTTTCTGCCTCATCAAATACCACGCTCTGTGGTCCGTCGATGACTGCGTCGGTCACTTCAACATTTCGATCGGCCGGCAGCGGATGCATATAGATCGCATCTTTGTGTGCGACTGACATCATGCGCTCATCCGTGATCCAGTCCTCATATTTGTCTTGAATTTGCTTACCCTCTTCTGGATCTTGTGTCGTGAACAGCGGTCCCCATGACTTTGCGTAAACCACCTCCGCTCCATCAAACCCAGCTTCCATGTCGTCGACAACCTCAAACTTTGTCCCGGCTTTTTCCGATTCTGCTCGAGCTTGTTCCATCAGCTCCGGCATCAGCTTGAACTCTGGAGGATGCGCCAGCGTCAGGTCCACACCGAACCGCGGCATTTGGAGGATGAGGGATTGTGGCACGGAGACGGGCTTTAGATATGAAGCAGCATATGCCCATGAAACAACCATCTTGACGCCTCGAAGATCAGGCCCTTTCTTTTCCTGAATGGTCATGAGATCAGCCAGGATTTGGAACGGATGATAGATCTCACACTGCATATTAAGCACCGGAACGCGCGATGCCTTTGCAACATAGTTGAGATACTGATTTCCTACGCCCCAATCAACATGCCGGATAGCGATACCATCGAAATAGCGACCGAATATATCGCCGATCTCGCGTTCGGTATCGCCGTGGGCGATCTGGGTGGTCTTGGATTCAATGAACGCCGCATGCCCGCCCAGCTGCGCCATGCCTGATTCAAATGAGCCACGGGTTCGTGTGCTGCTGAAGAAAAACAGCATGGCAAGCGTTTTATCGCGCAAATAGGCGTGTGATTCGCCCAGCGCTCGCTTACGCTTGAGATCGTACGCCACATCCAGAACGGTTTCGACCTCCTCTTTGCTGAAATCCAGGTCTCCGATCAGATCGCGTCCGCTTAAGTCCGTCTTCATTCCATCGCCCCAAGCACCAGCGAGAGCAGCGACATGCGCATCACTACACCGTTGAAGGCCTCTTCCCAATAGCGCGCGTGACGTGTGTAGTCCACCTCTTCTGACAGCTCATCCATCCGAGGCAGCGAGTGAAGGATGATTGAGTCGCTTTTGGCCTTCTTCATGAGCTCTCTCGTTACCTTGTAATTGTCTGGCGTTATCCCAACATCGCCTTCGCGCTCGTCGAGCGATTTCGTGTAATCCGGTTGCACCACCGGCTCCATGTAAATCACGTCCGCCTTGTCGATGACCTGATCGATGTGTTCCACTTCTTCGTACTCCAGATTGAGCTCATCAATCTCTTTTTTGAACTCGTCTGTCAACGACATTTCCTCCGGCGAAATGTAGCTTGCGCTGATGTCAAACTGGCTCATGGCATAGCTCATGGAGTGCATCGTGCGCATGCGCATGTCGCCCACCAGAACGAAATGCAGGCCGTCTAACGTGCCCTTCTCTTTGAGAATGGTGTACATGTCGGTGAGCACTTGAGTTGGATGCTCGCCCCAGCCATCTCCGGCATTGATCACCGGAATGCTGGCCCATTTTGCGGCTTCTGCCGGCGCGCCCTGCTCGAAATGGCGCATCACGATCACATCTCCGTAGTACTCCAACATGTGGACCGTGTCTTTGATCGACTCCTGATAGAAGTCGCCCGCACGCGTCATTTTGGCGTCGGCAAATCCAGTGACCTCCCCGCCCAGGCGCAGCATTGCCGCTTCGTGAGACAGGCGGGTACGCGTGCTAGGTTGATAAAAAGCGGTCACTAGGATCTTGCCCTTCAGCAAATCGGATCCTTGGCGATCCTTGGCAATATGCGCCAGGCGATCGGCGGTTTCGAACACACGGAAATACTCCGCGCGCTCAAAACCC
>CBDTZL010000237.1:0-3001 GCA_965364895.1 uncultured bacterium
CATTACCCCATAGAATCGATCGACCCAAGGGTACGACAGTCGGCTGCTTTGGCATTTCACGCAGAACCTCAAGGGATGCAGCGATCTTTGCTTCCTGGAGGTGTGTTTTTGTAAGTTTACGATGCATGAGTCTGTACACTATTTCTATCTGTTGATGATTAATGAACAGATGCTAGAAATGAACAAACTGCATAAACCTCATACTAGTCAATAGCTCATATGCATATTCAGGGCCATGGTTCAACTCTCAGCCGTTTGGTTAGGAGGAAGACCCCGTTTGATTTTTCGACCTTTCCGGGCCAGGTGAGCACGAACATTGGCAACCTTCCAAAGGATAGCGGGATGTTGGGCAAGGCGTGAGGCCTCTTCGGAGTCCTTGGGAAAGATCAACTCCGGTCGCAGCTCACCCTCGTTGATCGCGGCCAGGTATGCTTCCTCATGCTCTTCGAGCGAAAGGAGCGGTTCCAAGATCGCCCAGGCTTGCTCAACGAGGTCCTGAGCTCTCGGAGGCGGAATGGCGTTTAGTAGCGGGGCCACATGCTCGACAACGGCACGGTCACTGACGAGATGCTTCAGGCGATCACGGGTGTAAGTCGGCAGTGGATGGTTGAGGATCGCGACGAGAGCGATGAAGTGAACTCGGAACCGGCTCGATTTTAAGACCTCGACCGCCACTTCCGGAAGATTTGCCACGTCCCAAACGTCCCGTGCTGCGCCGCGGTCGAGCAGGGCAAGCAGCTTTCCGACGAGAAGCTCTGTGTCGCCCACGCTTCCCACTCGGGGCCGGTCCAAGTCTCCGGGCTGCCACAGGATCCGCATCTTCGTCCCCGCAAACGGAAGTCGGAAAAGGAAGTTAAGGTCCACTTCGACCCTGTCCTCCTGTCCCAGCACGGACTGGTATAGGAGGTAGAATTTTCGTCCGGCAAAGGCATTCGCCGAAAGCTGCAGTCGGTATCCCCCCCGCTGTGCCAACTCTGCGACGGCAGCCTCTACCCGCGGCCGGTCGTCGAGCATCTTCTGTCTCTCGATGTGCCCTATGTAATTGAAGTCTAGATCGACGGAGAGCCGCCTCGGTGGGCCGAAACACAGATTGAGGAGCGTCCCGCCCTTCAGGGCCAGCACTTTGCTGAGGAACGGATGGCGTGCCACGTTTGCGGCCAGTTCCCCTAGCCGGACGACCTTCTCGAGTGGGTCGACCTGAAATCCGGTCTCCGCCGAGCAGCGTTCGAGGTACTGAAAACTAACGCTCATCGGGTTCCCCCAGCTGAATGATCGACCTCGGCACAATCAGGTTCCACCTCGGTGCGAACACGCCGCCACGCCGAGCCCGCTCCATGTATTGTGGAGACCGGGAGCGATGGCGCTCCATGACTTCCAGAAGGCGATCTGGGACGTGGAAACTCTGCTGAAAGCGCTCCAAGTACCATCCCATCGCCGCCCAGAGGTTCGCTATGTCGTAGTGACGCAGGATTTCCTCCAGCAGGTCCAAATCCAGGATCGGAAAACCACTAGCCGAGATCACCAACTCTTCCAGGCCGCCGACCAACCGTGGGCGGCGGAAGCCTTCGATCAGGGTTCGCTCCGGACCCGTCAGTTCCAGCAACCGTCCGCGCCGCTCGAGCCGGCGCGTGCCAAAGTGGCCACGATTGTCCATTCGCATGGGCCTCGGGTGTTCCAGGAAACGGATGGTAGTTCCATCCAGCTGGATTGGCCTGCGGCGCTGTTCAGTGTAGACCGTGCACTGGTGCCAGACCGAATGCGCAGCACCGAGAAGCTTCAACGCGCTGTGATGCGAGAAGACGGCATCGGATCGGGCTGCTGCCGCTACCAGAAAGGCATCGGGCTGAAAGCGCTCAGCGGAGACACCCGGCGGGACCACCGCGTAAACTCCCCGGGTCGCGATCTTCAGTCGGCCGCTCTTGAGGTGGTGTTTGAGTCGCTCCACCGTCCCGGTGCGCCCACCGGGCGGCGCCAGTTTCCGTTCGGCCTCGTCGAGCGAAAAGACCGGGTGCGTAGCAAGAAAGTCGGCGGTTTTTACTTTACGTTCCATGCAAATACAGGGAGTAATATACCCTATATAAACACGAAATGTAAAGTATATCTGGCCCTCACGACCTATCACATCGTGTACCTGAAGGGAGCTTTATCCCCCTTTTGCACGCACAACGTAAAAGATCTCCGGCGTTTTAAGGCGAGTCGCAGATGGCCGGACGACCATCGGCCCCGGTTGTAACGCCACTTCGACGGGAGCGAAGGAACTTCTGTCCCCATCCCCGCTGAATCGCGGTGGTCTGGGTGTCAGAAGTCGGGTGGACACTTTGTGAATCCTGATGGCGACGGCTATTATGAGGAAACCGTATTAAGGCCCCGCAATGCGTCATCGAAGGAGACTAACCATGTTCTACAAACTGCCCATACTACTCGCACTGGTCATTGGTTTTGCGGCATGCGCCGAGCAAGTCAACTCCGACAAGCCACTCGAGTCTAGGGCATCTGAAGCTTATGTCCTCAAGAGAGCTGAAGGAGAGGTGTTCTCCGATAACCAAGGACGCACCACAATCATTAAGGTGAGCCCCGAGACTGGTTCTCAACTCCTTGCCATGGGAACACAAGAGCTGCCTCCGGGCTCAGAGATCCTTGTCCACAAGCATGATCACACGGAAGAGATTCTCTACGTTAATGAAGGCAGTGGCACACTAATCCTCGGTGATGATCGACATGACGTGGAGGCGAATACCACTATTTGGATACCGCCCGGAACTTGGCATGGCGTGGAGAATCCGGAAGGCCCCATGCACATTCTCTGGTTCGTCACGCCTCCGGGTCTAGATGGTTTTTTCCGAAGCATGTTCTGGCACCCTGGCGAGGAGCCCAAACAGCTATCGCCGGAGGAGATTAGCGAGATTGAGAGACAACACGACTCTGTGGGGCGTCCTCGATAAGAGCGGTGCCTAACCACCGCTTCAGCCACCACACGTACAGGTAACGTCATGGAGATCGA
>CBDTZL010000238.1:0-2991 GCA_965364895.1 uncultured bacterium
TTGAAGCTTGACACCTGCGGCTCCGACCGCCTGCAGTGCCTTGTCAATCCGGGTCAGGTTGAGATCAAGCGGCTTTTCGGAGAAAATGTGTTTTCCAGCTGCGGCGGCGTCCATGATGATCTGCGTGTGAGTGTCGGTGGCCGAGCAGATCACAATCGCATGAAGATCCTTATCGCTAAGCAGCTCAGCGTATTCTGTGACGGCCGTCTCGACGTTCATTTCAGTCGCAACGGACTTCGCGGCATTTAGATTGATGTCCGCTACCGCTGCGAGCCGTGTGTTTGGGATGCGGGTCGCCAAATTTCCAGCGTGGAGCCGTCCGATCCTCCCCGCTCCGATTAAACCAATGTTAAGTGTCAAGGTATTCCTCCCTGTTCGGGCCGTGGGGCGTTATGGGGTTGAGATAGCTAGACGCCAAGCTGCCGAAGATAGGCGCGATTTCTGATGGCGGACTCTTTGGGGGTTCCTGTTCCCGGAAAAAGATCTTGCTCCACAACGATCCAGCGATCGTAGCCGATCTCTCGCAGGGCATCCAGCACTGCTGGAAAGTCGACCATACCCTTGCCTAACTCGCTGAAGACCCCCTCACGAACCAAGTCCAAGTAGTCCCAGTCTTCTTGTTCGGAGCGGGAGGCGACGGCTGGATCGAAGTCTTTGAAGTGGATGTGCCAGATCCGGTCACCGAAGCTTCGAATGGCTTCAGCTGGGTCCCCACCCCCGAGCGCGAAGTGCCCAGTATCTAGGCATAGGCCCAGCATATCTGGATCGGTACGGTTAAGCAGTTCTTCGACCTCTGCTGGAGTCTCCACATAACCCCCGCCATGGTGATGGAACGTCGTACGTAGCCCAGTTTCGTCTCGTACGGCTCGAGCGATGAGTTCGGCTCCCGCAATTAGGTCGGCCCACTGAGACGGTCGCAGACCGTGCTCTGGGCGAATTCGTCCTGCGTTTTTAGTTCGGATCTCTACCGTGGCGTTGTCGTCGGAAAGGATGATGAACAATCGGTCCCCTCCAGCAGCAGCCAGTAAGTGCGCGGCTCTTAGAGCCCTTTCGCGGCCGTCATCGTGGGATGCCGGATTCCATAGCGGAGCCTGAACGAAGGCTCCGACCAGCGAGAGCTCCCGGGCCGCCAGTTCGTCTGCGAGGCGCTCGGGCTCGGTCGGCAGAAACCCCCAATCGCCTAGCTCAGTGCCTTCATAACCCGTCTCCTGGATCTCGTCCAGCACCTGAGCATAATCCAGCCCGCGGCGATCATTTTCAAACTCAATGGCCCCCCAGGAAACCGGCGCATTTGCAACTTTGATCATGTCAGGCTGTTCATTCAGGATCTTGCGGCCGAGCGTGAAACGGACGTGATCGGCGCCCGACTGGAGTTGTCATGCAGGTGCGCTTAGAACTTGCGACTCCAATCTTTGGGCCACCGCTCAACGACCACCTTCTCCTGAGTGAAGAACTCCACCGCGTCGCGCCCTTGGCCATGGAGCACACCGAAGAAGCTATCTCCCCATCCACTGAATGGGAAAAACGCCATTGGAGCGGCCACGCCGATGTTGATCCCGATGTTGCCTGCTTCCGCTTCGTATCGGAACTTGCGTGCGGCCGCGCCGCTGCTTGTGAACAGGCTAGCCATGTTGCCGTAATCACCGCTATTCACCAGTTCGATGGCGTCTTCGATCGTATCAACGTGCATCAAGCCGAGCACCGGGCCGAAGATCTCAGTCTTGAAGATCTCGCCGTCACTGGGCACTCCATCTAGAACTGTTGCCCCGATGAAGTTGCCGTTCTCGTAGCCATTGATTTTCGCGTCCCGACCGTCGACCAGGACCTTTGCGCCTTCGGATTCGCCTGCCTGAATCAAACTCTGAATGCGCGCCTTGCTCTCCGGCGTGATCACAGGCCCCATATCGACTCCGTCGTCCAGGCCGGAGCCGACGACCCTGTGCGCGGCTGCCTCCGCGATGGCCTCTGTGAATTCGTTGTTGGTCTCGCCCACTGTGACAGCCAGAGAGGCGGCCAGACAGCGCTGGCCAGCGTTGCCAAAGGCGCTGTCGACCACGATTTGAGTCGACATATCCAGGTCCGCGTCGGGCATTACGATGATCGGATTCTTAGCACCGCCCTGGACTTGAGCTCGCTTCCCATTTGCAGCCGACTGTGCATACACATGTTTGGCGACCGGTGTGGAACCAACGAAACTGATGGCCCGAATCGTTGGATGCTCCAAGATCGCATCCACCGTATCCTTAGATCCGTGGACCAGATTTACAACCCCCTTGGGAAAGCCCACTTCCTCAAGAAGTTCGAAGACCTTAATCATCGTCATTGGGACCTTCTCTGAAGGCTTCACGATGTAGGTGTTTCCACAGGCCAGGGCGTAAGGCATAAACCAGAACGGGATCATTCCTGGGAAATTGAATGGACAGATCGCGGCGGCCACGCCAATGGGTTGGCGAATCATGATTTCGTCGATGCCGTGCGCGATATCCTCCGAGTTGTAACCTTGCATCAAGATTGGAATGCCGCAGGCCACCTCCACATTCTCGATTGCCCTGCGCATCTCGCCCCTGGATTCGCCAAGCGTCTTGCCATTCTCCAGGGTAATCGTCCGTGAGAGCTCCTCGAAGTTTTCGTCCAGGAGATATTTGAGTTTAAATAGAAATTGGACACGGTCGACGGCTGGCGTTCGACGCCATTCCACAAAGGCGCTGGCCGCGGCCTGCGCAGCTTGATCGACCTCTTCAGGCGTAGAAAGTGGAACCCGGCCGAGCGATTCCCCTGTGGCCGGGTTTGCAAAGTCTATGTACTCCGACGACGACGAACTTTGCCAAACTCCATCAATGTAATTTCTTATCTCATCCATCAAGTTGCCTCCGTGAACGGCCGGTCGAGGGGCCCAGTCTATTATCACCCACCTGGATGCGTGTCAGGGATGTTAACCTTCAATAAATTGGGGACGGAAGGCTGTTTTAATCGTCGGTCCGGACTCGATTA
>CBDTZL010000239.1:0-2971 GCA_965364895.1 uncultured bacterium
AAACTATTGAAAGAGTCCGAACGCAGACGCGCATCCAGAAAACCGGCTTAGTCATCACCGCCGGTCCTGCGGGATTGCCGGTGAAAACTCACACTCGTGTTTATCGGTTGGGATACCTGAATGACGGTAGACAAAGAGTTCGTCGAGATGATGTACCACGGCCATCCCAAGGGCTGGATCGCGATCTTCGACAACGCCCACATGTCGGCTTGCGAGGGCCGTTCGGCTTCGCCGTTCCGAGACCTGCCGCCCATCCCGAGGCTTGTAAGTTGGAAAGCCACAGCTTACCGTTCGGGCTCCTGAGCGGGTTCGTCGCCCGTCCAGAAAAAGTCAGCGCGAGGAGAGCGAAGTGAAACGATTCATGTTGCTGCATTTCGGATTCGAAAAGCCCACCCCGGAGATCATGGCGGCCTGGGGCAAATGGTTTGATTCGATCGCAGACAAGTCCGTGGAAAACGGGGGATTCCACGGCGGTGCACGAGAAATCTCGCATGGCGGAAACAAGGACCTGCCCATGGGGATGGAATCCATCACGGGCTACTCGATCATCAATGCGGAGAGCCTTGATGAAGCAGAAAAGATTGCTCAGGACAATCCATTCATTGCGAGCATCCGGGTCTACGAAATCATGACAATGTAAGTCCATCGCAGGTATCAGGGAAGATAGTCGTGGTTCCAGGCAGTCCGATAGTGAGTACCCCAGCTCCGGCGTCGTGGCTTACGCTAGCCGGTATTTTTCTCGCCGCCACACTCCTGGCCATGTTCTTGGCTTCCCTGACGCAGGACTCGGCCTTCGTTGAAGGCCAATACATCCCAGTCACCAATGACTCTTTCTATCACGCCCGCCGTATCCTGGACACGGTAGAAAACGACAGTGGCTTTTACGAGTACGACGAAAGGCTGCATGTGCCGGAGGGGGCCTGGATTCCCTGGCCGTGGGCCTACGATTACCTGGTAGCGAAGGCCACGACTGTTGCCCTCTGGCTGAAGCCGGCCCTCGACCCCATGGCGTTCATTGCCTACCTGCCCGTCGCCTGGATCGCGGTGAACGCCTTGCTATTTCTCGCAGCGCTCAGCGAGCTCGGCTTGTCATCAAGTATGCGTGCACTTGCCATGCTCGCCTTCGCACTCTCGCCCTTAACCCAGCTCCTGCATGCCGTAGGAATGATCGATCATCATTACATTGAGCATACCTTCGTGCTGCTGAACATCTGGCTCGGCCTGCGCTGGTTCAAGGATCCGACCAACGCACGCCGGGCTGCCGCCCTTGGGCTGGCCTTGGGCCTGGCTCCAGGATTTCATAATGGTTTGTTTTTGTTACAACTTCCTACGCTGCTCTGCGTCTTTATTCTCTGGCTGCGGGGCCATGTCCCCGCGCGTCAAAGCGTTGTCTGGTTCAGTGCTACCCTGATCGCGACGACGTTGCTTGTTCTGTTGCCTTCCCAGGCGTTCCAGAGCGGCATATTCGAGTTTGCGCTACTCTCCTGGTTCCACTTCTATGTTGCGATTTGCACCTCACTCGCACTTCTCTTCATGGCCTGGCGCCCCTATACGCTCAACAATTTCCTGGGGCTTGTCCTGCTGTCGGTGATCCTGATCGTTCCGATTGCCGCCCAGGCGTTGCGCGGAGCCGCGTTTTTCTCGAAGGACATTTCCGTACTCGACGGAATCGTGGAGGCACGCAGTCCCTATCGGTTATTCGTGGACACGTTTGGTCCAACTAAGACTTTGAGCCACTACAGCTGGCTTCTGCTGCTGGCACCGATATTGCTGATCTATTACCTGTGGCGTCTGCTCAGAGAATCCGAGCCGAGGTACGTTTATTACGCGGTCGTCGTTGTGTTTGGCCTCGCACTCATGTTGACCCAGTTCAGGTTTCACTATTTCGGACTGTTCGCCATGATTACTGCTGGCTTGGTGGTGGTCGAACGATTGAGCCAACGCTTCAATTGGCACCGTGGGGCCGTAATCGTGGGCGTAATGGCCGTGTTGGCGCTAGCCTATCAGCCACCCCTCAAGGAGCGCCTATTCCTTCCCTACGCGCTGGGCGGTGATCCTAACTACCAAGATGCGAGAGAGGCATTTCTAGATCTTGACCGGCTCTGCGAGCGGGAGCCTGGTGTAGTACTGGCGAACCACGATGACGGAAATTTCATCCTGTTTCACAGCGACTGCAGTGTAATTGCCAATAACTTTATTTTGCGCGCAGCCGATGAAAAGAAGATTGACGAGCTGGACCGGTTGATGCGCTCCCCTATTGAACGGATCCGCGAAGATCGGACAGACATCAAGTACGTGCTACTGCGCGCTAATGACTTCAGCACAACAGTCGACGGTGTCCAACAAATCGTGGCAGCAAACTCCCTGGCTAGGCACCTGCTGATCGATGCGCAAAGCCCGCCCGGCTTCGAGCTGGTAAGGGACATACTGCTGCCGCAGGAATCTGGGGAAGACGAGATATACGCCAGGCTCTATCGGGTGCTTCCGTAGAGGATTTCGCGAACCAACGCCTGATCGGCGTCGCGGACTACCCCATCCGCTATCTCTATTGCTTCGACCTCGATCTCGAGATCCGGCAAGGCAAGCGATCTGACTTCACCACGCGGCTGTGATGGCGGCACCGGATAGTTGTTCATCCATGTCGTAACCGAGGAAAATGGGCAGCCGCTGCTGCGCTAGTGGCCCGGCGTCAGGTCATCATGGTCCGTTCTCTACCGGTTGACCGTGACTTGTCAGCGTGTCCAGCAGTAGACTCTGTCGGTACAGTAGTTCAGCGGGTGTTGTTCAATGGTAGAACCTCAGCTTCCCAAGCTGATGACGTGGGTTCGATTCCCATCACCCGCTCCAAACACCAAAAGGGCTTTGCTGACAAGCAAGGCGAACGTTCGAGTTGATACCAGATCAAGCCAGAATCCAGAGCAACATGACTGAAGTCTCAGGGTTTCCGCCGGTCGCTGGAGACAATGCGATC
>CBDTZL010000240.1:0-2946 GCA_965364895.1 uncultured bacterium
GTCGTGCTGCATCTGGCTGCCAACGTAGGTGGTATTGGCGCTAATCGTGCTCATCCGGCTGAGTTTTTCTACGACAACCTGATGATGGGCGTGCAGTTGCTTCACGAATCCTGGAAGCAGGGTGTAGAGAAGTTTGTTGCGGTGGGTACGGTCTGTTCCTATCCGAAATTCACGCCGGTCCCTTTCAAAGAAGTCGACTTCTGGGGCGGATACCCCGAGGAGACCAATGCACCGTACGGGCTGGCAAAAAAAATGCTGCTCGTGCAGTCGCAATCCTACCGTCAACAATACGGCTTCAATTCAATTTACCTGATCCCCGTAAACCTCTACGGCCCAGAAGACAACTTCGATCTGGAGACCTCGCACGTGATCCCGGCCCTGATCCGAAAATGCCTCGAAGCCATCGATCGCGGCGATGAGGAAGTGGTCGTCTGGGGGGATGGATCTCCCACGCGAGAGTTTCTGTACGCCTCCGACGCAGCGGAGGGAATCGTGCTGGGCGCCGAACGTTACAACGGCGAGGAGCCCGTGAATTTGGGATCTGGTGAGGAGATCAGTATCAAAGATCTCGTGGAGACCATTGCGAAGATGACCGGCTATCAAGGCAAATTGGTCTGGGATGCAAGCAAGCCAAATGGGCAGCCCCGCCGCGGTCTCGATACTTCTCGTGCGACAGAGCTGTTCGGCTTTACCGCGCAGACCAAGCTTGCCCAAGGACTGCGCGAAACCGTGGATTGGTATCGGACAACAACCGAAAAGGTGGCACCATGACGGTTGAGGCCCTTCCGGTCCAAAAGCACATTATCAAACCCTCAAGAGGCTGGAGGGATCTCAGTCTCCGTGAGCTTTGGGATTATCGCGAGCTCGTCTACTTCCTCATCTGGCGCGACGTCAAGGTCCGTTACAAGCAGACCCTGTTTGGAGCAGGTTGGGCCATCCTCAAACCCTTCCTGGGGATGGTGGTTTTCTCAATCATCTTCGGACGGTTAGCTGGGTTACCCACCGATGGCATACCCGGTCCCGTCTTTTATTTCGCTGGTCTTCTTCCCTGGATCTTGTTTCAAGACGGCGTCGGTAAGTCCAGTATGAGCCTGGTTGCCGGACGCAGCTTGCTTACCAAGGTGTATTTCCCACGTCTGTCGATGCCGCTTGCCTCAGTGAGCGCCGGCCTGGTGGATTTCGGGCTTTCCTTTATCGTGCTCCTTGGGTTGATGCTCTTCTACAGCACACCCCTTGGTAGCCAATGGTGGACCGCTCCTTTGTTTGTGGCATGGGGACTCTTGGCGAGTATTGGGGTGGGTCTCTGGCTCTCGGCACTCAACGTTCTGTATCGCGACGTGAGTTATATAACTCCCTTCCTACTTCAAGCCTGGTTCTTTGCCACACCGGTCGTTTACTCAGCGACCATGATCCCGGAGGGGCCCTGGCGGCTGCTCTACAGCCTCAACCCAATGGCAGGTGTGGTTCAGGGATTTCGCTGGGCGATGCTGGGCGTCGGTGAGGCTCCGGGACTGCTTGCAGCCATTTCCTTTGGCATGACGATCCTCATCCTGATTTCTGGAATCGTATTCTTTCGCCGGATGGAGCGGAGCTTTGCGGACGTCATATAGCCAATGACCGACATCGCAATTCGCGCCGAGGGACTGGGGAAGCGATACCGCATAGGGAGCCTTCAGACAGGCTATCAGACCCTGCGCGACGTGATGGTGGACAGCGCCAATTCCGCACTCAGGCGTGGCCCCCGGGATCGTAAATCGGAACACATTTGGGCTCTGCGCGACGTCTCGTTCGAAATTCCAAAGGGCCAGGTGCTCGGCATCATCGGATCCAACGGCGCGGGGAAGAGTACTTTGCTCAAGATCCTTTCCCGCGTGACCGAACCGACCGAAGGCTTTGCGGAAGTGACCGGAAGAGTGGGGTCGCTGCTGGAAGTCGGAACTGGATTTCACCCCGAATTGACGGGCCGCGAGAACATCTCCCTCAACGGGGCGATCCTGGGCATGCGCCGCGCCGAGATCCAGAGCAAATTCGATGAAATCGTCGACTTTTCAGAAGTCGAGCAATTCATTGACACTCCGGTCAAACGCTACTCGACCGGAATGCAGCTTCGTTTAGCTTTTGCCGTGGCCGCCCACCTGGAGCCCGAGATCTTGCTGGTCGATGAAGTTCTGGCGGTGGGGGATGCGGCTTTTCAGCGCAAGTGTCTCGGCAAGATGGATGCTGTGGCTCAAGAGGGACGGACCATCCTCTTTGTGAGTCACAACATGTCGACCGTTGGCCGGCTCACGCACGAAACAATCGTTGTTGAGGGCGGGCGTATCGTAATGCGCGCACCTACTGCCGAAGCGATCGACTACTACCTCACTACCGGAATGGAGCAGATCGGAGAACGGCTTTGGGATCGTGACGATGCGCATGGCCTCTCTGGTTTCGTGCCAGTTGCGTTACGAGTGATCGACTTAAATGGGCAGGTCGCCTCACAGATAGCAACCGCAGAACCTTTCGATATCGAATTTGAGTATGAATTAACCGAGTCGATCACGGGGCTCCGGGTTGGGATTTACCTCTCAACCAGCAAAGGGGAACGGTTGCTGACTTCGTTCGACACCGATGACCTGGAAATATTCATGCGCCACGAGAATCGACCAGCGGGGCGATATGTAAGCCGCTGCCGGATCCCCGCCAACTTGCTTAACGAGGGTCGCTTCATGCTGGGGGTGAATGCGAGCAGCTTCGGCGTTCGCTCTTATTTCACAGATGAGTTCGCATTGAGCTTCGCGGCGGATGGAACGGGAGCACCTGGAAGTCAATGGCAAGAGTCCCGGCGTGGCCCTCTCCGCCCAGCGCTTGAGTGGGAGATCCTGGAAGGAGTTAAGTGACTTATTCACGTGTTAAGCATGCGTTAGGGCGGATGCCTGCCACAGCCGAGGCCTACCAAGCGCTGCT
>CBDTZL010000241.1:0-2917 GCA_965364895.1 uncultured bacterium
TTGCAAAATGAAAAGTGCAAAATGAAAAATAAAAGAAATGATCTTTCAGAACGATTATTAAACTTTGCCGCAGAGATCATTAAATTGGCTGTAAGACTTAATAAAGCTGGCGTTGAACGCCATATTGCTGGACAATTAACACGTTCGGGTACATCAGCAGGGGCCAACTACGAAGAGGCGTGTGGCGCTGAGAGTCGGGCGGATTTTATTCACAAGCTACAAATTGTATTCAAGGAACTTCGGGAATCCTCTTACTGGTTACGATTGATAAGAAAGACAGGGGTAACTATTCAGCACATCTGTGTGTTCGGTAAGCCCAGCCTAGACCTAGCCGAGGCGTAGCCTCTCCGAAAAAGCTTTCCACGCTTCACGTCGGGTGAATCAAAGATCAAGGTTAACAAATCTGGGGAAGACACTTGCGTTCCAAAACGAAAGTTGGTAGCGTAGCGGCTCATGGACGTGGTGTTGACGTACCGGGGCCGGGTGGTGAGCGAATCCGACATCGAGTTCGCCCGGGCTCTGATCCGAGAACATCCGGCAGTGAGCCGGCGGGAGCTATCGCGGAAGTTATGCCGGGCGTGGAATTGGGTTCAGGCCAATGGTGCGCCGTGCGATATGGTGTGCCGGGGTTTGATGCTGACGCTGGAGCGGTCTGGACATGTCCGGCTGCCGCCGGCAAAGGGAAGCCATGCCAATCCGCTGGCCGCGCGGAGAAGGCCGCAACGTCCGGAAATGGATGCGTCGCCGGTATCGGGAAGCCTGAAGGATCTGGGCCCGCTGGAATTTCGCCTGGTGAGGCGGACGCGGGAGGAGCCGATATTTAATGGCCTGATTGAGCACCATCACTATCTGGGTTACACGCAGCCCGTCGGAGAGCACCTGAAGTACATGGTCTATGCCTTAGGACGGTCCATAGCTTGTCTGGCGTGGTCATCGGCTGTACGGCATCTGGGGCCGCGGGATCGGTTTATCGGTTGGGGACCTGAAGTGCGGCGGCGCAATATCGGCTTCATTGCCTACAACACCCGGTACTTGATCATGCCCTGGGTCCGGGTCCCCCATTTGGCATCGCACATTCTGGGCCGGATGGCGGCGATGGTCCCGAGGGACTGGGAACGGATCTATGGACACCGGATTTACTATCTGGAAACCTTCATCGACCCGGGACGGTCGCCGGGAACGTGCTATCTGGCGGCGAACTGGATCCCGCTGGGTTTAACAACCGGGCGTGGGAAGGATTCCAACAGTCACAGGCCCAACCGTTCGCTCAAGCAGGTGCTGGGATACCCGCTGGAGAAGCAATTCCGGCGCCGACTGGTGGAGCCGGCATGAAGAAGCCGGTTGAGCCATCGACCATCGGAAAGATCAAGGTCGCCGATGCCCTGAAGAACGTCAAGGTGTTGCTGCACCAAGATAAGTCCATCTCCCCGCAAGTGCGGGCGATGATGGATCTGCTCGTCGTTGTGATCCATTTGCTTCTGGGAAAACTGGGACTCCACAGTGCCAACAGCAGCATTCCGCCGTCGAAAGATCCTCACCGCAAACGAGGATCAAAACGAAAGGCGAAGGGGAAGAAGCGTAAGCCTGGCGGCCAGAATGGGCACGACGGGTCGACTCTCCAACGGGAACAGAATCCAGATCGGATCGAAACCATCGAAGTCGACCGGCGCACCATCCCGAGCGGCAAGTATCGAAGCGTGGGTTTTGAGTCCCGGCAGGTCATCAATATCGAAATCTCGAAAGTGGTGACCGAATACCGAGCCGAAATAGTGGAGGACGCTCAAGGCCATCAGTTCATCGCGGAGTTTCCAAGTGGGGTAACCCGGCCGGTTCAATACGGACACTCTGTGAAGGCTCAATCGGTCTACATGTCCCAGCAGCAGCTCGTGCCATACGACCGCATTCGCGACTACTTCGCCGATCAGTGCGGCATCCCGATCAGCCCCGGCTCCGTGTTCAACTTCAACCGCGAGGCTTTCGGTCTGCTGGAGACCTTCGAGTCGATTCTCAAACGCCGACTCATCCGGGAAGAACTTCTCAACGCCGACGAAACCGGCATCAACGTCAACGGCGCCCGCTTGTGGCTCCATTGCCTTTCCAACCCGCTATGGACCCTGTTCTTTCCCCACACCAATCGTGGCGGCGAGGCGATGAAAGCCATGGGTGTTTTGCCCCACTTCGGTGGCACTCTCTGTCACGATCACTGGACGCCATACTTTCAGTTCAATTGTTTGCACTCTCTCTGCAATGCCCATCACCTGCGCGAACTGGAGAGAGCATGGGAGCAGGACGGTCACCGGTGGGCTAAGAAAATGCAGGATCTCCTGCTGGAAATCAACCAGGCGACCCAAAAGCCAGGTGGACATCTGAGGGAAAAAGCCGCCGAGGAATTCCGCCGCCGTTATCGACATGTATTGACCCGAGGCGACATCGAATGCCCCCCACCGGATCTCAAACGTCACGCCAGAAAACATGGCCGCATCCCCAAAACCAAGTCACGCAATCTCCTCGAGCGTCTCCGCGCATTCGAAACTGAAACCCTGAGATTCATGACCGACAAGCTCGTGCCATTTACTAACAATCAGGGCGAAAACGACATCCGCATGACCAAGGTGCAGCAGAAGATCTCGGGTTGCTTTCGGTCTTTCCAGGGAGCCCAAATCTTCTGTCGCGTGCGGAGCTATCTTTCGACCTGCAGGAAGCACAACCTCGCCCCAACCGATGCGCTGCAAACGCTCTTCCTAGGCCGCCTCCCGGATTTCATCAAACAGCTGGAATGAGTGCTGAATAGTTACATTCTGTCAGCAATCAGATTATGGATATGCAGGGTACTGCAAGATTCGCGCTCAATCTCATTGTAAGTAATCTTCAAATGGCGGGATATGACCCACAGGCTTCAAATATAGTCGGCATTACC
>CBDTZL010000242.1:0-2905 GCA_965364895.1 uncultured bacterium
TTTCGAGCCTGCCGAGCAGCCTCTGCCATAGCGCCCAGAGCAGGTAATACTTCATCCCAATTCCGAGTCTTGAGGCCACAATCAGGATTGACCCATATCTGCTCGGGCCGAAGATGCTCGGAGAATGCCGTAAGTCGGGCCTTCACCTCCTCGACCTTCGGGATGTTGGAGGTGTGTACATCGTACACTCCAGGACCGACCTCACGGCTGTATCCATACTCGGCGAGTTCATGCAGGGTCTCATCGCCGCTGCGTGCGTTCTCGATCAGGATCACGTCCGCATTCAGGCCATCGATGGCGCTGTATATGTCGCCAAACTCTGCATAACACATGTGGGTATGTACCTGCGTCTCGTCCCTTACACCGCCCGTGGCCATGCGGAAGGCCTCCACGGCCCAATCCAGATACTCATCCCAGCGGGCTTGCTTAAGGGGCAGGCCTTCACGGAGCGCAGGTTCGTCCACCTGGATCACGCGTGCGCCGGCCGCCTCCAGATCCGCGATCTCTTCGCGCAATGCCAGGGCCAGCTGGAAGGCTACATCCTTGTGCGAAATATCTGTGCGAGCATAGGACCAGTTCAGAATCGTCACCGGCCCTGTGAGCATTCCCTTCACTGGTTTCTCCGTGAAGGACTGTGCCACCTTGAATTCACGCACAGTCATAGGTTCTGTGCGCCGCAGATCTCCCCAGATAATTGGAGGCCGGACGTAGCGATTGCCATAACTCTGCACCCAGCCGTTGTCTGTGAATGCGAAACCGGTCATCTTTTCGGCGAAGAACTCGACCATGTCGGAGCGCTCGAACTCGCCGTGCACCAATACATCCAGGCCCATCCCTTCTTGAGTGCCGATGGTGTAGCCGATCCAGGAATCCACGCCGGCCTCATACTGTTCCCGGGTGATCTCCCCTCGTTTGAATCGCCCCCGTAATCGACGAACCTCAACGGTTTGTGGAAATGATCCGATGGTCGTGATGGGGAAGGGTGGCAGCGTCACCTGCTTGGGTCGACGATCGGAGTATGTCGATTGCCGTTCGTAAGAGTCGGCTTCGAGCTGCTGAATTTGCTCCCGAACGCCCGGCTCCCCCTCGGCGAAGCTGCGATAATCCGACCAGGCGCGCTCGCTGGTCTCAATTTCTCGCTCAGCGGATTCTGCATTCCCAATCAAGGCAATTTCGGAAAGTTTCTCTTCGGCGAAAGCCAGCACGCCCTTGAGCGGCTCCGGCAGATGCTGCTCGCGTGAAGCGCGATATGGCACGAATTGAAGCGAGCTCGATGCACCTACCCTGACTTCGGCCTGCTCCTGAACTCGTCCGAGTGTTTCATGCACCGTGGCCGGCTGGACGCTCCAGATGTTGCGACCGTCAACGATCCCGACGCATAGCTCCTTATCCTTGGGCCAGCCATGCTTCTCAATCAGGCTCAAGTTATCGCCGCGGGTAAAGTCAAGGCTGACCGCGGCCACCGGCAGATCCACGACCCAGGAGTAGGTCTCCCCTAAATCATCGAAGTAGGAGACGAGATTGATGGGCAGGCCGACCTTAGCGAGCTCCTGGTAGGTTTTCCGATAATACGGTTCAAGCTCTGCGGCATCATCGAGCACAAGCCGGGGTTCGTGCAGCTGAACTTCTGTCACTCCCAAGTCCGCGAGTTGGTTCAGCAGATCGACATATAGCGGAATGAGTTCATCAAGCACCTCATCGAATGGGCGCTCGAGGTGCGCCAGGCTAAGAAAGGTAACCGGGCCCAACACGATCGGTACTGCGCGCTCGCCTAGAATGCTCTGAGCATATGAGACCATTTCTATGAAGTGCTCAAAATTTGCACTCGCATGCGCGTCTTTTTCAATCTCAGGAACAAGGAAGTGGTAATTCGTGTCGTACCACTTTGTCAACTCGAGCGCGGGCAGGCCTGCTGCGCCGCGCGCCATGGCGAAGTAAAGTTCAAGCTCCTCGAAGATCTTGAAGCGATCGGGGATGAATCCCAGTCGGATGGTCCAGTCCAGGACGTGGTCGTATAGGGTGCTATCTCCAACGCCGATTCGGTCGATGTTGGCTGCCAACTGGGCCTCCGCCGACTGATTTTGTACGGCGCGAAAGGTTTCGAGCAGCTCATCGGCCGAGACTTTCCCTTTCCAGTGCCCTTCAAGCGCTTTCTTGAGCTCGCGATCGGCGCCGATGCGTGGATATCCGAGGGTTTGTGTCAAAATTTCCGCCATGCTTGCCTTCCAGTTCCTATTTCTTGCCGACGATCTACGACAATAAAAAGACCCCTTATGGAAGAAGGGGCCGTGTGATTTCACGATTAACCCTCATCTTCCAGAAATTTAGCGGATTGAATCCGCCGCTTCTGCCGGAATTGGCACCTTCCTCTCGGGAGGTTGCCGAGGCTTCGTAGGGCCGGTCCCTTAGCCTCTCTGGATGAGGCCACGGAGTTTACCACAAAGCCCTGTAGGGCGATGAATCATGTGGAACAGCGCCCTTTGGACCGCAGCCAGCGCCCTTTCGGGAGGGTGCGTTGACGGAGATACCTACCTGTGCTATCCTGCGCCAGTTGTTAATGAAGGGGCCCAAGCGTCAAGCGGGTCCGTTCCGTGGAGGAGTAGAGAATGGCAGCCGAACGAATGTCTGGAACGGTGAAGTGGTTCAGCCGGGTGAAGGGCTATGGCTTCATCGCACCGGACGGTGAAGAGAGCGAGATATTTGTACATTTCTCAGGCATCGAAGGCGAGGGATACCGCAACCTTGAGAAGGGTGAAAAGGTGTCCTTTGTGATCGAAGAGACTGAGAAAGGCCCCCAGGCGGCGCAGGTTCGTGCCGAAGGCTTTGACGTGACCTCCTGGACGGCTGAGCCAACCGACGATCCATCCGAAGGCGGGGGCGAAACCTCATGGAGGGCCGAGGAAGA
>CBDTZL010000243.1:0-2904 GCA_965364895.1 uncultured bacterium
AAAAGCGGTCTTTCCCAACTCTGTCCAGAATGTCCGAAGCTGGGTGAAGAGCGGAAGTCAATTTCAGGCGATCGAAGGTCTGCTTGTAGCCATAAGCAGACTCAAACCGCTCCGCAATATCAACCGTATCTTGACGCATCACGATGCCGGTGGTGGGAGCTGTCCACTGCATCAATTGTGTGTCGGGTTGGCTGGGTGAGGAGCTTGCCCCCAAAGTCCACGGATGGGTTGTTCACCCATTACGCGGCGCCTGCGCAGCGCGGCAGTGTCCAGGCAGGTCGGATGAAATGGCAGGTATAGCCGTTCGGAAGATGCTCCAGATAATCTTGATGCTCTGTCTCAGCTTCCCAGAAGTCACCGGCAGGTGCCACTTCGGTCACCACTTTGCCGGGCCAGAGACCTGACGCATCCACATCGGCAATAGTGTCTTCTGCCACCAGCCTTTGCACTTCACTGGTGTAGAAGATAGCCGAGCGATAGCTGGTGCCCCGGTCGTAGCCCTGGCGGTTTACAGTCGAGGGGTCATGGATCTGGAAGAAGAACTCCAGCAAGGCGCGGAAACTCGTTTTGGCCGGATCGAAGATGATCTCGATCCCTTCCGCATGGGTCCCGTGGTCGCGATAGGTCGCATTGGCAACATCACCGCCGGTGTAACCGACACGGGTGGACATCACGCCCGGCAGCTTGCGGATTAGATCCTGCATACCCCAAAAGCAGCCACCGGCAAGAACGGCACGATCATTCGTCATCAGATATCCTCCACTTGGTCGATGTAGGCCCCGTAGCCTTCGGTCTCCATATCATCGCGATTGATGAACTTCAGTGAGGCCGAGTTGATGCAATAGCGCAGACCTCCCCGATCGGTCGGGCCATCGGGAAAGACATGCCCGAGGTGGCTGTCACCATGGGTCGAGCGTACCTCGGTGCGGATCATGCCAAGCGTATTGTCGCGCAGCTCGTTGACATGGGCGGGTTCGATCGGCTTAACGAAGCTCGGCCAGCCGCATCCCGATTCGAACTTGTCGGACGAGGCAAACAACGGCTCACCCGACACTATGTCGACGTAGATGCCGGGCTCGTGGTTATCGAGATACTCGCCGGTGCCGGGGCGTTCGGTGCCGCTTTCCTGCGTCACACGGAGTTGTTCGGGCGACAGGCGAGACAGGGCCTCGTCGCTCTTACGATAGTTGGACATTATTTTCCTCCGTCGGCGTTTCGACTACTGATAGTTAGCTACCAAGCCGCGATCTGTCCAATACACCAGGGCTACCGCCGAGCGCATTCTTCGCGAAAGGTCTGAACCGCGTTGCGATAGTAGGCTGCCGCGATTCTGTGATCCTCCATGCCCGGCAGAGAGCGCGTCAGGAAAGTCGTTTGGCGGATGGAGCCGGAACCATTCGCGTGATCGCGATGGAGAGTCACGGACATGTAAGCGACTCCGCTCTGTACCCACTCAAAGCCCACAATCAGACCTGCGGGATCCATTTTATCGGGGACCATCAATCCAGTGTAGGGGCCGTAACGCCGGACCAGCCCATCACGCAGTGACATGAACCGGGATGGGTCGAACTCGACCCCCTCATCGCGTTTGATCGTCGAGATACCCTGCCCGAAAACCTTTTGGTCGAAAGTCACATGAATGGTCACGCCGTCCCGTTGAACCACCGCACCGAGGCGGGCCAGAGAATCGATCCGGGCTTTTTTGCCGTAACAATACCGTACCGCTGTTTTCTCGTTTAATTCCGCCCCGGGGTAGATCCGACGGAAATCATCGATCGCCGTGGACAGCGTCAGGCCATCGAGATCGAAATTCGCGACATTTGGCTCCAACGCTTCGGCACGGGCGTTAGCCAAAGCGGCGCAGAGCACAGTTGCGATGACGGCGTGATTTTTTAGCAGTCGTTTCATTCGGATTCCGGGCAGGGCTTCGGAATAGAGAAATGATGGGCCTTCTGAGCGTGAAAATGAAGTACCGAATATCTTTCATTTCCATAGAGACCTTCTATGATACGGCAGTGCTCCCCCCATTTTGTACGGGTTGTTTGTCGCTCATTAAGGGGTGATCGAAATGGAAATGCATCAGGTTCGCTACTTCTTGGCATTGAGCGAAACCCTGAATTTCACGCGCGCCGCGGAGCGCTGCAACGTCGCCCAGCCGTCGCTTACCGCTGCGATCAAAAAGCTCGAAGCGGAACTGGGCGGTCCTTTGTTCCGGCGCGAGCGCCATCGCTCTCATCTGACCGATCTCGGGCGGCTCATGAAACCGCATCTCGAGCGCATCCACTCTACCAGCGAAATGGCGCGCGCGGATGCGATGGCCTATTGGGATCAGGACAAGGCCCCCTTGAGACTGGGTGTCATGTGCACCATCGGCCCGGAGCGAATGGTCGACCTTTTCGACCGCCTCCGCTCGAGGGTTCCAAGTTTGGACGTAGAGCTCAAGGAAGGTCCAGGTTCGGCACTAGTGGAGAACCTCATGGAGGGGGATCTGGATGTTGCTCTAATTGGCCTGCCCGAGTATCCGGACCGGCTCGATGCCGAAGCTTTATATGCCGAAAAGTATGTCGTTGCCTTCCCGCAAGGGCATCGCTTTGAAGCCATGCGTGAGGTTCCTCTCATGGAACTGGAGGTCGAAAATTATCTCGCGCGCGTGAACTGCGAACACCCGCGGTTCCTCGACACGCTCGACATTTCGGCGAGCTTCGTGGCCAACGCCAAATTCCGAAGTGAGCGCGAAGATTGGATCCAAGCCATGATCGCCGCCGGCATGGGTGTTGCTGTTATGCCGGAATTCATGCCGTCGAAACCGGGCATCGCGACGCGCGTGCTTGTCGAGCCGGAAGTCAGCCGCACCATCAGCCTGGTCACTGTCTCGGGGCGCCGGTTCTCGCCAACGATCGAGAT
>CBDTZL010000244.1:0-2804 GCA_965364895.1 uncultured bacterium
CGACTGCTCTTTGCCGGTGGCCTTGTCCTTTGCTTTCACGTTCAGGATCCCGTTGGCGTCTATGTCGAACGTCACCTCGATCTGTGGAATCCCACGCGGCGCACCGGGGATGCCGTCCAATCGGAACCGACCTAATGAATTGTTGTCGGAAGCCATCGACCGCTCACCTTGCAGCACATGGATGTCTACGGCCGTCTGACTATCTTCGGCGGTCGAGAAGGTCTCCTGCTTTTTGATTGGGATCGTGGTGTTGCGCTCGATCAAATTCGTCATCACGCTACCAAGAGTTTCTAAACCGAGTGAGAGCGGGGTCACGTCGAGCAGCAGCACGTCCTTGACGTCTCCAGCCAACACGCCGGCCTGAATGGCGGCGCCCATAGCTACAACTTCGTCTGGATTTACGCCCTTGTGCGGCTCCTTGCCGGTCAGCTCGCGCACAAGATCCTGCACCATCGGCATTCGGGTTGCTCCGCCGACGAGCACGATCTCATCTACCTCGCTGGCCTGCATGCCTCCGTCTTTCAGCACAGATTGGAAAGGTCCTTTGATGCGGACAAGGAGATCGTCGGACATCTGTTCAAACTTGGCGCGGGTCAGCTTCATTTGAAGATGCTTGGGACCGGAGGCATCCGCCGAAACATAGGGCAGATTGACGTCGGTCTCAGTCACCGAAGTAAGTTCGATCTTGGCCTTCTCGGCCGCTTCGCGCAGCCGCTGGAGGGCCTGTCGGTCGTCCCTCAGCTCAATTCCCTGATCCTTCTTGAATTCGTCTGCGATCCAATTCAGGATTTTCTGGTCCCAGTCATCGCCACCGAGGTGCGTATCGCCGTTGGTGGCCTTAACTTCAACCACTCCGTCTCCCACCTCGAGCAGGCTGACGTCGAACGTGCCGCCGCCCAGATCGAAGACCAGAATGGTTTCGTTCTCTTTCTTGTCCAGGCCGTAAGCGAGTGCGGCCGCGGTCGGCTCGTTGATGATTCGCATCACCTCCAGGCCGGCGATCTTTCCGGCGTCCTTGGTGGCCTGGCGCTGTGAGTCGCTGAAGTAGGCAGGAACCGTGATCACCGCGCGGGTGACGTTCTCGCCCAAATAAGCCTCTGCATCGGTCTTCAGTTTCCCGAGCACCATGGCCGAGATCTCCTGCGGCGTGTACTCACGGTTGTTCATCGGGATCTTGACGCGAACGTCATCGCTGCTGCCCGCGACGGTCTCGAAGGAGACCATCTTGCGCTCCTCTTCAACCTCGTCCATCCGTCGACCCATAAAGCGCTTGATCGAATACACCGTGTTTTCTGAGTTGACGACAGCCTGGCGCTTCGCAGTTTGACCCACCAGGCGCTCACCGCTCTTAGTAAAAGCAACCACGGATGGAACTAAGCGCCCGCCTTCTGCAGTGGTAATTACCACCGGGTCGCCGGCTTCCATTACTGCCACGACGCTGTTGGTCGTGCCTAAATCAATTCCAATTATCTTTGCCATTAAAGTTTGCCTCGTCCTTCGTCGAATTTACCATTTTTATAGTACTCGCGATGCGCAAGAGGATCGTTAACGTGGCATTGTATCGATATATTAGGCTGAGGCGGCTTGCAGGGAGTGCTTAGAAATGTCGGGGGGGGGAGATCTGAGACGGCGACTTACATAGTCGCCAGGGCAGCGGTGACTACGCTGCCCACTGCACCGCGTGCAACTCTACCGGCTCTGGAAATCCCTTCAGGCTGACCTCTCCGTAAGGCCGAAAGTCAAAGGTCTTGCCGACACAGAGTTCACGAATCACATGCGACGCTAGTATTTGGCCCGGCTCGGCGCGATCGCAGATCCTGGCGGTGAGATTGACCGTTGAGCCAAAGAGCGCATCTCCATCAGTCACCGGTTCACCGGCGCCCAGGCCAATGCGCACTCGAATATCAATGCGTTCAGCCTCTGCCTGGTTGAAGGATTCGAATTCCCGCTGGATGGCCATGGCGCAACTAACAGCCCGCGATACGGTCGTAAAGCAGGTCAGAAAGCCGTCTCCCGCGCGATCGACCTCGCGGCCATCATGATCCAGCAGGGCCTGCCGAATGATCGCGTGATGTTGATTAAGGATGGTAAGTGCCTCATCGTCGCCCAGTGAATTCGTGATATCGGAGGAATTCGCCATATCAGTGAACATGATGGATCGAAAGCCAGCTTCCTGCATCGGTTCAACTGCCTCGCTATCAGGATCCGCCACCCGCCCAAGGAATCCAGCAACTGTCGACGAATCCACTTCGATAACTTGGTTCGGAATGAGTCCATGAGAGGCGCGGTGCAATTCGCGAACTCCCGCTTCGTTTGGCGCTTTTATCAGACAAAACACCGTCCCTCGGTGCTCATCAAACCAGTACGTCAGACATTGGCAAGCGAACTTCGATTGGAGCTTTAGGTCCTCTACGTGTGCCTTTGCTACATCCTCGGCAGTTGCGTCACGGATGTCGTGTCGATCCATGTATATCGGCACTTTTGCCTCCTTGAACTCGGGAATTAACCCGTTTCTTCGCTGGTAACTCGATGAATCCAGTTCCAATTTCGAATCTTTTTTTCTGACTTGACAGCCAGAGCCGCAAGTGCGTTCCGAATTTTCGTCCCTCGATTTAGTTGCGGGCCCAACGCTATTGCTACAAGGCGGGTATTCTCCGCAACCATTGAGGCTTCTTGCTCACGAGCTCGGATCGTCTCCTCCATCATCATCTGGTTCATCGAGTTCACCCCTTTCTTGCTTGCTCTCCGTCGAAAGGTAGCCTAGCAATTCTATGGGGTGGAAGTCACCACCCTAACGGGGGGTG
>CBDTZL010000245.1:0-2787 GCA_965364895.1 uncultured bacterium
GCCAGTGGCAGGAGTCCCGGCGCGGCCCCCTTCGCCCGGCGCTTGAGTGGGAGATCCTGGAAGGGGTCAAGTGACTCATTCGCGGGTTAAGCAAGCGCTTGGGCGGATGCCTGCGACTGCCGAGGCCTACCAGGCACTGCTGGCCGATGGAAGCCAGCCGGAGGGCGGCTATCGATTGGAACGTCTTGAGGCCGCGCTGCCGGATTGGGTGGAGGCCGGAGCCAAGGCTGAATCACGGCTGCCTGATAAGAAAGTGCTCGTGGTTGGCTATCTCCCCTGGTGGGTCGAGTATTCTGTCGCCCTCGCTTCTTTGTTAGCTGGCCTGGGGTGCAACGTTGGGATTGGTACCCTCCCATACCGGAAGTGGACCGACCCGGTGCAAGCCTTTGATCGACGCCGTCAGGGTGCGTACATCCGAAGGGTGCTCTCAAGTGCCAAAGGATTATTTGATGTACACGATCTGTCGACTCCAAGCCGCCGAAAAATTCCGGCGGAGTTGGCCAGCCAACTGGAGGCGCTGAGTCGCAGTGACGTCCAATACACGCTGCAGCGTGAAGACGCGGACGATTCACTAACAGGTGATATCTACCAGTTGCGATTGCAACGAAATACTGCGGCCGCGATGGCAACCCTGTCCTTGCTGGATGGGAACGGCTATGAGGTGGTCGTCATTCCAAATGGCAGCATCCTGGAATTTGGCGCTATCTACACGGCTGCTCGATCTCGAGGAACGTCGGTAGTGACCTATGAATTTGGTGAGCAGCGTGAACGAATGTGGCTGGCCCAAGACGCCGAAGTGATGCGGCAGGATACCTCTGCCCTATGGGAGGCGCGCGGTCGCACGGTGCTCGCGGAGCGCGAACGCAAGGATCTGGAGACCATGTTTGGCGCTCGCCGATCGGGCGAACAATGGGGCCAATTCGCGCGCCAGTGGCAATCCGCGCCCAGCCAGGATGCGAAAAGTGCTGCAGAGCGGCTGGATTTGGATCTCAGCCGTCCGGTTGCCCTGCTCTGCACCAATGTCGTTGGCGACAGTTTGGCACTCAATCGTCAGATCTTTACATCGGGAATGGCAGAGTGGCTGACGGTGACCGCAAAGTACTTCGAAGCCCTTGATAGAGCCCAGCTTGTGGTCCGGGTGCATCCCGGCGAAATGCTGGGCGCAGGACATCCGTCGACAGAAATCGTTCGAACCGCGCTGCCGGTTATGCCCTCAGATGTAAAGCTGGTCGGCCCGGATTCTGACATCAATACTTACGATCTCATCCAGCTGGCAGATCTTGGGCTGGTTTATACCTCCACCGTCGGCTTGGAAATGTCGATGGCGGGAATCCCGGTTGTCGTTGCGGGTGACACGCATTATCGCGGCAAAGGATTCACCACCGACCCACGGTCAGTGGAAGACTATTTGGCCGTGGTCAAGCGTGCGCTAAATTCAAGCGCGGAGAGACTCAGCGCGGATCAACGCGAATTGGCAGCGCGCTATGCGTATCGCTTCTTCTTTGAGTACCCGTTCTCGTTCCCCTGGCACTTGATCGGATTTTGGGATGACGTCGAGGCGCGGCCGGTAGAGCAGGTGATGGTTTCTCCCGACGAGTACCTGGATACTCTGCGCGCGCTCGTAGGGGAGCCGATCGACTGGACGATTATGCATGGCTGAGGCCGCGACCGCAGACCGTGAAATCCGAAGCGATGTGCGCAACTTCTACGATTCGGTCGGCTGGCGTCAGGTCGGGGAGGGTTTGTACCAAAACGCTAGGTACGAAGATTTGCGGCCCGTATCGCAGGAATACATTCGACGCTGCCACTTGCGAGTGTTGAGGCACCTTCCGGAGAGTGGAAGGCTGCTGCTCGATGCTGGTTCCGGCCCCATCCAATATCCGGAGTACCTGGAATATTCAAAGGGCTATGAGCGTCGAGTCTGCTTGGATGTCTCGAAACTTGCGCTGGAAGAGGCCAGGGTGCGGATCGGGGATCACGGTTTGTACGTGGTTGGAGATGTCTCGAAATTACCCTTCGCGGAAAGCACATTCGAGGGCGTAGTCTCGCTGCATACTGTGCATCATGTTCCTTCCGAGCTGCAAGGAGAGGCATTCAGGGAGATGCACCGGGTGCAGGCACAGGACTCTCGCGCAGTTGTTGTGTACAGCTGGGGCGGTCACTCTCTGCTGATGCGGCTTTTTCGGTTACCAATCAAATGGGCACAGCAGATGATCGCGAGTCGATCTAGAACGGCGGAGCCGACTGGGGACAGCGAAGTCGAATCTTTATTGAAATCGCCCGGCACGTTTGTCCACCATCACGATCTATCGTGGATCAGAGGCCAGCTCGACCGCATTCAAGACTATGAAATTGTGGTCTGGCGCAGTGTCAGCACGGCGTTTTTGAGAGCACTTATTCATCGACAGACGTTCGGGAATGGAGTCCTGCGCATTCTCTATCGAATCGAAGAACTCGCGCCGCACCTCATGGGAAGGTGGGGCCAGTATCCGTTGATCGTTATGAGTAAGCCGTCTCCCAGGATGGGAGGAAATTCATGAATTGGAAAGGTCAGTCAGTGCTGGTAACGGGCGGAACCGGCTCATTCGGGCGTAAGTTCGTAGAGGTGATGCTTTCCGAGCATCAGCCCGAAAAGGTGATTGTGTTCAGCCGGGACGAGCTCAAGCAGCACGAGATGCGTGAGGCGGGCCTGGATGATCCGCGGTTGCGCTACTTTATCGGGGATGTGCGCGATCTGCTTCGCCTGAGACGGGCGACAGAGGGCATCGATGTCGTGGTGCACGCTGC
>CBDTZL010000246.1:0-2754 GCA_965364895.1 uncultured bacterium
TCATATGGTCGCACGGAGTAGCGGCTCCGGGTTTAGAGTGGTCTTTAAGTTTAGAGTCCGAGTATCTGAGTGATTGGTTAGATCTACGCAATGCTGACTCAATCAAGATCAATTCTACGAAAGACTCTGAATATGCCAATTACCTGGCGCACACTCTGTCCGAGCGAGTCGGAGTGAAAGTAGCAGTAAAGAGAGTTCATTCACGTGGATATCTCCGTTCACCTTGGGAGTCATGGCGGGGGCGAGGCAGAGAGATGATGACCTGCCGACTTGGCTGATGTCTGTCGAATTGAGGTGGGCTGACGGTAGGCTGAGGGCTATCTTGATCCGACGTGAAACAGACAGTATTGCGAACCAAATAGCCAATATAAGGCGGTGTAGAAAGTGATTGATGCCACTTTCCGACCCGATTTCTATTCCTTATCTTGATCTCCGGTTCCGTTGGCTGAGCGGGTCTTCCAGTCGGCGAAGCCTTACGCTCGTTCTCAGACTGTGACCGGGTAGACAAAACATTCGGGTCATTTGCAAAGCGGACGTTTTCGTTAGCTAAAGGCATCAATCATTACTTGACTCTGGCCGCTATTAATACTTACAGCGTGACCATGCCGGGGATTCCACTATGAGTAGGATTCTAAAGGCTTCCTTTGCCGCCTTTCTCACCGGGGCTCTTGTTCTGCCGATAGGATTTGGCCAGCAATCCGAGCGCTGGACGCACACTGCGTTATCCACGATTTTCAGGGCGGCCTGGGGAAAAGAGATTCCGGCACCCGAACAAACTATCAGAAACGCCGTCATCGAATTTAAGCGCGCGGCAAACGATGAACGAAAAAGAGCTTATGCTGCAGATACTATTCACGAAATCCTTCAACCTCGAGTTCACACCCGAATCGTTACAAGGCTCGTACTCGGAAAGCATTGGAAGCAGGCGAGCGGATATCAACAAAATGAACTCGAACGGCTGTTTATGCAGTATGTTGCCGGCTTTTATGCAAGAGAGGGTCTCCTCGATGCTTTCCAAGACGGCAGCGGTGTCACGATCACGTTTGGCGAAACGGTGGTGAGTGGAAATCGCGCGATGGTTCGACTGAACATACACAAGCCGACCGGTACTCAAAGAGTCGGATTCGTAATGTATCACTACAATGGAATGTGGAAAGTGGTAGACATCAGGACGGAAAACTTCAGCGTCATAACCACCAAAGGCTCTGAATTCGGGCCTCATATTTCCGAAAATGGGATAGGCCCAGTAATCGATTATCTCCGCAAGCAAGTTCAACAATACTATAATTAAGACTTCATGGAGTTCGCTGTCTCATAGTCGCGATGGCTATGGCATGCTCGCCCACACTCTCATCTACTTCGGTGATCTCGAAAGAGCGCCCTGCAGGCGATTTACGAAGCAAGACGCTTGAATCCACGCTTCTCCTACATCTACCTCTGGATTGAGGGGCACGCTCTTTTCCTCATGGGAAGGGACAAGGAGGCTCTTGTATTGCTGCGCGAGATGGTGGAGCGCAATCCGCTCTTTGAACGCGGGCGGCTCCTGCTCGCAGCCGTTCTCGGCCAACTCGGCATGGATGAAGATGCCACCTGGGAGGCAGAAGAGATCCTTGCCCTCAGGCCCGACTTTTCCATTGCCACCGAGAAGGAGCAAGCGCTCTACAAGCGGTCCCAGAATTTTGACCGCTACTTCGAGGGGCTGCGCAACGCGGGCCTGCCCGCGTGAGGACTGGCTCCCGGTCGGCGGCTTTCATCAACCCTGTGCCCGCCTAGGCTTCGCTCGACACCGTAACCTGGTCATTCAGGTAAGCCCGCCAGGCGCATGCTCTCCACTAACTTGTCGATTAGTTCGGGGTGAACAAAAACCGGATTCTTGCGCAATGCCCGAAGTGTGTAGCGCGGAATGAGACGAAGCAACTCATCCACATAGCGTCTAGCCTCCTCCTTGCGACCAAGCTGAGCATACGAGCCTGCAAGCGTTACGATTGCGCCGTAGATCGAAGGATCTTGGTGGAGGCCCTTTTTTGACACTTCGATCGCTTGCTCATAGTCGCCGAGCATAAAATAGGCATGCCCCATCGCGTCATACAGCCAGCTTCCTCGATTGTCGCGCGGATTGCTGCGCTCCGCCCGATGGCAAGCAGCCAACCCCCCCTCCAGATCGCCGCAAAATATGAGAGCCATTCCAAGCACCGTATGGGCTTCCGCATAATTTGGATTCAGGTCGATGGCTCGCCGCGCGGCTGTAACGGCTTGTTCAGCTTCCCCGGTCAAGCTCAGCACGAAAGCCAAGGCATGATTGGCCTCCGGGCTAGATGGCGCCAGTCGAAGCGCCTTCTCGGCAAAGCGCCGGGATTTCTCATATGCTTCGCGCACCGGCTGAACCCATCCGCGCGCACCGATTTGCACGTGACAACGACCCAGCAGCGCGTACGCGTTCGCAAACTCAGACTCAACGTCGATCGCCTGCTCCAGAAGAGAAATTGCGGCGGCAACATCGTCCTGAGTCATTCTGTGATACGCGGCGATCGCCCGCAAATAGCGATCCCACGCGTTCAGGGTGTTCGGCCGCTTGCCTCGTGCCCGCTCGATCTCCGCCAGAGTGATTTCGGGCGCAACGGTCGCCGCGATGCTCGCAACGATGTCGTCTTGTAATTCAAAGACATCATCCATTCGACGGTCGAACCGCTCCGCCCAGACGTGCCCGTCGGCGTCAGCGTCGATCAATTGGGCGTTTACTCGCACCCGATCCCC
>CBDTZL010000247.1:0-2741 GCA_965364895.1 uncultured bacterium
CGGATCCCAGCAACGTAGCGCCGACTCTCAACTCCACACTGAAGACGGACGCAAGTGACGATGGATTCCAAGCATAGAAGTTTACGGTAGAGCTTCCGGATTGCAGTGACTGCCCGCTTACAAATGGAGGAGAGTAGAAGGTGGCTGTTCCTCCACTTGAGTAGCTTCCGCTCGCCAATGTTGTGTACATCATGTGGGACAGCGGGCTTGTGTCCTCATAGAACCAGTAGGTATTCGCGGGAGGCACCCCTGGCGGTATCGGAGCTGGCGGTCCGGAGGGAGTAGACGTGGGCGTTTGGCCGGACGTTGCGCTTGCTGTGGCCGTTGGCGTTTCGGTTGGCACAGCGGTCGGGATTGAGGAGGTCGGTGTCTCGGTTGCTACAACCTGCTGTGTGGGGGCTGGCGTTGATTCTTCAGGCGTCGGAGGATCCCAAAAACTTCCTGCAGTAATTATGGGTTGAACGGGATCTTCGAATACTTCTGGATAAAGCAGTTGATCATTCTGGATCTCTTCGATAATTTCAGGACCCACCGGCCTGATAACCGCGAATCCCCAAGGCTGGTAGTCAGCGTTTATTTGTGAGCGAGTATCGCTGGGGGCTGGGCTGGCCTGGACAAGGGCTATCGATCCAGACCCAAAGATCAGCAATACAACGACGGGAAACACTGGAAGCCAGCGAAGCACTCCCCAAGAAGTGAGCTGCTTCTTGCCGGGCGTCGATCCAGCTACATCCCAGATCGAGCCTGCTCTCAGCTCTTGAAATTGAATGCCTTGAGCCACGGGCTACTTCCCAACCCGCGGCAAGCGAACTGCGATTAGATTGCAGACTTGGCTTAACGTTTTCATTCCAACGCCCAGCCAATGCCGCGCTCCACTCTATGACGCACATCGACTTCATGTTTACTCGGGGAGACTTCCCGCCAACCGCGCCCGCCCACGAGCACGGTGGCTAGAATGATTTGCGGCTAGTTCGGGCCGCCGGCCACCCCTAGACCCCTACGATTTACCCACTGTCTGATCGAGGCCCAGCCCACCCAGGCCATACGACTTGCGTCGCGATTAGACGGCTTCGAGCGCTTCCTCAGCTTCTTTTAGCGGATCCACATCGTTGTTATCGACTTTGGATTCGCTCGGTGTTTCGGCAACCACGTCATCATCTTGCTCAATGGGCAGGAGAATAGTGAAAGTAGTTCCAAGGCCTGGCTTGCTGTCCACGCTGATCTGCCCGCGATGGCGCGTAATGATTCCGAAACTTACTGACAGACCAAGTCCCGTACCTTCACCTTCGGGCTTGGTCGTAAAGAATGGATCGAAAATTCTTTGCAAGTTCTTTTCAGGAATGCCAACGCCGTTGTCTTGCACAGACAAGGCAATCGAATTTTCTGCTTGGCTTAAATTAATGCGCACGGTTCCGCCATTCTTCATGGCCTGAATAGCATTACCGACGAGATTGATCAAAACCTGTTCGATCTGCTGCGCGTCGTACCAGACCAGCACCGGGCTTGACGGCATGTCAACTTTGAGTTCGACATTACCTTTGCGTGCCAGGTATTCCGTCAGCCGAACACTCGCCTCGATCGTCTCACGCATGTCGCGCCGCTCAAGATCTGGAGTTGACTGCCGGGCGAACTTCAAGAGGTCGGTCACAATTGTGCTGGCCTTGGTGGCGCTCTCTCGAATAGTGCTGAGTTGATCCTTCATCGAAGGATCTATTGAGAAATCTTCGCTGAGCTCTTCGGCAAGACCCTTAATGACTGCCAATGGATTCTTTACATCGTGCACGATGCCAGCCGTGAGCTGACCCACCGAGGCTAGCTTCTCCGATTGGATGAGCTGTGCCTGCGCGGTCTGCAACCGAGCATTGATTTCTGCTAATTCCTTATTGCGTTCCAACGTCTCGTCATATAGGCGTGCGGCCTCGGCCGTTCGATCGCGAAGCCGAAGTGTCATAATGTCGAACGCGCCAGCCAATTCGCCGATCTCGTCCGCACCGCGCAAGCCAGTGTCCTGGTTCAGATCGCCGGCCGCGACCGCCTGCGAGACCGAGCGAAGTCGAAGGATGGGTTTGGCAATGCTTTGAGCCAGGAGATATCCGACGATGATGGTGAGGATGGTGCCGGCTGAAAAGATCAGGCTAAATGTGTTTCGGCTAGTCGCCATGGTTGTGACGATGAAATTGCTCGGTAGCGCGACGCCGAGGATCCCGGTGTCGTTCTGCCGGATAACTAGCGGCGAGTAGGTCGATTTGTATTCGCGACCATACAGGTCGAAATCGAGCGTCACAGATGGGTTGGCCTCATTAATCAAGCCGGGGTTGATTTCCACTGGACCAAATCCGGTTTCAGGCTCAACGAAGGTCGTTGCGACGAGCGATCCTTTGTTGTCGAGAAGGACGGCGTCCGCCAAGGACTGGTTTTTGACTTCGGCCAGCAGCGACTCGAGGCTCGTACCAGCCAGCAGCACCCCCAGCAGATCCCCATTAGCATCGCGGACTGGCGCGCTTGTAAACAGGTAGGGCCCGAACGAGGTGACCAGGAAGCCGGCAAACTTATCGCCAATGGCATCTAGATCGTTTTTCAAAATTTCATCAACGATGTTGAACTGGGAGAAGTCGCCTCCCTCGGAGGTGATGTATTCACCCGATGCGGGATGCCGAGCCAGGGTGATGATCTCGGTTCCTGTTAAATCGAGGACGGTCACGGCCTGGATCGCATTGTTAAGAGTGATCGGGAAGAGCAGG
>CBDTZL010000248.1:0-2711 GCA_965364895.1 uncultured bacterium
CAGGATGCTCATGCGATCCGAGCTCGAACCCTCCTCCGGTCCATGGTCGCCCTGAATCACGACGATAGGAGGGATGTCACTGCCTTCGATAATCTGCTCGATGATTTGCTCCATCCGGCCGTTGATATATTGCAGTTGCTCTCGATATCCTTCTTTATATTGGTCAATGCCAAGTTCGGAGCGCGACCAATCATAGTCGTCATTGGTTGGGTTAGCTTCCGAGTCGAATACGAATGGCCTGTGGGGAGAGACGATGTGAGCAAATACGAATTTGGGACCAGGTTCCGAAGGCAGCCGTTCCAGCTCTTCAAATACGTAGGTCAGCCGATCGCGGTGCGCATTGGCCGAGCGATCCAGATCTCGCACGAGAAATGCGGGCAGCACGGGCAACGCATCGATCAGTGCCCACGCCGCCGTGGAGCGCAGCAGCGTGGCCTCGAAAGCGCTCATCCCTTCCAGTACGCCGCGGTCAGGGGCCAAGTAGAGATCGGCATCCTCCCACTCGCTCCAGTAGTAGCCGGTCTCAAACGCGACCGTACTGTGGCCTAAATCCTCGAGCAGCAGTCGAACCGTGCTGTGGCGCAGCAGGGGCCAGAGTTGTGATCGATCCGGGTTGGTTTCATCGATAAGTTCATCTAAATAATTCATGTTCAGGGTAGAAACCATAGAGAGTTCGGTCTGCGAATAGTTAGATTGGCTGCAGTCCGCGACGAAAAACCCCATCTGTCGCAATTGCTCCAGGAATGGCCCGTTGTCCAGCTCATAGGTGTCGAGCAACACGGACCCGGAGGTGTAGGCGTCTAGCACAAAGTAGTAGATATCTGGAAGCAGCTCCCCGTCATTGGGCTGGACCGGTGGAAGCTCGGCCGCTCGGGCAGAGTTCCAGCCAATCTGGAAGGCGCCGATCTGAACGAGCGGGATCAGGAGCGCGGCGCCGAGTCCGAGGGTCAGTGCCGCCGTCAGACCGGGGGAGTGGGCTTCACGTTTCCAAATCATCCACGTCCCGAGCACACTCAGCACAAGCCAGACCGGAAGGAGAAAGCGGTGACGTCCCAGGGTGGTCTCACCGAGCTCCACGGAACGTAGCGCGTTGTACACATGTCCGTATGAAAAGAAGAGCAGCAGTCCCAAGGATGTCAGCAAACCCGCCCTCGACCAGTCCCCCAGGATCAGCCGGAACACCACCAGCAGGATGAGCGCCAATAGGACTGACAGAGCTAGCGCCCGGTAACCAATCGTCGGTCGCACCTGCCCCAGATTGCTCGCCAGCAGCGCCACCGCGGGTAGCAGCGCCAGCCAAAGCACATAGATCGGTACTCGCTCCAAAAGGCGGGTCACGTGAGAGTCTTCATCCGGTAAAGCAGCCTGCTGCTGTCCCCAGCAGGGTCCGAGCGCACGATTTCGAAGTGCGAGCCAAATGCAGCTTCGAATCCCTCACGATGGTATTCCTCGAAGATATCTTCTCTACTTACGAGCAGGCGCTGAACTTGGGGATCTTCTTTGGGAATGAACTCAATGAGCAACCAATCACCGAGACGCGCCAGAAAGCGGGCCAACCTCTCCAGCGGAACGTTATTTGAGATCGCAAGGTGATGCTCAAGTGCCAGCGCGAAGATGGCGGTGGCACGGCCCCGCTCCGCAAGTGATGCGCGCTCTCGGTGTTCCCACCCCAAGGAAGGGCTAGGGTTGGTCAGGTCCATGACCAACGGGAGAAGGTATGTCTCCTTTTCCTCGCGGACGCGACGATAGTTCAGTTCAACAGCTCCGGCATCGTAATCGAAGGCTACTGTGGGGATGCTTCTTTCACTTGCAAGCCGGCTGAAGGATCCAACGTTTGCCCCGAGATCCCAAACGGAATCCGGTCGCAGTTCTTCCAGGAACGCTTCGACCAAACGCCGCTTATCCTTCCATGCCGACTCCGAGTAGGCATGCGTCTGCTCATAGTCGGCCCATGCGGAATGCTCAGGTTCCCATCTCAGCCTCTGGATCGCAGACTCGAGGTTGTCCACCAACCCCCTCAGGGCATTGAGGTTCATTTTCCGGCCCTGTCGCGGTTGGCGGGTAGACGTTCCAGCAAATCGGCGTTGAGCCGAAGCATGCCAGTGTATGTGAACCAGCAGCGACAGCTTCAGCCGGGTTCGCGGCGGCAGCAACTGGCTGGCAAGATCAAGAGGCACTCCATCGATGTGTGTACGAAGGAGTTTCCCAAGTTCGATATTTACGTATGACATCAATGCAAGCGGCGCCAGGAAGTGCTGGCAGAACTGTCGATAAGCAATCCAAGGCTCACCCTCCCGAAGATTTTCAAATGAAAGCGTATCGATCAATATCGGACGTCCCAAATGAAATTGCACGTTGTAGGCGCTCGCGTCCTTCAGCGACATCCCGTGGTCAATCGCTTTCCGCTGGACCACAAGCGTGGCAAGCGCCGCGTCCTGCAATTGACTGAAGCACCATTCATACGGATAAGAAATAAAGGGAATAAGCTCCGGCTCAATGACCTTGTAAGCAATCCTAGGATCGGCTGGAGGTTCCTCACGCTCAGTATGAGCAACGAGCAGGTCGTTGTTTACCAAGTCGTCGTACAGGCCCGAATCAAGCAGGTGGTCGTAATCCGCTGAATATCGCTTGTTTATCTGCCTGAACAGCCGACCATTGCGGGAGAAGAGAAATCCGCTGGGATCCCGAAAGGAGGCCGGATGGGGCTCAGG
>CBDTZL010000249.1:0-2699 GCA_965364895.1 uncultured bacterium
GAGTTCTTCCCTACTTCGAAGGCGGGTCTCGGACCCTCTTCGACAACGCTGCGGTCTGGGTCCCAGCCGACTGACCACGCACCGCGCTGGAACGTGACCCATCTTAATCTGAATGAATCAGGTCACGACAGGTCTCGATACCCCGCTGAGCGTCAAGAAGTTGTGGATTGATTTCAAGAGACTGCCCAAAATGGGAAATCGCCTCCTCGCACTGGCCCATTTGAATATAGACCCAGCCCAGACCATTTTAGGATTTAGTCAGATTGAAAAGCACATCGATCCCTACATTAAATTGACCAGAGCTGGAGACAGCAAGGCTGGGAGACATTCGCTGAGCTCAAGCATGCGGCTGGAGGCTCGCGCGCAAATTCATGGATCGCTAGTTACCCACCCCTAGATATGTCCAAGCTAGAACCAGCTATCACCCTTGAGAATTAGTATCATTGCTGCAAGAATTCAGTCCGCGGCGTGATGATTCGCGGTATGAAAGTTGTCATGATTAGCATGCACTTGAAAAGCGGGCAACCTCCGCTTGGTGTCTCCGCTATCCTCTTGCGTTGGTCGCCGGTACCGGCGACCTTGTGCCATAGATTTTTCCGAGGAATTTCTCCCTGTGCAAGCAGCCGCTACCATCCGCGTTCCGGTGGGCTTCGAGATCACGTGCTAATTGAAGCCCGAATTTACTTCGGTCCTCACACATGACGCGCTCAAGTTCATTAAAGATCCTCAGCGCTGGCGATGCTCCCCGTGCAGGAACTTGAGTACAGCGCGTTTCGAGATTCGCTGAGCGACCTTGAGTGCCAGTTCAGTGTTCGTGATCGAGTACTTTCCAGCAGTGAAGACGGGAAAGAGCAACTCTAGGTTGTAGTACTGCCCTCGATCCTGCCCGAGTGCGCAGGATTTAGGTACAAATTTGGGACCGCTCTTTCCCTCAAAGTGGGCGTTGAGCACCGGCTGATATAATGCCGCGCCCGGGCAAAGCGGACGGAACCGCGCGCAGAACTCGAATGCCAAGCCGCTCACCGGGAGTTGCCGTATGGGGTCAGTCACAACCATCCTTCGCTACGAAGTCCTGCTCTTCCTCGGCGCGCTGGCGCTCATCGTCTTCTATCAGCTAGTCACCGGCAGGATCAACACCCGCCGGCTGCTCTTCGCCAAAGGGCGTGCCGCGGCGAGTTCTTTGACAAGGCAAGAATCAAGCGGGCTCAGCCCGAGCCGGATCCAGCTGCTAGTGATATCGATTGGGGTCGCGATCTACCTGCTGGCCGAGGTTATACGCGATCCCAGCCAGTTTCCTGAAATCCAGACCGGGCTTCTGCTGCTCATGGCAGGCAGCGAAGCCATTTACCTGGCTCGCAAGGCCAATAACCTCGTGCTTGGAAGAAAAGGAAACACCCAGATTTAGACCAACCAAGGAGGGCACATGGAAACCGTTTCACTCGTAATCGCCTGGCTGTTAGCCGGATTCTTGGCCGCGCTGATGGTCATCATCGTGGTGTTGATCCTCACAGGAAGGATCAAGCTCGACAAGTTGATCAGCGAAGCCAACGGCGACGCGAGCCTTTCCCGGTTTCAATTCCTGATCTTCACTTTCGTGATCGCGGCCAGCTTCTTCCTGATCGTGGTCGGCGTGGATCCGCCGCGCTTCCCGGACCGCATCCCCAGCGAGATCTTTGTGCTGCTCGGCATCAGTGCCGGCACATACGCTATTTCCAAGGGCATTCAGTCCAACTACGATATCCGCATGCATGAGATCGAAAGCCAGACCACCGGCTCCGAGAGCATGCGGTCGGAGCCTTAGACCCCATGGCGCAACCTTCAGGCGTCGACGTCTCCCGCTGGCAGGGGACGATCGACTGGCCAGCGGTGAAGCAGGGCGGCATTAGCTTCGCGAGCATCCGCGCCACCATTGGGGACTTCTTCACCGACGACAAGTTTGCCGAAAACTGGCAGGGTGCCAACGACGCCGATATCTTCCGCTGCGCCTACCACGTGCTGCGCCCCGATATGGATGCGGTGGCCCAGATCGCACATTTCGAGAGCGTGGTGGGGGACCCCGGGGACCTGCCCCATGTGCTCGATGTGGAATTGTCCGGCAACCAGCCAGACCCCGTGATTCAGGATCGGACCTTCGAGTGCCTCCAGGAGATGGAGGCGCGCTTTGGTCGCAAACCGCTCGTCTACACCGCCGATTGGTTCTGGACGCCGCACATCGGGGACCAACCCTGGGTCGATGATTACGATCTGTGGGTGGCCCACTACTATTGGCCTCAGGTTCAAACTCCGAAGATTCCTGCTGGCTGGATGGTGTGGAAGATCTGGCAGCATTCCAACCGGGGCCGGGTAGCCGGTATCCAGGGAAACGCCGATATCAACTTCTTTGGCGGGACGATGGAGGATCTTATTGGTTATGCAGGAGGTGGCTCACAGCCCCCGCCTGAACCTCCGCCAGATCCCGAGCTTGAAAAGCGAGTGGAGAACCTGGAGAATTGGGCCAAAGACATCGATGCGTGGGCGAGGGAGCAGGGTTACGACGGCATCGGACCTGAGGGTTAGATTCCTACCCCAAAAAAAGCGCTGCCATAGCAACGGAGCTCCCTCAAATCCATCTTGAGACAGCTCCTTTCCTGCGCCAGGGTTGACCTGGGAGTTATTTAGTTTTCGGCTTGTCGCAGATCTGGTGCGGCTTGTCGCAGATC
>CBDTZL010000250.1:0-2670 GCA_965364895.1 uncultured bacterium
TGCTGGATGTTGACACGCCGGAAGACTTAGAGCGCTTGCGCGAGCTAGAATAAGGTGCCTAATGAGGTTATGCCCCTCAGCGTGATGCGCCATTCGCCTGATGAAATTACGACCGTCAGCATGGTGCGCCAGGCGCCCATGCTATAATCTCCGGCGCTATGCGAGCCGACACCCGATCTAATTCGATCAATAACAACCCCGGTATTCATCGGGCAGGCACGCGCGCAAGCTAGCAAGGATCCAATTGAATTGCGCCGCCGCCCGAGAGGCTCATTCGGGCGGCGTTGTTATTTATAGGAGGCAATATGTACAAAACGCATGATTGCGGCGAAATTCGTGCCGAGCATGTTGGCGAGAAAGTCGAATTGGCCGGATGGGTCAACCGGCGGCGAGATCATGGAGGGCTGACCTTCATCGATTTGCGCGATCGATCGGGGGTGGTTCAGACCGTTTCGAATCCCGAGGTTGAGCAGGCAGTGCACGCCACCGCCGAGCAGGTTCGTTCCGAGTGGGTCCTGCGGATCGTAGGGAAGGTGCGGATGCGGCCGGAAGGCATGCAGAATCCGGCCCTGCCGACGGGTGAGGTGGAGGTCGAGATCAAAGAGTTGGAGATCCTCAGCCCGGCCAAGACTCCGCCTTTTTCGATCAACGAGGAATCCGATGTCGACGAAACCGTACGTCTCAAGCACCGCTATCTCGATCTGCGCAGAGAGCGAATGCAGCGGAACCTGGAACTTCGGCACAACGTAATCAAATACATTCGGGACGCTCTCGAAGAGCTGCGATTCTGGGAGATAGAAACCCCGATCTTGTTCAAGGCAACGCCCGAGGGAGCGCGAGACTATCTGGTTCCCTCCCGCCTCTACCCGGGCGAGGCGTACGCATTGCCGCAATCGCCACAACAGCTCAAACAGCTATTGATGGTGGCTGGAACCGAGCGATATTTTCAGATTGCCCGCTGCTTTCGCGACGAAGATCAGCGTGGCGACCGACAGCCCGAATTCACGCAGTTGGACGTCGAGATGTCGTTCGTCGAGCGTGACGATGTGATGCAGCTTCTAGAGGGTGTCTACAGCTCGCTTATCGACGAGCTCTTCCCCGAGCGACCGGTGCTCACTAGGCCCTGGCCACGCCTCACCTATCAGGAATCAATGGATCGTTTCGGGTCGGATCGTCCGGACCTGCGGTTTGGATTGGAGCTCAAAGACATTACCGATCTGGCAGCGGATAGCGGCTTCAAGATCTTCGAGTCCGCGGTCGACGGCGGAGGCGAGGTGAGAGGTATCAATTGTGTGGGTTGCGGTGGTTTCAGCCGCCGCGAAATTGACGAATTGACTGAGATGGTCAAACCATTCGGCGCGAAAGGCCTGGCGTACCTGGCGCTGCAAGAGTCAGGCGACCCACGATCGTCGTTTGCCAAATTCCTGCCTTCCGAGCGGCTCGATGCGATCATCGTCCGGATGGAGGCGAACCCGGGTGATCTGCTGCTGTTTGTGGCTGACAAGCGGGCGATCGTGCTCGATTCGTTGAGTCGGCTACGTGCTCACCTTGGCGAGCGCCTCGAGCTTTACGATTTGGATCTGCTGTCATTTTGCTGGGTGATCGAGTTCCCAATGTTTCATTGGGATGCAGAAGAGGAGCGCTGGGATCCGAGCCACCATCTATTTACTGCCCCGATGCCGGAGGACATTGCATTGCTTGATTCGGATCCTGGCAAGGCGCGTGGCCAGCAGTACGATGTCGTGCTAAATGGAGCGGAGACGGCTGGGGGAAGCATCAGGATCCACGACCGGAGCCTGCAGGAGAAGGTCTTTGAGCTGATCGGCCTGGATTCGGAAACGGCCCAAGAGCGCTTCGGACACATGTTGACGGCCTTTGAATATGGGACTCCGCCTCATGGCGGGATAGCTTCTGGCCTGGATCGGCTGTGCATGATTCTGGCGAAAGAACCGAACATTCGCGAGGTGATTGCGTTTCCTAAGAATCAAGCCGCGCGGGACGTGATGGCGGATGCGCCCTCGCCAGTTGACCCCAAACAGCTGAAGGAACTGCATATACGGATCGTTGAATAAACGTTTGGGAGGCGACGGTCTACCGTCCCTGAGCATTATTGCGAGCCCTGACCGATCATGGTATATAAAGGTCAACCCCTGCTGTGTACGTGATGTTGCCTTAAGTTTTGAGCCAACATTAAACATAAGGGATCCGAGCTACGATGGGGTATGCGATAGGCTTCGGCCAAGGCAGAGCCCATCTGCCGGGACCCACCTGCATTCGCAGGTTCAAAACCAAGCATCACACGGCACGGTGGGGAAACCTAATCACCGGCGAGGCAAACCTCGCCGGTTCGTTTTTCCCATCTCCTCCCATCTGAATTACACTAGCCAAACCCACCGGGCTGCGATCCTAATCGCGATGCCCAGGGACTTTTTCCCGATAAGCACGAAAGATTGGACAGTCCATGAGTGAAGAACGCGATCGCGCCTTAGAGGCGGCGATGGCCCAAATCAAGAAGGAATACGGCGACGGCGCCGTGATGCGCCTGGGGGAGGCTTCACATCTGGCGGTTGAGGTCATTCCTACCGGGTCTCTGGCGCTCGATCGGGCATTGGGCGTCGGTGGCATTCCACGGGGCCGGGTGAGCGAGATCTTTGGCCCGGAGGCTTCCGG
>CBDTZL010000251.1:0-2628 GCA_965364895.1 uncultured bacterium
GATTTTGAGCTGCATGATCGCCTTGATGGGCAGCAAGACACCGCCAACGCCAGATCAATGGAGCCCCCAAACCAAGCTCAATACAGTCGGTGGCGAGTTGGATTTGTAACTCTGCGTCCAACTTTATTGCCTCTGTTAACGGCAGTTCACACTGCTGAGCGCGAATCTCCCTCAACTCCTCCTTGGTAACCCAGTCAAACTCTGCAAGCTCGTCTGGGGGCCAAAAAGCCTCTTGCATCGGCTCTAGCTCGCATTCGGTGGGATTAGGCTGCCATTCGTCTGCGCGGCGTTTGGCCTCTGCGACTTGCTCGGGCGTCATGTTTTTCGCGAGGTCATCGATCTGCCTCGCTGTCTCTGTGCCACTGGCCGCAGCCAGGGTGAGCCATTTGTATCCTTCTACGTGATCGCGCTGAACGGGCCACCAACCCATAACATAATGGCGTCCAAACTCTCTTTGCGCTCTTCCAAAGCCCCCATGAGCTGAGAAGCAGATCAACTTGACCCTGACCTTTTGGTTCAGAGTCCCAGCGTCAAGTTTGTAAGTGGCCTCTGCATCAACTTCTTTTGCGCGTCGTTCCAGCCATACTGGGTCAGTGACCTCTTCGCCTGTGCTCCTATCTACAAGGCGGAATCTGGGTTTGCTTCCGACCAGACCCGAATCCTCAGGGAAAAGCACGACCGCTGATTCTTGACTGCCTTGACTAGTTTGACCAGCCACCGCTTCCAACTCACACTCTGCGGGGTTAGGTTCCCAAACCTCCGAGAGGTGTTCGCCCTGTGCTATCTGGTCGGGCGACAAGAAACTGGCAAAGCTCACTTCGCATTCTACCGGGCTTGGCTCCCACTCGGCTATCAGGCGCTCCGCTTCCGCCACATCATCGGGTGCCATGCCTATCCGCCAAGTCTTTTTCGTTAGAGGCGCCCCCCGATTGCCAAAGAACGCTGCCAGACTGATGAATTCGTACGCTTTTATTGCATCAACATCGGTTCCCCACAGACCATAGCGGTACCGGGCCGCCTGCACGGCCTGGGCGTCAGCATTGCCACTGTTCGCTGCCTGACAAAGAAGATCCAAATTTTCGCCGCGCTTATCGGACTCAAGCCAGCGTTCGAACGTCGAACTAGCGCGACTGGGTGATAACGATACGACTTGGCCATTTGGCCCGTAAACCAGGCTCCAGCGGATACGCTGCGATTGATAGTCCTTTTCCATTTCGCCCCAAGTCTGGACGCGCACGACCATGATCGCCACATCAAGTATTGGCATAGACCACAGAGGATCGGGGAATGCTTTCGTGTTGATGTCGTAAGTACGAACCGGACCGACTGTTGTGATGGGCTCGCCGATGATCTGTTCCACGACGGAACGCGGCGTTCCAATCTTTATTTGCTCCTTTCCCTCAGGCGGATCTTCCCAGCGCGCCGCGAGATAGGTAGCACATCCATTAAGAAGGAGGAGGAGTAAACAACTCGACGCTATGAGCCGGAAGATCGCAGTGGCCGTCAGGGTCAAAGCAATTTCACACATCAAGCCTCGTCCGACGTGCAACGACATCACATGCCCTCTGGCGGAGTCTTGGCGGTAACAGGCTCGTTAGGTTCCGCAGCCTTCCCCTCGGAACACAATGTGGGCGGCAGCAAGGCTGCGGTGTCAACCGCCTGGGGGAACTTCACCGTGGAGAGATCAGCCTCAATTCTTCGCAAAATGGCATTGGCTTTTGGATCACCGCGCGAAGCGCCATAGGAATACCAAGCGTGCGCCGACGCCAAGTCGTTTTCGCCGAGCGGGGCAATTCCTGCCAAGAAGTAAAGGGCGACCTGCGACGCTGGGCGATCACCGGCACAAACCGATGCGAGTTGCTCCTCGAACAGGGCCTGTCGTTCCCTGAGCTTCGCCGCATCCTCAGATCGAGTCGCCAGGTCTGAATCCGCCCACCTGGGCAGCTTTCCTGCAACAACAACGTTTGCGGTTTCATTTTCAATCCACGAAGAGCATTGCGAGCTACCCATGGTATAGCAGTCTGTGAAGAGGCGGTAACGATGGCCCGCCTCAGCTGTGAACGTGAAGGTGCGCCGGACGTATGAATGGGCCGGCATGGCATAGGGACCACGGTAGATCGAGTACTTGAAGTCAATGGTGTGTTTGCCGGGGGTGATCTTGGTAGGTCCGCTGAACGCAGCGACAGGCTTCCCATTGATCGCCGTCACGTCCGGCGCGCGCCACCCTCCCCAAACCGCTCCCCCCCAGTCGAGGGTCGCGAGCTCTTGCTCGGGCTGTGCAGGTTGAACATAGGCATTAGGGGGAGGCGAAGCGCAACCCGATGCGGTCACCAACAGCATTAGCGCGGAGATCATCTCGCGTCGAAATCGCATTGCGCGATGCCAGACTTCGGGCACGATCCGAATACGATCCTCAATGAGGAAACCGCAGATCAAGACGGCTGCCAATAAGTGCAAAGCAAACCTCCCTGGTTTGCCTCATCTACTCCGATTTTACAGTATAATCGTGGAAATGTGAAATTTGGACCAGCCTGGGGTGCTTTGGCTATTCTGACCACCGTGAGACTAGGGCTGCTCACCTCGGGCAATGGCCGCTCTGCGATCCGGAAACCGACCTTCGCGGCGTCG
>CBDTZL010000252.1:0-2622 GCA_965364895.1 uncultured bacterium
AGCGCGTTTCGCCGGCGTTCTCACTAACCAGGGCGTTGAGAAAGGCGATCGGGTAATTATCTACATGCCGATGGTGCCTGAAGCGGTGATCGCAATGCTCGCCTGCGCCCGCATTGGGGCGATCCACTCGGTTGTATTTGGGGGCTTCGCCGCAAACGAGCTAGCGACCCGCATCGATGACTCCAAGCCGAAACTCATCGTATCCGCATCCTGTGGTATCGAAGGGGATCGGATCGTGTCTTACAAGCCGCTGCTCGACAAAGCCATTGAAATCTCCGTAGCCAAGCCCTTAGCCACCATCATCCTCCAACGGCCCCAGGAACAGGCCTCCATGATCGCAGGGCGCGATCTCGATTGGTCGGAACTGATGGCGAACGCAGAGCCTGTCGACTGCGTACCGCTCGCCGCGACCGATCCTCTCTATATCCTCTACACTTCCGGCACCACAGGCGTTCCCAAAGGCGTTGTGCGCGACAACGGCGGCCATCTCGTCGCGCTCAAATGGAGCATGAAAAACATCTACGGAGTGGACCCGGGCGAGGTCTATTGGGCGGCCTCCGACGTGGGATGGATCGTTGGCCACTCCTACATCGTCTACGCTCCCCTATTCCATGGCTGCACGACCGTGCTGTATGAGGGCAAACCGGTCGGTACGCCTGACCCCGGCGCATTCTGGCGAGTCATCTCTCAGCATGGGGTGAGCGTCTTATTCACCGCGCCAACGGGCATCCGCGCCCTCAAACGTGAAGACCCCAACGGCGAATTCATCCGCAAGTACGACCTGAGCCGCCTTCGCACGCTCTTCCTTGCCGGAGAGCGCGTCGATCCCGATACCCTGGTGTGGGCGCAGGAGCAAATCGATGCTCCGGTCATTGACCATTGGTGGCAAACCGAATCAGGCTGGCCAATTGGCTCAAACTGTCTTGGTATTGAGATGTTCCCAGTCAAGCCGGGCTCCTGTACGAAGGCCGTCCCGGGCTACGACGTGCATGTGCTTGATGATAGCGGCAAGGAGGTGGCGGAGAATCAAATCGGTAACATCGTCGTCAAGTTGCCGCTTCCACCCGGCTGCCTGCCAACGCTGTGGAATAACGATTCGGGCTACCAGGAGTCTTATCTTGACGCCTATCCGGGTCACTATGTGACGGCCGATGCCGGCTACAAGGACGAGGACGGCTACCTCTGGATCATGGGCCGCACAGACGACATAATCAACGTGGCTGGGCATCGCTTATCTACCGGGGGGATGGAGGAAGTATTGGCTTCTCATCCCAATGTGGCCGAATGTGCCGTCGTGGGGGTAGCGGACGAGCTCAAGGGGGAGATTCCCTTAGGCTTCGCCGTGCTCAAGACAGGTGAGGCGCCCGCGGATGACTTAGTCGTTCAAGACCTTATCCAAATGGTTCGTGAAGAGATCGGTCCCTTTGCCTCCTTTAAAATAGCGACGATCGTGGGCCGCCTCCCGAAGACGCGCTCGGGCAAGATTTTACGCGGGACGATGAAGAGTATTGCCGATGGAGTCGAATACCGGATACCGGCCACGATCGAGGACCCCGTGGTCCTGGACGAAATCGCGGAGGCCCTGAGCACATTAGGCTACCCGCGCTAGCTCATAACCTAAAAGGGAGAAAGAAATATGGCTGACTTGGTTCCAATTGGTGCATTGCCACCACTCGGGGAAATTCCCAATAAGATGTTCGCACAGGTGATTCGTCAGGATCGTTTTGGAGATCCTCGCACTGCCTTTCAGGTGGAGGAGGTTGACGTCCCTACGCTTCAGCCGAAGGAAGTCTTAATCGGGGTAATGGCAGCGGGCATCAATTACAACAATGTTTGGGCGGCACGCGGAACTCCGATTGACGTCATCCGTGTGCGTCAAAAAAGGGGCGAGCCACACGAATTCCATATTGGTGGCAGTGATCTCTCCGGGATTGTGTACGCTATCGGCGATGCGGTGGACAACGTCGCCGTCGGTGATGAGGTAGTTGCCCATCACGGATATTGGGATCCCGACGACGCTTGGATCAATTCAGGCAAGGATGCAATCCTGGCACCTTCGGCCAGAATTTGGGGGTACGAGACCAATTTCGGTTCCTTTGGTCAATTCAGCATAGCTCAGTCACATCAAGTCTTACCCAAGGCGCCCGAATTGACCTGGGAGGAGACTGCTGCACCGACTCTGGTTGGCACGACCGCGTACCGCATGATGTTCGGATGGGAAGGCAATGTCACTAAGGAAGGGGATGTGGTTCTTGTTTGGGGTGGTTCTGGGGGCCTTGGCACGCAGGCTATCCAACTTGCGACCATCCACGGAGCGCAAGCCATTGCGGTGGTCTCATCGGAAGAACGTGGTGAATACTGCGTGAATTTAGGCGCAGTGGGTTACATCAATCGGAATGATTTCTCTCATTGGGGGATCCCGCCACATTGGACCGACAATTCAGGCCAAAAGGAGTGGACCGCAGGCTGTAGGGCTTTCGGAAAGGCGATTTGGGACATCCTTGGTGAGCGAAGGAACCCTGACATTGTTATTGAGCATCCGGGGGAAAAGACAATTCCGACGAGCGTCTTTGTATGCGAAGCCGGTGGGATGGTCGTCATCTGCGCGGGGACGACTGGATA
>CBDTZL010000253.1:0-2589 GCA_965364895.1 uncultured bacterium
CCGACAGGATTCTTTGCCCATTCGCTTCACCTTCGTTCACAAAGACCTGCAAGTACTTGGTTAAGTCTTTGACGTTCGACGCCAATCCCCCATACCCGTATATTTGACCGCCTTCCATCCACGCTGGTGAGTGGAAGGTCGACCCATCGCCATTTACGTGGCCGTAAATTTGCGTCAGATTAGAAAAGCGTACAAGGGCGTCGGAGCTGCTTGATGTCCGCGCCATATCGAGCGGTTCCCAGACGTGTTCTCGAAGATACGACAGAAATTTCTGGCGGCTGGCTCGTTCGATAACCCCCTCGAGAAGCGCATAGCTTTCGTTCGAGTAACTGAAGACGCGACCGGGGGGAGCAAGCAATTCGATGTCGGATTCGGAAATGAACTCCAGCAACTCTTCGTAGGTGTTGATTGCCCGCATGGCCGAAGGGTCCACCTGCCAGCCGAGTCGCTCGAGATCGGGTTCCTTAATAAGGTATGGCGTGTGCATGTTCAAGAAAGCGAAGTCCGATGGCAGCCCACTGGAATGGCTCAGAAGATGATGAAGCGTCATTCCTTGCCAATCCGTGAACCGCGAATCTCCAAGCTCGGGCAACCATTCGACGACCGGATCGGCAACGGATAGCTTTCCTGCATCTTGCAACTGCATAATGGCCAACGCCGTGAAGTTCTTGGACACCGAACCCAGTCCGAATACAGTTTCAGATGTCGCAGCGATACCCCGCTCTACATCGCGATAGCCGAAGGCTTTTTCGTAGAGGACCCGCCCGTACTGTGCGACCGAAAGGGTGATACCTGGTATGTGGCTGGTTGTGACGAGGTCCTGCGCGAATGTCTCAAAATCGGCGAGCCAACTCGGCGCCAGCGACGCACGCCTACCTTCGTATGTGCACGCAGAAATCAGGGCGAGTGACGAGATTTCAAAGAATTTTCTTCGCGTATACAGTGAATCGTTTGGCATCGCCGATTTGCTCCAGTTGCGGGACCATGCAAGCGATTGCTTTTAAGGTTAAAGGAAATTCTATCGAGTTGTCGGGCTAGCTGCCATACACACGCAAACGTCCACTATGGGTCGTAAGCGGACGTTCAGGGCCCAATTCTGACCGTCCGCTTTCGGCCATAAGCGGTCATTCGCAAGAAACTGTTAAACGCAGGTTTGCACTCAGATGATACATACTGGGACACCTGAACAACGGCGACTGAGCTTGCGTACGGAATCCGCGATGGCTCAACCTGTTCGGCGGAATGGCCTCGAGTCCGGGCGCCTCGTCTCTAGATTTACCCACAGTTGTACTGGCGCGGCGTCATGCTTCGGTGTTCAATTCGCATACTCATGTGCGCCACTCGCGGCCGCATAAAAGGGGAGATGATTGTGAAGAACACGGGGGTAACTTTCCTGGCCGTGCTAGTCGGTACTTTTTTAAGTGCTTGCGGGCCCGAGCAGCAGACACCAGAGTCCGACAACACGGCTGAGGTGGCAGAAGGGCAAATCGACCGGACCCTGAGTGCGTCGGACATCGACCCGTCCGTCTATTTCAGGATCGACGATCCCGACGATCCGTTCCGGGACGTATATGCCAGCTTCAGAGCGCGCCGGTCGAGTGACATGGCCGATCCCTCCAGACCACCTCCGATTGAGCACTATGCGCCGGCCCATTTCACCCGCGAGATGCCATGGGACGACCTGGAATCGGTCTTTCCGTTCGACTGGACATCCGTTCGGGCTGGTAATCCGGACGAAGCTCGCCAGCTCGAGGATGCGGTCAAGGCGCGGCTGGCGCTTGACCATCCGGATCTCAAAATCACCCAACTCATGATTGGCCAGGGCGGGGTGCTGCCGGCCCATGCCGAGGGTGCTCCCGGGATGTTTCACGTCATCGAAGGCTCAGGTGAAATCACGGTCGAAGGCAGGACGCAGACGGTCACGCCGGGCACGACGGTGAAGCTCAACCCGTATGATATCCGTCGCCTTTCTGCCTCTGCGGAAGGGCCGCTGAAATTACTATGGTTCCGATGGGCACCAAACGGCGACCAGCGCTTCCTTTCAGCCGGTTACTATCTGACCGGCGCGAACCAGCACATACAGCCCAAGGAAGGCGTGTTGCCGGAGGACTTCAGCTACTGGGGTGCAACCCATACGACAGAACCTGTCTCGGCGCCATCTGTTCCAGCCGTTGTGGCAGCGGATGGCTCACTCTACGCCACGCAGAAAATCGTGCTGGAGCAGGCGCGAGATACCCTGGGTGAAAAGAGAAACCCCTATCCCGCGGCGCGGATCTTCTCGCATGAAAGTGACATTGGTTGGCTGGACCAGGAGACGCTGGAGAACGCTAATTTCTTCTGGGCGAAGGATGTGAAAAACCTTGGGGAGCTGCTGATCCGCTGGGGTGAAGTGATGCGCTACAAAGGCTTCTTCCAGGCGGCGCGCCCGGATGGGGGGTGGGATTTCAATGTCTCACAGATGGTGTGGGGGCCGCACGCGCGCTATGTCGAGCATAGCCACTCAATCCCTGAATTCTATTACATGATGAGCGGCCCGGTGGAGCACTGGATCGAAGACGAGAAACACCTGGCCATGCCCGGCGACATCTT
>CBDTZL010000254.1:0-2568 GCA_965364895.1 uncultured bacterium
CGCATGTTTCGCGTGATGCCCTCCAGTCACGCCCTCGAAGCAGGCCTTTTTGGCCCAGGCCGACCCGCAAAATCTGCACGAAGCCGAATCGGAGATCGCTTGGCTATCGGTCAGCGGGACGGGTATTTATGGTGGGCCGCTAAGGAAAATCCACTCCTGGGTCGGCACGGCAGCGTCACACCTGACGAAATGCTGGTGCCTATCTTGATGATCAGGCTAGATGCATGAGTGACGCGAGCGAGGCCCGCGGGGCAAGTTCCGGTCAACCCCCCACGAACCGACATACGCGCTATCAGGGCGCGATCGTACGCGACCACCATATTTTATTGCTCTATGGCCGCGAGGATTGGGGCGACGGACCGCGCGAGTTTTGGCTGCTACCCGGTGGCGGTAGCGAGCCGGGCGAGTCTGCGGAGGAAACCGTTTACCGGGAGATGCTGGAGGAAACCATGCTGGAGGTTCGGGTTGAACGACTGCTCCTCGATAGGCCGCCGCACCCTTCTGATAGCAGTCCCTATAAGCGGGTGGTAACTTATCTCTGCACGCCAATAGGTGGCGAGGCCGCACCCGGCGTCGAACCTGAGAATCCACCTGAAGAATGGGTGATCTTGGACGTAGGCTGGTTTGATCTGCGAGATGAAGAGGATTGGGGCGAAGCGATCCTAAAGGATCTCATCACGTATGAGCAACTGGTCGAGATCCGGCGCCAGTTGGGCTACCCCGACTAATACGCGAGCCGCTCTTCTTTCCAGATGTCGGCACGGTTGTGGTATCCGGCCTGCTCCCAGAAGCCGAGCCGATCTTCTTCCAGAAATTCCAGCCCACGCAACCACTTTCCACCCTTCCAGAAATACGGCTGCAGTAATTCATCTCGACCGGGAATAGAGCCCACGATACCGCGCAATGGGTATCCGTGGTCAGGGCTGATCGGTTCTCCGTCGAAGTGTGTGGCCAGGAGAAAGTTGTCGGCTAGTGCGACTTCGAGCGGTACGTTCACCGTGAAATCGTATTCACAGTGCTGAAGCACGTGATGCGCACCTGGCTTCAGCGCGATGAGTCCCTCGTCCACAAGATTGCGGATGGAGATCCCCTCCCACTCCGTGTCAAACTTACTCCACCGCGTGACGCAATGGATGTCCATCACTAGCTTTGTTCGGGGAAGCTCCTGAAACTCATCCCACGACCAGCGCTTCTCCTCTTCCACCTCCCCAAAAATCCGGAAGTCCCAGGTCTCAGAATCAAAACGCGGCACCGGTCCGTAATGGAGCACCGGAAATTTTTGGGTGAGCGACTGCCCGGGCGGCAGCCTCCCCTCCTGCTTTACGCGCCGTTCATCCTTCCTGCGTGTGAACACTGGTTTCCATCTCCCAACTTAACGGGCGGATTATATCAAGGTGCGTTGGCGAGATCGGTACCGCTCGACTATGGAGTATGGGGGTGGCGGCCCTTAGTCTGAATGGGCGGGGCGGGAACTCCTGACCCCCTATGGACGTCTATGAGCATACGAGGGAAGGAAGGGTAAGAAAATGAAGCTTGCAGACTTAATTACAGAAGTACGGCAGTGGCTTAGGTCCTCGATCGAGGGTCTTGGCGGGACCTCGCTGGATACGCTGAGCATCCGGCGGGTGACTCGCGGGCTCTCCTTCAAGAGCATCGGGATCCGGCGGAGTACCGTACTTGCCACGCTTGGCCTGGCTCTATTGGCCATCGCCTGTACCGGGCAGGGCGCGACAGATGAACCTATTATTCCGACTCAAGCCTTATCCGCGGAAGCGGCGGAAACCACTCTCGCTCTGACGGTCTACAACGAAGGCACTGCCCTCGTGCGCGATCGTCGCGAGTTCGTTTTCTCGCGAGGGTTTAATGAGATCGCGTTCAGCGACGTTGCAGCCTCCATTGACCCCACCAGCGTACTGTTCAAGTCGCTGACGGATCCGGAGGGAACTTCGATCCTCGAGCAGAACTACCAATATGATCTCGTAGATTCCAGCGCGCTGTTCAAGAAATACCTGGATCAGATCATTCGCGTGGTGACCGAAGATGGCACCCTCTACGAAGGGTTGCTGCTGAGCTCGCAAGGCGGAATCATCCTTCAGGACGAGGACGGGCAAGTCTCAATCATCAGTGGAAGCGTGAAGGAAGTCTCGTTTCCCGAACTCCCAGACGGGTTGATTACTCGACCTACACTCGTTTGGCAGCTGATGGCGGAAGAGGCCGGCTCCCAGGATGTAGAGATCACCTACCTCACCGGTGGAGTTTCCTGGCAATCCGATTACGTGGTGCTGCTGGGAAGTGACGAGCTGTCGATCGACCTGGATGGCTGGATCACGATGCGAAACAACAGCGGGACCACTTACGAGGACGCTCACCTGAAGCTGATTGCAGGCGATCTCCAGCGGTTGACTCAGGATCGATTTGCGGCCGGAGACGCGATCTTCGCGGCCGAGGCAGAGCTATCTGCAGCGCCTGTCGAACAGCGGGAATTTTTCGAGTACCACCTTTATGAGGTGCCTCGACCGGTGACGCTTAGAAACAACGAGAACAAGCAGATCGAGTTCGTGTCGGTCA
>CBDTZL010000255.1:0-2537 GCA_965364895.1 uncultured bacterium
AACCACCGCGGTTTGAACCTGTTCGGCCCGCATCAGTTCCGCGCGCGATCCGGCTAGCTCGGTCGACATCACCGACATCGTGGCTTCTAGCTCAGTCAGCGGACCATCAGCTTTCTCGGAAGTGATGACCTCGGATTGGATCCCTGCCGGCTGAATTGACGATCGACCGAAGCCTGCTGAAGCCAGCACTGGGTACACAAGCAACAGCGCCAGGATCGCACCCGCGCCCGCCGCTGCGATCTTCAACTTCTGAAGGCGATCCAGCTTACTTATCGAGGGAAGTGCGATTGTGGCTCCGACCGAGCCTGGCAGTTTGATGGAGGGCTCAGGAGTCGCCTCAGGATCGAGCACATGGGCGATGGCTGCCTGGAATGCGAAGTTCATTTCTGATATCGAACTGAATCGATGCTCGGGATCTTTAGCAGTGGCCCGAAGGATCACTCGCTCCACGCTATCGGGTACGTTTGGGCTTACGGACTGGATGGTTGGCAGCGGCTCGGAGATGTGTTTTATCGCAACCGCTAGCGGCGTTTCCGCATCAAATGGAAGCTCGCCAGTGGTAAGCAGGTAAAGGATTACACCCAGCGAGTATTGGTCGGAGAGGGCATTCGCCTTCTCGCCTCGAGCCTGCTCAGGCGAAATGAATGCCGGAGTCCCAACCATCATCGCTCCGGTCAAGCTAACATGGGATTCCTGCAACCGAGCCAAGCCGAAATCAGAGAGAAGAGCGTTGCCTTCTTCGTCAAGCAGAATGTTCGATGGCTTCACATCTCGATGCACAACGCCCTGATCATGAAGATATTGGAGTGCTTCGGAGATTTGTTGCACAAGGAGGGCTCCGTACTGAGGGCTGACGGGACCCTCGAGCAGGCGATCCATGAGCGTACCGACTTTGAGGAACGGCATCACGAGGAACGCGTAGCCTTCCAATTCGCCATAATCCTCAACCGGCATGATATTGGGATGCTCCAGGTCCCTCAGTACCCGGGCTTCAAGTCGAAATCGTTTTTCGAAATTTGGATCTTCAGATAGGTGAGGAGCGACCACCTTAACGGCCACAAAGCGGTCGTTTTCGACGTCGTGAGCGCGATAGACCGCGGCCATACCGCCGCGGCCTATTTGCTCAAGAATCTCGTAGCGCCCGAGGCGCTGTCCGGTTAATCCTGCCATTCCATTGATTGACCCCTAGTCATGCGTCTAAGCGCATCGTTCGAATTTGCCCGATACGGCCGGTTCAATCCTTAGGTTTCGGGCCTCCACCATGACCAGATTCGCCCCTGAGCTCGGCGCGCACACAGCTCCAGCTGCCTGCGCAGGGACTGTCAAACAGCGACCAGACTTTCGACTCATTCACGCCATATTGCTTGGCAAGTCGTGCGGCCGTCTTTTGCTCTGGGTCCGAGACCGCGCTCGTCTCAGACGGATCTCGCAGCTCCTTGCGCACACAGCTCCAATCTTGTGCGCATGCTCCATTGTAGAGATCGAGAAGCTCCTGCTCGGGAATCCCATATCGCGCCCCAAGTTGCTCTGCGGTTCGAACGTTGCGCTCCTTATCTCGCTCTGATCGATCCTCTTCTCTCGATAGCTCGCGCGTTTCTCGGATGCCAGTGTCCAGAGCAGATGTCCAATCCTCGCCATCCGCTAATCGCTGCGCCTGGCCAATCTCGCCCCAGCTGTATCCGGCAGCATGAGCTTCGGCAATTTGGGTCCAGTCCGAGCCTGACCGCTCGCCAAGCCGAGCGGCATGGCTTAATTCCTGTAGCGACGAGCCATCGGCTAGATAGCTGTCCAGCTGATCCGGGTCCAGACCTAAATCTTGAGCCGTGCTGTAAAAGCGCCCCAACTCGCCTGGAGACATGCCGTCTCCGAGACGCGCGAGCGCATCATCGAACTCGGCCTCGTAGCGCAGGACCGAGCGTACCGAGTGGCGAATATCGGTGATGCTGGCTTCGCCTCCGACAACAAGACCAACCAAATCCCTAATCCCATGTTCCTCAAGCAGGTCCGCAAACCGGTTCAGTTGGACCAAACCGCCCCAACCATTCCCATCGAGGTGCCAGTCGCGGATTTCTTCCCACGTCAGATCCTGGATGGTCGCGGCTAGCATGTAGGCATGCCACAGCCGGCCGAAGCCCAGCTGAGAACCAGTCAGGCTACCCCGAAACATTCCAAAAATGTCCTCGCAGGTGTACAAGTCGCCGGCCTGTTCGGGGAAAAGCGTATTCACGCCGTCGGCAATGCGCTGTGCCATCGGGTGGCAGGCCTCCTCATCCGGATCGATCACCACCACAGTCAGCGTATCTTCTCCTGTCAAGCCGCAAGCATCCATTACGCGGACCGTAATCTGGTATTTTCCAGCCTCTGTATATAACGCCGTCTTCGATTGCTCGCCCGCTTCGAATGTGCCGCCACCGTCGAGATCCCACATAAAGGTGTAGGGCTCCTTCCCGCCCATAACTTCGGCTGTGAGATCCGCTGTGGCCTCACCGTTTTCAAGAACGAGAAGTGGAGGGAAAGGTACGCTGGTGAGCGTGACG
>CBDTZL010000256.1:0-2533 GCA_965364895.1 uncultured bacterium
GCGTGCATGTCATCGAGCAGCTCCAAGGTTTCTGGAGATTGCTTGCGCAACCGATCTTTAAAGAGCTCCTGCGCGATGCGGTAGGAGGAGTTCATGGAATCTTTGCTCATCTTGGCTGCTCCAGTCAGTAAGTAGCTACTTACCCAGATGGATCTTAGCAGGTTGGAGCAAGTGAGTCAATACTTACTTACTAGGTTTCGCAGAAGTGCTCGATGCTGTGTGATGTGCGGGGGCTATCCTCGCAATGCCCTCAACCCGCGATCGCTCTGCACTACCCATTCGGAAAGTTGCCGGGCGATCATTTCATGGAATGCGGCCAGCAGGGCAGGGTCTTTCTGCCGCAAGGCCTCCAAGGCATTACCGGAAAGCTTCATCGCGGTGGTGGGCTCGTCCGCGAGGACGTTGGCGGTGCGGGTTGAATCCAGATAGAGACCGATTTCCCCGACGGTTGTTCCCGGCCCCAGCGTGCGGAGTCGCACCGGCTCCGTGCCACTAAGGTCGCCCCAGATGGAGACCTTGCCACGAAGGATAAAGTACAGGTCTTCAGCAGGGTCTCCCTGTTTAATAAGCGCCTCACCAGTCTCGACCTCAATCGGCTCCAGGACTTTGGCCAGCTTCTTAGCTGCGGTCACCGACATTCCGGATCTGACGAGCAAATCCTCTACGCTGGTGTGGATGGTTACTTCAGGTGCGAACTCGCTGATCCCGATCTGGTCCTCGCACCACTCCAAGCCTTGATCCAAATCTGGCATGATCTTGATCGACAAGCTGCCAAGATCCAGGCCGCCTATCTGTAGCTTCTGCAGATCGTTATCTGAGGCCCCGGTGAGGATTAAAATGGCGCCCTCTTTGCTGGCGGATTGCTCACATTTATAGAGAGCCTGGGCAGCCGACGAATCAATTCCGGTTACTAAACGAAAATCCAAGATAATAAATCGAGGCGGGGAATCAAGCGCGGCAAGTGATTGGCGCACTTGTTGGAGCAACGTATTAGCCGTTCCGAAAAAGATAAACCCTTGCAGTTCCAGAATCTCTATCTGTGTTCCGGCCTCGGCCATCAGCTTGCGCTCCTCGACCGATCGCACGACCATGCTGTGCATATCGGCGCCAGTGTAGGCGTGTCTGATCACCTTAGTTCGGCTGTAGTTCACCACGAACATGATCACCATCATTAGCAGTCCGAGGGCGACCCCAGTCAGAAAATTCGTAATTGCAATGGTTCCCATAATTGCCAACACGATCGCGTATTCGAGCTTTGAAAATCGTCTCCACCCCAAAACAACCCATTCGTAGAGAAAGTCCAATCCCAGGAACATCAATATGCCACTGAACACAAATTTCGGAACCAATGCAAGGAGTGCGGTCCCTAGCAGTAGAGCCGCCACGCAGACCAGTCCCGCGATAATGCCAGTCAATCGGCCGCGAACCCCCAGGCGTCCGCTCAAAGCAGTCGTGCTGATGGTGGGATAGCCAACCATCCCGCCCCCCAGACCCGAGAGCACGTTCGCAATACCCGCACCCTTCAACTCACGGTTGAGGCTAAGATCTCGGCCAATAGATAACTCGATCGCCGAAAGATTTAACAGCAAGGCAATAAGTGACATCCCAGCGAGCACGCCAATATTTCCGATCTGTCCCAGGATTTCGCCCCAGTCAGCGAACCGAAAAATCTCGAGGTTCAACGGACTCCACCCAGCTGAGTTTCCACCCTCAAATAACAGGCCCATCTCGGTTGCCTGATTAATCGAGGTCCCGCTAACCAGTAAGCCCAGGTAAAAGGTGAGCATAGCCCCGCCTATTACCGCGGGTACAGCCAACGGGGTATCGGCCCTGCGAATGACGAACGTAAGCCCCAAGGCCACAGCAACCGCAGGAACCCACAAGGCGATCAGGTCACGTTGAAGAAGCAATGGAATATTAGCTATCGCGAGCGGGAACTCAGTGATTGTTGCAAATCCCCCCTGTACTAACAGCCAACCGGTTGCAGCCAAGAAACCACCGATCACCGGATAGGGAACGTAGCGGACCAGGCCACCCAATTGCAGTGATCCGAGGGCGAACAGTGTCAGTCCGGTGGCTAAAGTCGATACCGCCAGCAGAGCCAGCACAGTGGGAGCGGCAAGTACGCTTCCTATGGAGGCAGCGACAGACGCCAGCATCACCGCCACAAGAACCGCGGGCACATCCTGAACAGAACTGTGGATTGCTCCTGAGGAACTAAAAATGGCGCTTCCTATCAGCTGAATAGCGCCGGTAGCCAGAGCTAAGGTGATCCCAATGGGAAAGAGAGCTTCCAGCGATCCTGAAAAGATGAGGCTGGCGAAGGAAGCGGCGAGAAGCACTTCAATCGCGCCCTGCAGCACGCCCGCGGATAGATTCAGGGGAAGGCGCTTTGGATTGAGATCGTCACTGAAGATAGAGCGAAGAGAATTACGTGATGATTCAATCATGAGGAATGGGTACGCCAAATGGCTAGTCGTGAGTTAGGTTTCTTGGGTTTCAATTGATAGAAGTTGTGGTCGGAGATCAAGGA
>CBDTZL010000257.1:0-2510 GCA_965364895.1 uncultured bacterium
GCCCGGATCGCCTTGGCGCGGATCACGGGAACCCTTTGTTAGCGTCTGTCTATTAGTCCTTCAGGCGAACGATGTTGTATGCGGCGACAGGTCGGTGAAAGCCTTTCAGTGTAAGGTTTCCGACCGGCTCTGAGACCACCAGGGCTTCTACTTTTTCGTTGACGGACTGGCTAATAAGGGTCTGCCCGGCTTTAGCCTCATCGCACAGCCGGGAAGCAAGATTTGTTACGCTGCCGATGGCCGAATAATCGAAACGTCCCTCGAATCCGATCCTTCCCAGTGTCGCATAACCTTGGGAAATCCCCACGCCAAATCCCAACTGATGGCCGTGCTTCCGCCATTTCCCGATTAGCGCATCGACACACTCGTGCATAGCCACCCCCATGCGAACCGCCCGTGCCTCCGGATCAGGGCACGGCAAGGGATCATTGAAAAAAACCATCAGTCCGTCCCCGATAAAGCTGTCTAAGGTTCCCTCAAATCGGAATATCAGAGATCCCAGGGCACTGTGATACTCAGAAAGAACCCCCATGACCTCTTCCGGCTCAGCTGTCTCGGCGAAAGCCGTAAATCCCCGCAAGTCGCAGAAGACCACAGTAATCTCCCGGCGGTGGCTTTCAAGGAGATGCTCGTCACCGGAGGACACTATAAGGTCCGCAAGCTGAGGGGGAAGGAATCGTTTCAACCGCCCCGCTCGCTCGAGTTCGTCAAGCTGCTCGCGCACCCGTTGCTCCAGCTCCCGGTTCCACTCGGCAAGTTGGGTTGACTGTGTCTCAAGCCGAGTGGCCTGTTCCCGAACCGTTTGGTGAGCCTCGCTCAGCTCGCGGGTTCTCTCCTCAACCCTCTGCTCTAGGTGGGCGTAGGACTCCTGGAGCTGGGCGGTCATGTGATTAAATTGATCCGCTAGGGCCTCCAGCTCGTCGCCGGTCCGAATGTCGATACGTCGGCTTAGATCACCCGCACCAATCCGCGCCGCCTCGGTCTGCAGAGCCCGAATTGGTATGACCATCTTTCGGACGAGAAGGAGACTCGCAAGCGCCGACAAAAACAGGCCCAGTAGCAAGAGCACCATCGTCCGGAGGACGGAGGAATAAAGAGGTGCGAAGGCCTCATCCAGAGGCGATTCTACAAAGACAATCCACCCCAACGGTCCCATGGCCGCGTGTGCTGTGAGCACTTGGATACCACTAAAGTTTGATGCTATTACGGCCTCGTTTCGCTCCTCGACGGGAGTCGATGGAGCCGTGCGGGCGGCTTCGACCTGCGGTAGCGAGGAGAGGTCGGTCTGGCGCAACACCAGACTGATGTCCGGATGGGCAATGAGACGACCTTGCGAATCTACCACATAGGCATACCCGGCCTTGCCCACCTTGATCTCCGAAATCACATCCCACATAAATTTGAGATTGACCTCGGCAACGTTTACGCCCGAACTCTTTGCCCTATCCGCCATCGCGAGGGTTAGGTACGGTTCGGATTCCTGGCGGAAATACACGGGGCTGTAGTAGGTCCTCAGGGCCTTGGCCCCCAGAAACTCCGGCTCCCGCGAAAAATCCTTCTTGCTTCCCACGACATCCATGGCCAAGCGGGAGACTCGGAGTTGCTCTTTGCCCGATGGATCGAGGTGAATGATTTCCGTTATTGCTGGTACCTGCCGGAGCAAACGCTGATAATCTAAACGCCGCTGCTCCAGGCCTTCTGTGTCTAAGACAAACGGTAAATGCGTCGTCCAACCAAGCTGGCGTTCAAATTCTTGCATAAACTGCTGGATCGTCGAGGCGGCCGCCGCAGCTTTTTCACTCTGGATTCGCACCAGAGCGGTCTTGTTCTCCTGGTACGAGAAATATATCTCAAGGCCACCGCTAGCCAGCAGCGCCCCGCTTATCAGGGTTACGAAAAGGACAACGTACTTCCAGAATAGCCGGCCCCGAGTCTTACGCTGACGCACCATCATATCGGTTCATACTGACAGGCAGTCGGGTCTCACTCGGGCACCTTGTCGACCAAAGGGAGAACGGACTGGAGCATCCTTTAGCTAGGGGCTTTGCAAAATCAGAAACCTCTGCACAAGGCCGCCGATGCGCCAGTCCGTTTTGGGCAGACGCCCGACATTGACATGCGTGACCCGAATTCTGATCACAAAGCCGGAGCTTCGATTACCGTCACCTCTGCATCCGTGACCTGCTCGATTGTCGGGCCGGTGATCGTAAGAAACTCCAAGTCGACATCGGCCTTCTCGCCTGGCAAGAGAAAAGAATTCTTGGTTGAGGAGGTCGCTTTTCCGAGCAGCACCCTGTCAGGTCCGTATGCTTTGCCAGCAACCTTTATTTGCCCCAAGACCGAACTAGCCAGATTTTCCACGGATGCCTTGACGTGCAGATGTGTTGAGGCGCACACGTACATCCCTGGAGCCAGCCCAGGATGAAGCCCCATGCTGTCGATCTCCACCTTAACTTGATCCTTCAAGTTCGCAGCATGGCCAGGAGCAAATGCCCCAAGGATGATGATGA
>CBDTZL010000258.1:0-2495 GCA_965364895.1 uncultured bacterium
GAGTCCAGCCCCACCGCGATGATTCTCTCCCTGAACGGGAGGGCCATCCCGAGCGTCTCCATGGCCGCCTCCGCGCTCAGGTGGCGCAGGAAGCACAGTATGAGCTCCGTTGACATACCGAGAGTTGCCGCGGCATCGCCGAGTGCGCGGTGAATTCCTGAGACGACTGTCTCAAATGAAATCCCACGGTCGGTGTGTGTCTGGGGATCGAAGAAAATCTCCACGTGCCGGACGTTCTGCCCGTGCACCTTGGTGAGATAGGCCCACGTAAGATCGTAGAAATCCTGCTCTTCCAGGAGCACCTTGGCCTCCTGGTAGTAAATGTCGAGGAATTCCTGGAGATTCGTGAACTCGTAGGCCTGCTTGACCTCCTCCACCGAACCGAACGGGAGCGCGATTCCGTTGCGCTCGCCTATGGCAAACATGAGCTCGGGCTCCAGCGTGCCTTCGATGTGCAGATGAAGCTCCGCTTTGGGGATATTCCGTATGAACGCCTCCATCTTCAACCTCCGTGGAATATCTGGAAGGTAACTCACCTGTCTCCGTATTCACACGATTCGTATATTAACCTCGCGCCTCAACCAATTTTCAATAGCTTACCTATTGGGGAGTGTCCCCAATAGGTAATTGGGACGTATACTGCACTCTTTGTTTCGAAAGGGGCGAGGGGTGATTCAGCTTCTAACCGACGGGCGCATTGCGTTATTTCTTATCATACTGTTCGCGCTGATGCTTTCTCTGACTCTGCACGAGTTCGGCCACGCGCTGGTGGCCAAGCTCTATGGGGACGACACCGCCCAAAGGGCGGGGCGTCTGACCCTGAATCCGATCCCCCATATTCACCCCGCGGGATTATTGATGGTGATGCTTCTGGGCATTGGTTTCGCGAAACCGGTGCCGACGGACCCTCGCAATTACAGATCGCGGTGGGGTGTTCTGGCCGTATCGGCTGCCGGCCCGGCAATGAATCTTCTCCTCGCCGTAATAACGCTCAACTTCTATCAGTTGGGAATGAAATGGGGCTTCGAGGTATTGACCGAGCCCGGCCCAACGTTCTTCTTTCTCTACCTCGCACAAATCAACCTGCTATTGATGGTGTTCAATTTGGTCCCGTTGGGCGCCCTCGACGGGCACTATATCCTGCCCTATTTCCTACCCGGCCCTCTTGCACTCCGATACCGATACTACAACGCGCGCTATGGCAACTACGTGCTTCTTGGTCTTATCATTTTGCACTTCATGGGATTGCCGATCTTCGAATACGTTTTCTCGGTGAGTCAGCGCCTGCTACCTCTGATCGACTTCACATGAGATAATTTTTCAGCCGTTATTGCGACAAAAAATGTAGGAGATTCGTCAATGCCCAAGGGATTCAAAGACTATCTCGCCGAAGCCAACGCCGTGGTAGAGACATGCTCTGTTCAGGATGCGCTGCAATTACACGCCCGCGACGAGAGGATTTTCGTTGATGTCCGGGACGGCAATGAGTTGCAGAATGAAGGGAAAATTCCAGGTGCGGTGCACGCCTCGCGCGGATTTCTGGAGTTTCGAATCGATCCCACATCACCCATGCATGACCAGGCGCTGGCTCCCGACGCCGGGAAGCGGTTCGTCTTCTACTGTGGCACGGGGGGACGCTCAGCCCTTGCCGCGCTGCGTGCGATTGAAATGGGCATGGGGGAAGTGGTCAGCATGGCCGGTGGATTCAATGCCTGGAAGGCGGCCAGCGGGCCGGTGGAAAAGTGACACCGGGCTGCGAAAAGGCCCGGTAATCTGCTTCGCGGTCAAGCACCGAAGCCACTCAATTTCCATGCCCCGCGTAGCTTCGCCGCCATGCCTTTAAGGCCGTTTCCTGCTTGGAAAGCTCTGCCTGCTCCAACCGCTGGCGGCGCAGATTCAGTCGGCGCGCCTGGCGCTCCAGGGCGAACTTGTACGCGATATAGTATTTGTTGACATTGGCCACGTAGTCGACAGTCTCCCGGCCAATGGATTCAGATGCCATGTGCTCCACGTTATTGAACCATCTGTTGGGGTCGTATCCACGTTTCGCAGCTTTCTTGCGCAACCTCTGAATCCTTGCTGGACCGGCATTGTAGGCAGCCCAGGAGAAATCGATCCGAACCTCAGGGGCGATGGCCGGGTCGCTGAAATATCTCTTGCGCACGAAGCTCAGATACTTGACTCCGGCATGGATGTTGTCTTCCACCAAATTGATGCTCTTTATGCTGATCGGCTTCTGCGCGGCCGTGCTTGGCAACAGTTGCATGATGCCGATGGCCCCCGCGGGGCTGACTTTTCTTTGATCGAGCCCTGATTCCTGATAGGCCTGGGCCGCCACGGCGATCCAATCCCATGTGTAGCGTTCACCATATCGTTTCATGAACTTCACGACCTTATCGAGCTTGGTGAGCTCATCGGGGTCGAGTGGATTTCTCACCCAGCGACGACTTTCGTAATAATTCTTGAAGGCGATGTTTCCTTCCAACGTGCCTTTC
>CBDTZL010000259.1:0-2493 GCA_965364895.1 uncultured bacterium
TGGCGCGGTTTACTGGATCTTGACCCGCGGCCGATAGCGAGGCAGAAGTGTTGGACCGGTTCTCCTCGGCCAGTTCTTTTTGGCGCAGATTACCTAGTCATAGTCCGGGCGATCTCTGCCTTTCCCGTCGCAGGAGAACACCCCAGTGAGACGCAATGTCTTTGTGGCTAAACTCATGAATACGTACCTCAAAATGGGCGTTCTCGCTTTCGCGTTGGGTGTGTTCGCGCTTTGGAGTCAATTGGGCAGCGGCCCGCCCTTGAAGCCCTGGCACACTGAAGAGCTGACGGCGGAATTTACGGCACAGAGGGCGGACGAGATCCGAACCTTTGACGACTACAGGCAGCTTGAAGACGAGCTATTTGCCGAACTCGATGAGAAAGTCTACGCCCGCGTCGAAACCGGACCGGAATACGCGCTTGCCCGCTATAGTCCGGGCAGTGCAGCGGATCCACGTGGCCGCAGCCCCGACTGGAACCGCAGTTTCGAGTTGCCTGTTGACGAAGCTGTTGGCGGTGTCCTGCTACTGCACGGCATGACGGATGCCCCCTATACCCTTCGCACTCTGGGCAAGGCCCTCCACAAGCACCGCTACTGGGTGCTCGGTCTGCGGCTGCCCGGGCATGGTACAGCACCATCCGGACTTACATCTGCGAGTTGGCAGGATATGGCCGCCGCAGTGCGCTTGGTCGCGAGCGACCTTGCCTCTAGAATCGAAGGAAAGCCGGTTCACATCGTCGGCTATTCCACCGGAGCGGCTCTGGCTCTAGATTTTGCCCTCGACGCGTTGGAAGGAGATGCCTCGCCGGAACCAGCTAGTCTGGTGCTCATCTCTCCGGCCATCGGAGTCCATGCTACCGCGGCGCTCGCCGGTTTGAAGACCGGGCTGGCAGCACTACCCGGTTTGGGAGGCCTCGCCTGGCTGCAGGTGTTGCCCGAGTTCGATCCCTACAAATACAACTCGTTTGCAACTAATGCAGGGGCACAGGTTCATGACCTGACCCGCTCGGTGGCCCAGCGCTTACGGGAGCGGGCGAGGTCGAGTCCCGACAAGGTCCTGCCGCCGACTTTGGTCTTCAAGTCCGCTGTCGATGCAACTGTCTCGACGGATGCCGTGGTGGACAGACTGCTGAATCACCTGGCGCCCAACCGCCATGAACTCGTGCTGTTCGATATCAATCGTCTGGCCATAAAATCAAAGCTGATGATCTCGGATCCCGGACCGCTGACCGACCGGCTGATGGCCGAAGCGGACCTACCGTTCTCCATTACCTTTGTCACCAATGAGAACCCCGACAGCTCGGCGGTCGTCGCTCGCCACAAGCCACCATTCTCAAGCGAAGCAACGAAAACCGAACGGCTGAACTTCGACTGGCCCAGAGGCGTACTCTCTTTATCGCACGTGGCTTTGCCCATTCCACCTGATGATCCTTTGTATGGCAGGCGTCCGCCTGAAAACGAAGACTTTCTCTTCCTCGGTGAGATGGCCCTTCAGGGCGAGCGAGGTCTGTTGCGATTGCCAACAGATTGGTTGCTTCGCTTGCGGTACAATCCCTTCTACGATTATCTCGAGACACGGGCAATTAAATGGATGGATGATGCGGAGGTCCAGATCACGCACCCCAGCCTCCGGGGCGATGGCGGAGGTTAGACCGTGCGTCGCAGTCCAAAGGGCGCGATGTTTCCGGCTAGTGACGCCGGGGATCAGGCGCTACCGATATCGCCTATCCAGTCCCCGGCCCGGAATCTCCTTGGCTCTCAACAGCTAGAGCGCAGAGTGTTGTGGGCTTCCGGGCCTCGGTCTCTTGAGGCCTGATCTGGTTCTTAGTTCACGAACGCAGAGGAATAGCAAATGGCGCAGGGGCTGACGATGACCTTCCGGCTTTGCGCTTCGGTCCTGTTGCTGATGTGCATGTCATTCAGTACCGTTCAGGCCCAAGGGAGTAGCGACGCAGTGGAAGGTAAGGGCGCGCCGGCGTCTTCGGCTGTTAAGCAGTCTCACACCGGAAAACCCCCACTTCAGCCTGTGAACACCTCCAGCCCACGCGCCACGCTCCAAAGCTTTCTGCGGCTTACTGGGGAGGCCGAGAAGGCCATTCTGGCCCACCAAGAAAACCAAAGCCGTGCCAACTTCGAGCGGATTGCCCAGCTTCGGGACCAGTTCGCCCAACTGCTGGATTTCAGCCTGTTAGGGAGCGGAACACGCGCTGCGGAAAGAGCCAAAACTGTCAGTATCTTGCTGGACATCATCGGGCGTCTCGACCTGCCACCTATCGAAAGCGTCCCGGGCACCGGTGCCTTCGCGGATGGTGAGACACCGGCAAGATGGCGGATTCCAGACACTCCCATCACGATTGCTCGGATCGAGCTGGGACCAAGAGAAATGGAATTCCTATTCAGCGCGAGAACGGTGGCTCGCGCGCGGGCGCACTATGAGAGAATCAAGCATCTGCCCCTCAGATCCTCGATAGGAATTGAAAGCTGGCAACTTGC
>CBDTZL010000260.1:0-2480 GCA_965364895.1 uncultured bacterium
TGGTTCCGGTCGGAAGCGGGCCGATCAAGTACGAATTCGCCACCAGCATTCAGCTCGACTCTTTAGGGTCGCCAGCCATCGCCTACTACAACGATCGCGATCAGCAATTGGAGCTCGCATCGCTTGGAGCGGGTGATTGGTCGGTGGAAGTGGTCGACGATAAGGGAGACGCGGGCCGATACGCTTCACTGGCTTACGATGAGGACGGCGCGCCTCACATCGCCTACTACGTTGCCGAAAGCTCTGATTCCGGCACAGTGCGACATGCGTGGAAGGACGGTTCTGGTTGGCAGATCGAAAACGTCGGCGAGCTGCAGAATGTTCGCATGGGCCACACCGGCGCCAGGAAGATCACCTCATTGGCCTTTGACCCCGAGGGTGGCCTTCATCTAGCTTATTCCGATCGCGATCGGCTGATCTATGCACAGCGGACGGCTGAGGGTTGGATCGGTCAAGATGTTGGGGAGCCCGGAACCCGAGTGCTCGGACAGCTGGTAGAGTTGGCGATCGACGCCGACGGTAACCCACATCTGACCTGGTTCGAGGCGGTTCAGGTGTCACCTTCGTTGGAGGGAGTCGTTCGCTACGCAGCAGGAACCAAGTAGCCTCTCCCTCCAATCAGTGAGCAGCTTTGGCGTTACTCAGTGTCGAAGTAGCTCTCCCAGCCTGAATTCGCCCAAATTACGACCTCCGGCTCACCTTCGAATAACTTCCCGAACTCCACTGCCAGATTGGGGTCGGAATACAGCTTTTGAATCCCTTCCAGGTTGTTCCAGATGTCGACCGCTAGAAATTCCTTTTCATTTTCGGGGTTGAGAAAGGTCTGATGGGCGGTACTTCCCAACTCCCTGCCCTGAGGCGAAACCTTTGCGATCGTCGCATCGTGAACGGCATGCGCCTCGTCTTTGCTGCCCTTAAGCTGACCTCGAACGGTTACAACGTACTTCATCATGATCACCTTGAAATATCGGTCTGCAATATATGACGGGTTCACAGCCCGAAAGTTCGCGCTTAATTCGGCGCGAAATTCGGCCAATGGAATCTGTCATATTCTTGGGGTCTAATTGAGACTGGATTGCTATGGAGAAGACTGAAAATCGCTCGGAGTTGTTAGATCAGGCGCTGGAGGGCAGCCAGCAGGCCTTCGAGTTGCTCACCGAGCCACACAGGCGCGAGCTACAAGTCCATTGCTATCGGATGCTGGGCTCGATACTGGATGCCGAGGATATGGTGCAGGAGACCCTGGTTCGAGCTTGGGAGAAACTCCACACTTTCGAGGGCCGAGCCCCGCTTCGGGCCTGGCTATATCGCATCGCGACCAATGTCAGCCTCGACGAGCTTGCAAAACGCACAAACCGCAGCCTTCCTCAGGAGCTGTATCCGGCCGCCGATCCGATGACACCATTGGGCCCGGCCATCATGGATCCGATATGGATCGAGCCTTTCCCGGATGCCTGGCTGGAGCAGCCCACCGGCATGGATCCTGCGGTACGGTACGACCAGCGAGAGAGCGTGACGCTCGCCTTTATGGTTGCGCTTCAGTCTTTGCCCCCTCGCCAGCGAGCGATCTTACTCCTTCGCGACGTTCTAGGCCTCCGATCTAAAGAAGTCGCAGATCTACTGGATCTTTCCACTTCGGCGATAGAGAGCGCCCTTTACAGAGCCCGCAACACGCTGTCTAAGAAGTACTCCGCTCCGACGCCAGTAGCTTTAGTATCAGATCCTGTGGTGAAGGATTTGTTGGACCGCTACGTGAATGCTTGGGAGGCCGCGGATATCGAAGGGCTGATAGCACTTATGCGAGAGGATGCCACCTTCCCGATGCCCCCATCGCCGACCTGGGTCCGGGGACGCGATCAGATCAGGAGTTTCGTCGCTGAGAATATCCTCGACGGCGATGCCCGCGGCCGCTGGAGGCTTCTACCAACACGAGCGAATGGCCAGCCCGCATTTGCCTGGTATCGGCGAAACCCGGATGGGTCCGCATTTGCATCATTCGCGATTCAAGTCGTCTCGGTGGAGGCCGGCTTGGTCGCGGACGCAACGACTTTTATGTTTCCCCAGTTGTTCGCCGCATTTGAGCTACCTTCTCAGATCGAAGAGCCGGTTTAGATGCTCGGCCAGACCGTAGATTCCCCACTCGCCCGTGACGCAAGATAGCTCATTTGCCAGCCGCGTGTAGCGGCGACCAATGGCCCCGCTTCGGCGGGGTTTTTGCTAATAAATCTGCTCTATTTGCAGGCTGATGGATTCAAGTATCGAGCATTAGGGGCGGGTACGTTCTGGGATTAGCTGCGGCGGCCCCGACGGATCAGGCGTTCGTCAAATTCGAGCCCACATGGGAGCGCATGATTTCGAGTGTCAAATCAGTAGGCGAGTGTTCTTATGCTCAGAGCCGCCGCTCGATTTGAGCTTGCCGACAAAATTAAACGAAAAGCTTCTTGGCGATGACCTACTCTCCCGGACCGTCTCCAGTCAAG
>CBDTZL010000261.1:0-2465 GCA_965364895.1 uncultured bacterium
GCTGCGAACGCGCTCATCGAGAGCGGGGATTTGGAACCGCCTGCCCACGATACCTCTGAAGAGAACTACCCCGAGCTGATTGCCAAGCTGGCGGTGGAGAACGGCACCTATGTGGCAGCCATCATCATTCCGCCAGACTTCACGGAACGTATTGCCTATATTCCGGTACTCCACCCCACTATCGAGGAAACCGGGATCACGGTCTATGCCAACAGCGGTAGTCCAATTTCGTCCAGCGTGATCAACAGCATTGCGGGCAGCATCACCCAGCGAATCGAGGCCGGAAACATCACGATGGCGGCCGCTTTCGACGAATTGCAGGAACGCTATGGTGCCGAGGCTCTCAGCGCCTTCTCGCAAGATGACTACTCCTCCGCCTTCGCCTGCGCGTTTGATCCAGGAACCGACCTGGTTCGGCTCCAGGCAGAATCGGTTCAGGGTGGAGCCCCAAATGATACAACCACGATCATTCTGGTGTCAGTCGGCTCTGCGCAGGCCATGTTCTTCGCCTTGTTTACCGCGCAGTTCGGCGTACTGAGCATGCATGAGGAGCGGCGCGAGTGGACGCTGCAGCGGCTGATAATTTCACCTACCCCTCGCTCCCATATCTTGGCCGGCAAGCTGCTAGGAGTCTTTGTGACGGTAATCTTTCAGCTGCTTATGCTGATTATTGCCCTTACATTGATTGCCAGCATTATTGAGCGCGAACTGACTTTGATCTGGGGAGATGATTTCCTGAGTTTAGGAATCCTGATTTTTGCGGCCGCGCTGGGGGTAGCCGGATTTGGCATGCTGCTGGCCGGAATCGTGCGGACCGCGGAACAGGGGCAGACTGTGGGCCCAATCGCCAACATGGTCCAAGGGGTCCTTGGCGGCGCCTTCGGATTCTTACTGCCCACTGCGCTCGCAGTCTTTTCGCTCGTATTTTGGGGACGCGAGGCCTTTCAGAGTCTCGCTTTAGGCGACTCCGGTATCGGATTGAATCTGTTAGTGCTTTCTGGCCTGGGGTTGGTCATGTACGTTATCGGCGTGATCCTATTTAACAAGCGGTTTGATTTTTAGGTTTGGAAATATGCGCACGATACTCGATATAGCCCTCAACGACCTGCGGATTTTTTTCAGCAATCTCTCCAACTTGATTTGGTTGGTGGGTATTCCGGTGGGAATGACGATCGTTCTTGGGGTTGCCATTCCAAGCAACGATGGGCCAAGTCTTGTGCCCGTGGACATCATCGACCATGACCAGGGCCAAGCCTCGGCGCTGTTCATCCGGAGCCTGCGGCAGGCCAATCCGAACCTGCTCTTGTGTCCAATGGACAACACTGCCGATGATCCATGTGACCTGAATGAGGCGGAAAGTCTCGACTTGGCCCGCTCGCTGATTCGTGTGGAAGAGACCGATACCCTGGCCTTGATCGAGATACCGGACGATTTCACCGCCCGCGTATCGAATTTAGAGCCGGTAACTATTCGATTTGTGGCAGTGGAGGACCTTACCGCTCCCCAGTTTATTCAGCAGGCGGTTGATTCGGCTCTCACGCAAACCAATGGCGCGCTAACAGCTTCCCTCATCGGATCCCGGCTCGCCGCCAAGGTCGAGCCTGACGCGATAGATGACGTCGAATTAGCGCAAAGCTTGCGCGATCGAGCGGCCGAGATCTGGGCCAAGGACCTGATCGCTGTGAAGTATCAATTGACCCAGTCCAGTTCTTCAGGCTCGGTAGGCGGATTTGGCCAGTCCATCCCTGGCATCGGCAGCATGTTTGTGCTTTTTGCCGTACTTGGCGGTATGGCGCTCATGATTGAAGACAAGCGCCAGTGGACCATGCAGCGCCTGGCCTCCATGCCCGTGACCCGCTCTCAGCTGCTGGGCGGGAAGATCCTCGGTCGATTCACGCTCGGGATGCTGCAGTACCTGATTATATTTGCCATCGGGGTGGTCGTGGGCCAGAGTTTCGGCCGTGACCCGTTGGCGCTGATCTTGATCATGCTTGCGTTCGCACTTTGTGTGACCGCGCTTTCGTTTGCGCTTGGATCGTTTGTCAAGGATGAGACACAGGCAGCCGGGCTGACCAACTTGCTTGGGATCTCGCTAGCCGCGCTCGGCGGAGCTTGGTGGTCGCTGGAAGTTGTGCCGGAGCTAATGCGAACAGTGGGACACATTTCACCCGTGGCCTGGGCCATGGACGGCTACACCTCCCTTATCTTCGAAAACGGGGACCTGGGAACCGTCTACCCGTCGATCTTGATCTTGCTGGGGGCCGCGGCGGTCTTCTTTGTCTTGGGCGTTCGACGTTTCCGCTATGATTTATAGGCTTATGATCTATGAGTGGCGAGTGATAGGAGAATTGAAATGACCGACGAGAATAATTCGGGACTGAAGTGGCGCATCGCGTTTTCGATTTTATCTTCCATGATCTGGCTAATTTTCATAGTGGCGTGGGTCGGGTTTGGATGGAATGATT
>CBDTZL010000262.1:0-2464 GCA_965364895.1 uncultured bacterium
GGGCAGGGTGTCCTGGTGCTCGCTACCGCGTGGGATACGGTGCGCGACGCACATGAGTTTTACAGCGCCTTCCGAGATTATGCGGACTTTCGCTTCAGTGAGCGTACGCTCTCTTCAACCACCCGCTCGATCTGGGAATCTCGCGGCGAGTGGAACTCGATCGAGATCATCGGCGACCAAACGCTTTGGATCCTGGCGCCGGATTCAGAGATCGGGGAGGCCGTTCGCGAAGCCCTCGCTTTTCCCGCCCAGCGCGCTGATTAGCCCGTAGTCGTTCCCTCTTGCGGCTCTTCGAAATCATCCAGCCACGAGGCCTGATATTCGGGTTTCTCTAGCTCGTGCGCTCCTACCGTCACCTCCAGCGGGCGAAAGGTATCCACCATCACAGCTAATTCGTCGGTACGATCCTTACCGATCGAGGCTTCCGTCGCACCCGGCTGAGGGCCGTGGGGAAGGCCGCTCGGGTGGAGCGTGATGTCGTAACGATCAATCCCTTTTCGAGACATAAAGTTTCCGTCACAGTAGTAGATCACTTCGTCTGAGTTGACGTTGGAGTGACTGTAGGGCGCGGGAATTGCCTGCGGATGGTAATCGAACATCCGAGGCACAAAGGAGCAGACGACAAAGTTCCATCCCTGGAAGGTCTGGTGAATTGGCGGGGGTAAATGAACCTTCCCAGTACGCGGCTCATAGTCGTGGATGTTGAAGATCCACGGATATACGTAGCCATCCCAACCCACGACGTCAAACGGATGGTAATCCAGCGAGTGGCGGGTGATCACATCTCTCACCTTGACCCGCACTTCGTGCTCACCCGGCTCGGCGATGGTCTCCAAGTCTTGGGGCAAGCGGAAATCGCGTTCCGTAAAGGGAGCAAACTCGGTCAGTTGACCGTGCTTGTTTCGATAACGTTTTGGCGGTTCGATTTGGGATGCAGACTCGATGACGAAAAATCGCGCCTCGCCTTCCAGATCCATGGTCCAGGTCGTGCCGAAGGGAATTACGATGTAGTCGCCTTCATGGAACGGCAGCTTGCCAAATTGGGTCCGCAGCACACCTGATCCTTCGTGCGTGAACCAAACCTCATATGCCTGGGCATTGCGATAGAAGTAGTCCATGCTCTCGTTTGGCCGGCTCACGCCGAGCGTCACATCGCTGTTGCCTAGAAGCGTGCGCCGGGCGGCAACCGCATCGCCCCCAGACGGAATGTCAGCCGTACCAAATGCACGGTGCTTCAGTGGGCCGTACTCGGCATACTCCGGCCGAGCTGGCCCGAGCAATTCGGCCTCGCTCACGCGTGGCGGCAAATTGTGGTGATAGAGAATGGACTGAATTCCATCGAAGCCCTCCAGGCCCATCACTTCTTCCCGGTACAGGCCTCCATCAGGCTTGCGAAATTGGGTGTGGCGTTTTTGCGGAAATTCTCCTAGCCGATGATAAGTTGGCATACTGATCCTCCGTTGGATGATAGTTATTGGGTTGCTCGGGCGCCGACCTGGTTGCGCAATACTCCCAGCTGCTCGATCTCAAGCTCGACCGAATCTCCGGCTTGCAGCCATGGTCCCTCGCCGCTGGTCAGCTCAAGTAAGCTGCCCGTTCCGACGGTACCCGAACCGATGATGTCACCCGGCATAAGGGTTACGTCTGCGGAAGCACGAGCAATCATCTCTCCAAAAGAATAATGGATGTCCTTCCAGTTTCCGCGAGATCGCTCATCTCCGTTGACCCGAGCGGTCATAGAAAGGTCGAATACGCCTTGTCGACCGGTGGCTGAATCGGCGAGTTCATCGGGCGTGACAATGGCCGGCCCAAAGGAGGAGGCAAAATCCTTGCCTTTTGCCGGCCCGAGCCCAACGGCCATTTCCTTGCGCTGCTCGTCTCTAGCCGACCAATCGTTGAAGATCATGTAGCCGAAGATATGCTGCTCGGCCTGCTCGACAGGGATGTCGCGCCCGCGCGTTCCTATCACGCAGGCTACCTCAAGCTCGTAGTCAAGTGCATGTGAATAGCTTGGGTACGGAATGCTCTCCCCTGGTCCATAAATCGCGTTTGGGTTCGAGTAGTAGAAAACGGGCATCTCATACCATTGCTGCGGTACATCCCGACCGCGGATAGCGTACCCAGCTTTGACGTGGGCTTCAAAGGCATAAAAGTCTCTCAAGCTCGGGGGGCTTGGCAATGGAGGGTAGATCACCACATCTGTTGCGCTGTAGGTCACTCCCTCCGCTTCTAACGGATCCACCCCATCGAGACTGTCCATTAACCCTCCTAAGTAGTCCTGCGCTTGTTTACCCAGATGAATGAGTTCCAACATCGTGGGAGGTATGGGTTCGGCTGGTAGAGCTCGCGCTCCCTGAGCCCATGTGCGGGCGGCCAGCAAGTCGATCACCAGATCGTTGAGCATCGCCCCCAGGCGCGGTTTTCTGAGTGAGTCGGGAAGTGCAAACGTTACGTAGCGCATGAT
>CBDTZL010000263.1:0-2431 GCA_965364895.1 uncultured bacterium
ATGGATTGGCTGCGCAATATGCACGATTGGATGATCTCCAAGAAGCGCTATTGGGGATTGGCTCTTCCAATCTATGAGTGTTCGCACTGCGGAAACTTTGATGTAATCGGGAGCAAAGAAGAGCTCAAAGAGCGTGCGATTGAGGGCTGGGATGACTTTGAGGGGCGTACACCCCATCGGCCATACATCGACAAAGTCCGTATTGCTTGCAGCCACTGCGGAGAGGCTGTCAACCGGATAGCCGATGTCGGCAATCCGTGGCTGGATGCGGGCGTGGTTGGAATGAGCACCCTGGATTATGAGAACGATAGCGATTACTGGGCTGAGTGGTTCCCCGCAGATCTCATCAGCGAGAGCTTTCCTGGCCAATTTCGCAATTGGTTCTACAGCTTGCTCGCGATGAGTACCGTTCTGGAGCGGAGGGCACCGTTCCGAAACGTTTTCTCCTACGCCACGCTGGTGGCCGAAGATGGCCGACCCATGCATAAGTCGTGGGGCAATTCGATTGAGTTCAACGAGGCCGCCGACAAGATGGGCGTGGATGTGATGCGCTGGCTGTACTGCGATCACCTGCCTGAAAAGGATCTGCTGTTCGGTTATCATCTCGCCGATGAAGTTCGACGTCAGTTCCTGCTACCGCTTTGGAACGTCTACAGCTTCTTGGTTACCTACGCACGAATCGATGAGTGGCGGCCGGAATCAGACCAAATACCTGCGTTCAGCCAATTAGACAATTGGATTCAAGCCAGATTGGGTGAGACGACCGAGCAAGTAACCAATTCGCTCGAGGACTTCCAGCCCCACAATGCTACCGGGGCCATCAATGTTTTCCTGGATGACCTTACTAACTGGTACCTTCGCCGTAGCCGCCGCAGGTTTTGGGCGAAGGCTGGGGCCAGCGATAGCACAGATGCAGATAAAGAGGCTGCTTACCAAACTCTTTACGGAGTGCTGGTCGAGCTGATCAAGGTACTGGCGCCCTTCGTGCCATTTGTAACGGAAAGCATGTATCAAAACCTGGTGTCGACGGACCAGCCTCATAGCGTTCACCACACCGAATGGCCATCGATCGATCCATCTACAATCGATCCCAGCTTGACGGCAGAAATGGCGCTTGTAAAGCGGCTGGTGTCGCTAGGGCACGCAGCACGCAATCAGGCGCAGATCAGGCTTCGCCAGCCGCTGCGCGAGGCAGCGTTCGCCGTTTCCAAGGCTTCGGAACGCGAGGTAGTTGGTCGTTACGAGCACATTATTCAGGAAGAGCTCAACGTCAAACAAGTTCGGCTCTTAGATACGGTGCAAGAGGCCGCAGAATACAGGCTCAAGCCCTTTCCAAAGCAGCTCGGGCAGAAATATGGCGCACAGTTCCCAGCCATTCGAACCGCCGTTCTCGAGCTGGATGCGGACCCGGCCGCACAAATACTCCTGAGCGGCAAGTCCATCCTGCTCGAGGTCGAAGGCAAGCAAATTGAGCTTCTGCCCACCGAAGTGGAGGTCCAGATTTCACCGCGTGAAGGATTTACAGCCGCTGCTGAGGGAGCCTACGTGGCAGCACTTGTGACCGAGATCGACCAGGGTCTGCTTCAAGAAGGACTGGCCAATGAAGTGGTCCGGCGGGTTCAGGAGCTGCGAAAGCAGGCAGGGTTTTCAGTCGACGATCGTATTGCTATTGAGTACGACGGGACGAGCGAATTGTCGGAAGCAATTGCGGCACACCACGGGCACATTGCTGCCGAGACTCTCGGCGTATCGCTTGAGCCGGTTAATTCACCTGTAGGCTTCGAGGATGCTGAGTTCAAGTTTCAGGGTCAGGAGCTCAAGCTGGCGATCTCCAGATCTGACCCCGAGTAGTTCCGGTGAGTTAGTGAGGATCGCTTGCGATACAATCCTCGGCCGAGGATAGGGCATTGAGATTATTCAAGGATTATCTTGGGCTGGTACTGATCTCCGGGCTCGTAGTCGCCCTGGATCAGTGGTCGAAGTACTTTGTCCGGCTCAATTTGGCTCCGCGCGAGCGGTGGGTACCGTGGGAGTGGTTGGCGCCGTATGCACGGATCATCAACTCATCGAATACGGGTGCTGCGTTCGGGTTCTTCAAGGACGGAGCGCTGTTCTTTACAGTGGTTGCCATTCTTGTATCCATTGCCATCATCATCTACTATCCTCGAGTCCCCAGATCACAAGTCGCGCTGCGAGTTGCCCTAGCGCTTCAGCTAGGCGGGGCTCTAGGCAATCTGGCCGATCGGCTGCTGCAAGACGGTCAGGTAACGGATTACATCTCCGTCGCGAAATTTCCGGTTTTCAACATTGCAGATGCGGCCATATTCCTTGGCGTTGTGATTCTGCTGGTTTCCTCCTTTTTCGAGGGACGAAGGAACCGCAAGCAGGCCGAGAGCGAAGCAGTCGAGTTGACTGCTGAAGGTCGTGAAGA
>CBDTZL010000264.1:0-2425 GCA_965364895.1 uncultured bacterium
TGATCCACCGCGCTCCGGGCTCGTTTAAGCAGTCCTATTCAGCGGTATGATTGAGTTTAGTCCTGTTGCTGGGCCGGCACACGCCAAGCCCGGTCGAAATTCGACACCTCAAAGGATGCACCTCCTACCAAATTCCCAGCAAGTTTAGGACTTCACCGCCTTTAACCCGCATGCCACTCAATGGCTACGGCGGCACGACGCGCGTGCAAAGGCTTTACTGCTTAACACCCAGGAGAAATGCCTTCCAGCCGCTCAAGCAGGCAGTGACCGTGATGCCACCCGGCAACAAGGCTCCACCTAGCAATAAGGCTCCGACAATGAACTTCACTAATGCGATTCTACCCACTCACCCGATCGATCAATCCGTTGGATCGTTCCTGTGCGGGATCCACGACTTTTCGGGAGGCCTCGATCCCGGTTACAGGAAGTCGATCCGCATCGATCAAGCCTACCTGGGCAAGCACAGACGCTTGGTCCCAGTAGATGCGCTCTCCCGCAATCTTTCCGTTTTCGAATTGCACAACCACTATGACGGGAATTTCAACTCGTCTGCCTGTGGGTGGCACGCCGGGAAGCATCCAGGGCATCTCCATCGTGTGCGTGAACTTGTGAATCAGTTCGTCCACGATTCGATCCTTCCCGATCGTCCGAGCAACAGGTTCGATCTTGGTATCTGGCGGTTGACCTGGTATGAAGTATGTACTGTAGAAAGCGCGAACCTCTTCATCACCGACGCCGCCTGTCATCACAGGTACATGGTTCACGAAGGGATTCAAGGTCATCGTTGCCATCGTCGCGTCGATGCTCTTTGTCTCGAACTCGGAAGCCGTGTGCCGCTCCCACAACTCGACCATTTCGCGCTGCTCCTCGGTGAGCTCACGATCATTCACAGCCTTCTGATCCTCCTTCTCTGTATCGACCGAGCCACACCCAACTATCAGCACCGGCAGAGTTACAAATAAGAGCAATATAAGCAATTTCTGTCTTCGTAGAATCACCGCGCGTTTCCCTTTCCGCATGTTTGGGGCCCCGGCAGCCGCTGGACTCGACGTGAGCTCGCGTATCTTACCCGAGATTCCCCAGATGGCTCCTCCCAATCGCCGACAATGGTAGCGCAATGGGCATCCGCACGCGATTCCGGCCCGGAGCTGTCACGATAGGCCGTGGTCCGCTCTTGATCGGGCTGATTGGGCGATGAGAAACCCGCCCCCGTGACCATTTCGCACTGTGAGGGGGCACTTCGACCTGCGCGGCACACACCTGTCCTGCCGGGCGATCTGGATGCTACTGGATGGGGCGCCGTCATGGCGGTAAAGGTGCTGGCCGCAGCCCGTCAATGAGGCCCAGGATCTCAGCGAACAGGGTTCGTGGTATTGCGACCTCCGCCAGCTGGAAAGTGATGTAGCGACCATGACGCACGACCTTGGCGCCGATCTTGAGCAGCTCTCCCACAGCGTGGTCAGCAACCCGCACCCGACCTGTTTGGCCAGGGCCAATGTCCGCTTTGGGTCATAAGCGGACATTCAGTGCCATAGCCATTTGAGTCCGCTTTCGGGGGCAAAGCAGACATTCAATGTCCGCTTTTTTAGTCCTAACCGTTCTTGCGTGTCCGAATGTCTGCTTTCGGGTGTAAAGCGGACGTTTGCGAGTTGCCCTCCGCATGTCTGCTTATAGCCAAAAGCGGACATTCGTCGGCGTCTTGGACGTCCAAAATCAGGCCATCGGATGGCTGCAAAGGGGATGGAGTTCCCTTGGCGGTGGAACGGCGATACGATTTCCACGAATTTGGATGTCTTCTGGGGAATGTCGGTCCAGAGTAGCAGGATGTTGGCTATTGCGCGACGGAGGGAATCATGGCCGTAAATCCGAAACGATCTGCACCCATTGTGATATTAGCACTCGCGCTGTTGGCTACACTTGCTGGCTGTCAAACGCCGGAACAGCGGCTGGAAGAGTCAGGATATCGAGCAATGAGCTCTGATGAAATCACAGCCACTCTGTCCGGTAATACGGTCTATGTATCAACGCTGAAATTCGTTGGCTACCACGCCCCAGACGGTGAGATGCGCGGCAAGGAGGGAGCGGAATACGATCAAGGCATTTGGTCTGTTACGGAGGACAACGAGCTATGCACTAAATGGAATAACTGGCGCGATGGCAAGTATCACTGCGCACAGCTTTTTGTATCGGAGACGGCCGCATCGAGACTCAAAAGAATCGGAGGGTATAGCCGTGTGTTGGAAGGCCGGGTTAAAGTGGGTAATACTGAAGGGCTTTGATCGAATGGTATCGGAGGATTGAGCACCACGCTTAGCCGCCATGCCTAGAGATTCCGGACGCAAGCGCGGTTCAAGTGCTTACTGAACCGCTCCGGGTTTGCCGGAGGCTGGTTTGTTTGAGTCACGCCACCATAGCGAGCTCTTCG
>CBDTZL010000265.1:0-2423 GCA_965364895.1 uncultured bacterium
AGTGCCTCAGCGGTCCACGGCGGCTACCTGCGCTACAGTGGGCGACTGACCCTGTTTCCTGCGTCGGGCGAGCCGCCGCGCGTTCTATTAGAAGGATTGGATGCGCCCACCAACATCACCCTGGGCCCGGATGGCGCACTATATCTCTCCACCGGGCAAGGTACACCCGGACGAGCAATTCCAGGCCCTGATGGCCTCCAGAATATCGTAGGCGAGATATTGCGAATCACGAATTATCTGAATGCGGGATCCGAATAATTTTGCGGATTTCTAACGGGGCACGCTGAGTATCAAGGACACTCCAGACTGAGCCGATCAGGGGGCCGGCTGCGAGAGCCCAAGCCTCGGTACTAATCTATGTAAGGAACAGAATGTTGGGACGCTCTAAATGAACGTGAAGCAAGTACCAAGGCAGGCCGGATTGTTTGCGGAATGGGATAACCAGCCTATGAGTCGCGACGGTGTCGCGCCTGGTATTTTTATTGCGGATCCGGTGAATTCCAAAGGCTTGACCCAACGGAAAGCCTGCGATATCATCCCGCCGTTGAAAGCGAGTGCTCTATGGAGCCCGACGGTTTGGGGACGGAAGGGACCGTTTCTATTATGCCCGTAAGGAGCTCTTCTGAGAGCCAGCGCTTATGCACACTGGCGACGATCCACATCTAACTTCCCTGCTAGTCGCTCAAGCTGCGAGCCCCGAACACGAGCTAGCGGTCCGTTACGCACCCTTCCTCAAATTCGACCACCGCGAACCCTTCTTTCCAATTGCAGTCGGTTATACCGTTATCCGCCAAAGCGGACCTTCCCCGTCATTCCCCAGAACGATAGAAGTTGGGCGGGGTGAGCAGGTCCTGGAATATGCCATTTGGTGGGATTGGGAAATTGTCCACTTGTACGAGCTCGAGCACATATGGATCTATCTGGACTCGAGTGAAAGGCCAGTCCGCGCTGAGGCGAGTTGGCATGGGAGCTATCGCTCTATGGGAGTGAATGGTGCCCTGCCGATATCCGGTGACCGGCTGGTGCTCTACTCCGAACCGGGCAAACACGCGTTCGCCCCCTCCCCCGGATGGTATCAAGAGGGGGAGAAGATGAACCGGTGGCTTTGCTGCGAGGGAGCCGGAATCGGAGGGGTACTTGTCACCGAGCTATTCACGGGGCTAATTGACACCAAGTCCTCTCAGGCCGACAAACTGGTGCAAGATTTCCTTAGAAGGCACGCTTTCATTCCCACCTATGAGTTCAATCGCACATTACAGCTGCCCCCAGAGCAAATGGTCCCGTGGCCCGACCTGTTTCGGTGGATCCCGGAGCGCGTATCTTTCCAGGTGAAGGGGTTACAAGAGACGGTGAGATCAATCCCAGACCCAATTGAGCCGCTCGAATGCGAGGGGGTGCCCTGATGGCAACTTCCTGGATGAAGTCCCTCTCGGCATGTTACGAGCAAACGCAGACCGAATTCCCGGGCGAGAAGTTGCTCCTGCTCGCGGATATCGATGGGGCCATCATTGATATGCGGCATTTGATTCTTCAGCTGCTTTGGGCCTATGACCGAGAACATTCAACCAACTACTTTGAAAGGCTTAAGCTCGAAGACATCGACGTGCATGAAAACGATGTGGAGCTCTTATTGGAAGAGCAGAAGTTATCGAGGCGGAGAAGGAAAAAAATACTGTCCTGGTTCTTGGAGAATCGCTGGAGCCCGGAAGCCATCCACGAAATGCAGAGACCATTTGAGGGCGTGTTCGAAATGCTCCGTTGGTTTCAACTCCAACCCAACACCTATGTTGGTTTGGTGACCGGACGGCCAGAAGCGTTGCGAGAGGACACGCTGCAATCTCTCAACAAGATCGGGAAACCTTATCGAGTCCATTTTGACGACGACTTACTTTATATGAACTATGGCGAATGGGAGGACGGTGTCCCGGAGGTCAAGGTGGCCGGCCTCCGGCACTTCCAAGAGCAGGGCTATCATGTGTTCGCATTCATCGACAACGAGCCAGCCAATCTCAAGGCCTTGGCCAAGGCCGATCCGGACAGCGGGATGTTGCTGCTGCACGCGAACACGATTTACCAGTCCAGGCGCGTCCCTCGAGGGACGGTTCGCGGGAAGCACTACCGCCTGTCAGAACTGATCCCTCATGAAAACGCGCTTCCGTCGCATGTGCAGCTTGCCTGGCACGGCGTGAACGACGACCCCAACATGCGCCAATTCCTTGCCTCGGATGTCCGATGGGCGGAGGTGGACGTGCAGCTGGACGCAAAAGGAGTCGAGGTCATCTTGAGGCACGATTCCTTTGTAAATGCTCCAATGCTAGAGGATGAGCGATGGCTAACGCTCGATTCGGCCCTCAAGAAGATTAAAAAGCACGGTCGAGCAATCAAGTTAGACTTGAAGGCGGGTGAACAGGTCTTGGATTCGG
>CBDTZL010000266.1:0-2392 GCA_965364895.1 uncultured bacterium
CACGCGAGCCTATGACTTTTATCTGACTGGTAACAGTTATCTTAGACGTAGCGACTTTCGAACATTCATGCCATTGTCGATCCAGATGTATGAGCGCGCCGTGGAGGAAGACCCGGGTTTCGCCCTAGCATTTTCACGTTTGTCCATTGCGCATGGGCAAATGTATTGGTTTGGCTTTGATCAAACCGAGTCGCGTCTCAAGATGGCTGAGGAAGCGGTCGAACGTGCTCTTGCAGTGGCCCCAGACCTGCCAGCAGCCCATCTTGCCTTGGGCTATTACTACTACCGTGGCTTTCGCAACTATGATAAAGCACTACGGGAGTTTGATGTTGCTGAACAGGCAACGCCTCCGGACTCAGAGCTATTCGAGGCGCGAGGATATATCTATAAGCGATTGGGTGAGTGGGATCGGTCGCTGGAGAGTACAAGTCGGGCCATAGAACTGGATCCAAGAAACGCAAACTTGTTTTATCAACAGGCTTCGACCTACGGTATACGTCGAGATTACGTATCGGCAGAAGAGCACTTGGAACGCGCTCTGGAGATCGCTCCCGACAATGTAGGAGCTTACACCATGAAAGCGCAAATTCCTCTGCGTCGCGACGGCAACACCGTCTTGCTCAAGGCAGCAGCTGAGAACCCGCCAATACAGATCGGTATTAAACGACAGTGGCTGGGGTGGTATGCCGCCATTTACGAACGGAATTTCGACACGGCTCTGAAGTACCTTGATAGTTGGAACATAGACGTATATGAAGAGCAATGGGAGTGCGTCCCGAAATCTTCATTCTATGGAGTGACATACAATTTGGCTAAGAGACCGGAGTTAGCCGAACCTAAGTTCCGGGCGTCCCGCATGCAGATCGAGGCGAAGCTCAAGACTGATCCTAATGATCCTCGCCTCTATATTGCGCTCGGCGAGGTGTTGGCTGGGACAGATGAGAGCGAAGCCGCTATAAGAGCAGTTCATCGCGCCATGAATCTGCTTCCGACTTCAACCGATGCGTTTGATGGGCCTGTGTATCGGTTAGCTACGATCATTAGAGTCTTGGTGCCAGCAGGAGACCACGACGGTGCGATAGAAGAGCTTGATGCCTATCTTGCGGAACCCGGGCGCTGGTCGATTGAGGGCCTCCTGCCGGACCCGCGCCTCGATCCCATCCGCGACGAGCCGCGCTTTCACGTACTGGTAGAGAAATACAAGCGGTAGTAACAATGCCCGCCCTCTTCACAGAACTCCGCCGCCGTAACGTCTTCAAGGTAAGCGCAGCTTGCACCAAGATGGGGCGGCTTCGACGAAACGTTAACGTTGGCTATGTCCGCTTATGGCGAAAGCAGACATCGGTTAACAGTTAAACATAAACGCGAGATCGCCGTAGAGAATGTGGTTGAGGGTTCGGTGGACTGAGCCGAAAAATGCAGCTTTATCCTCTTTCCGCTCACTATCCGATATCGAGCTGCAAGCCGCATACAAACGTTCGTTCATCCACCTGTTGTATTCCGCCATCGCAGTGCGATAAGAAGCATCTATCACAAGAACTCCTGCCCGTTGATGTCTCCAATGTATTCTACTTCCTTGAATGACGGCAATGGGCACAACCTCGCCCGTCGCTTAGGGAGTCTCGACCGTCCGGTATGACGCTATCCTCGAAAGCACATTAGGCTATCCCGATAGCCGACGTTCGCATAGCGTTCTCGTCGGGCGCTGAACGGCCAGGAGCTGCCGTTCGGCTGTACTTGATTCGATTGCAATTTAGGCACAGCCTTTGCTCCCCGACCAGTAAGGACGAGAGGGGCTGATCATGAGTGTTTCTATACACCCGGCTGTCGACGAAGGTATCAAGCCCGCAGTCGCGGACTTCGCGGGAGGTACTCTGCACTGCGCGTGTAGCGACGGCCAGGTCACGGTGACGATCGAGGGCCAGTGTGCGCACAATCACGTCTGTGGTTGTACCAAGTGCTGGAAGCCGGAGGGCGCCCTGTTCTCGCAGGTCGCCGTAGTGCCGCGCGAAAATCTCAGAGTCTCAGCGAACGAGGACAAGCTCGAAATTGTCGATCCGTCCGCCGCTATTCAGCGCTATGCCTGCAAGGAGTGTGGGCTTCACCTGTACGCGCGGATCGAGAATGACAATCATCCGTTCTTCGGGCTCGATTTCATCCACACCGAGCTCTCGGATGAAGAAGGATGGGCGCCAGCGGAATTCGCAGCGTTCGTCTCGTCGATCATCGAGGCGGGGACGGATCCGGGTCAGATGGACACGGTTCGGGCGAGACTGAAGGAACTAGGGCTGGAGCCCTACGATTGCCTCTCTCCGACGCTGATGGATGTCATCGCATCGCACGTTGCGAAGGCCAGCGGCGCCCTCGCGTGACGCGGGTGACAACACCGTAG
>CBDTZL010000267.1:0-2380 GCA_965364895.1 uncultured bacterium
CCTTATATCCTATGTTACGGTGACTTCCTCGCCACGGATAGGTGAGTTTTTCCGATTACTTGGTCTGCAACCTGGAACAACACGAAGGATGGAACCTTCTCCCACCAGAGACTCGCACCGGAGCGAAAGCAGTGGTTGTGGAATGACAGTTCCCGGAAGTCCAATCGCATGGAGTTAGAAAATGCCTGGTGGAAAGAGCAGGACCGCCATTTCAGTGCAGCACACAGATGGAGTGCCGGAGACAACCGGTGTAGGAGCCGCTTCGACCGACTTGCCTGACCCAAATGGTTCTGGGAACGAGATGGATTCTCGGGAGCTAGTCTTGTTCCATTCACTGGATATGGACAACGACCAGCGGGTTCTGCTCAGCGACCTGACAAGAGCGCTCGCGGAGGTGGGGTTGTCGGCGGACGACAGACGGCTGACTGAAAGTATGGCAGCACTGAAAGCCTACCTGAAAGAGATCGAGGAACATCCAGAGGAAAAGCTAGAACCTGGAATTCCACAAGGCCGCTTCGCTAGGGCCATCCGGAATAACATCTTACTCATCGAGCGGGCCTTACAAGGGAGCATGGTCATCCCCGACTTTGCCGACTTCTGTGACGACATTCGAAGGATATACGAGGCCACACTGGCCAACCGATCAGGAAAAGCCGCTAACTACATCCCCCAGTTGGACTTAAAGGAGCCGGAGGTCGATCAATACGGTGTCGCCATGTGTACCATCGACGGGCAGCGCTTTTCTATCGGTGATTCCCAGGAGTTTTTCTCTGTGCAGTCGACTGGCAAGCCCATCACCTACTGCCTGGCGCTTGAGGAGCATGGGGTTGAGAAAGTGCACCAGCATGTGGGGCACGAACCCAGCGGGGCTAGTTTTAACGAGCTTGCACTCAACAAAAACAACCGGCCCCACAACCCCTTGATAAACGCGGGCGCCATCATATGTTGCTCGCTGATTAAGCTCAAGGAGAAGGAGGAGAAGCTGCAGCAGGGGAGCCTCACGGAGATGGATCGCCGGGGCTGGGCCGGCACACGTCTGGACTACCTCATGGAACGGTGGCAGGCCCTTTGCGGAGATGAGAAACCTCGGTTCAGCAGTCCGGTTTATCTCTCCGAACGGCAGACCGCAGACCGCAACTTCGCCCTAGGCTACTTCATGCGAGAAAAAGGGGCCTTTCCGGAGGGAATTGAACTAGAAGATGTGCTTGACTTCTATTTTCAATCATGCTCCATCGAACTGAATGCGGAGACGCTGTCGATCGCGGCTGCTACGCTGGCCAACGGCGGAATCTGTCCTCTCAGCGGTGAACGGATTTTCCAGACTGAGACGGTGCAGCACTGTCTGTCTCTGATGTCCTCCTGCGGTATGTATGATTTCTCTGGAGAGTTCGCCTTTACAATTGGATTACCCGCCAAAAGTGGTGTCAGCGGCGGTTTGATGATTGTCGTTCCCAACGTTATGGGTATTTGTACCTGGTCGCCCCGCGTCGATGAGAATGGCAACAGCGTACGGGGCATCGACTTCTGCCAGAATCTGATTAATACCTTCAACTTCCACAACTACGATAGCGTGGTCGGAATCTCGAGGAAGAAGGACCCACGGCTCAATCGGATCCAACAGCAGGCGAAGCAGGTGAACGAACTTATCTGGGCGGCTAGTAAAGGCGATCTAGGTGCGCTCCAAGAACAAGTGTGGCGAGGTGCAAACCTTAACGTCGCCGACTACGATCTACGCACAGCGTTGCACCTCGGCGCTGCCGAAGGACAGGAGCACATTGTTCAGTTTTTCATCGAGCAGAAACGAGATAGGGACATAAGCATCGACTTAAGCCCGCGAGACCGCTGGGGTGGCACTCCCCTCAGTGACGCCTATCTCCGGGGACACGACACCATCATCGAGATGCTGGAAAGGAATGGGGGAATCCGCCCGAACACCGACCTGTTAACGACGGGTTTTGTACCTTCTGCTTCAGGGCTCCAGGCCGATCCTGTCGCGACCGTCGAGATGATTTGGGCGGCTAGCGTTGGTGATCTGCGAGCGATTCGCCGCCTAGTTGCCCGTGGCATCCCTCTGGAGGTGGCGGATTACGACCTGCGCACGCCACTCCATCTGGCCGCTGCCGAAGGGCATCTCGAGATCGTGAAGTATCTTCTGGCCCTCGGAGTTGCGCCCAATCCCAAAGATCGTTGGGGCTACACGCCGTTGGATGATTCACTACGCCACAGTCAGGACAAAGCAGTTGCCATCTTACGGCTTGAGGGTGGGCGACGCAGTATAGAGGAACAGGAAGAACAGATAGAGAAGTCCCTTTGATCTTATAGAACAACAGAGGAAGTAATGTTGGAGAGCAAGCTAGCGGGAAAGACTGTGTTGATCACC
>CBDTZL010000268.1:0-2372 GCA_965364895.1 uncultured bacterium
ATTTCCGGGGTCGGAGGGACGGTCGCCTCAGGCCCATCGAATAGCCCCATCGCCTCTACGGTAGCGGCCACTGCCGTTTCAACCGCGCCTGGGTCTTCGGAGTCACCCAGCGCCGCAGCATTTTCGGTTGACAAGGCGTCGATCGTGGCCAGCAGGAATAAGGATGGTGTAGGCGTCTGGCTGCCGGCAGCTGCGCCGTTTAATCCCGACAGTCGCCCATTCAGCGCGAAGGCGGTAAGCGGAAGTGCGAGCAGCGCAAGCAAAACAACGCCAGCCGCCACACGATTTCTAGTGAGCAGGGCAACAACTCCCCGCTCCTTGTGAACGATGACCTGGGTTTCGGGCGCGGGTCCAATGTATGCAGCTCGCGCAAGCCCTGTCTCGGGATCAACTGATTCATCCACAGCTGCAGCAAATGCCAGGTTCATCGCCCCCATGCTTTCATAGCGATCATTCGGGTCCTTCTCCATGGCTTGCATGATGACCGCTTCCAATACGTCTGGCAGGTGCGGGTTGATATAACGAGGCCGAGGAAGTGGGTCATTCAAATGCTTGATGACCACCGACATCGGAGTATCGCCTTCGTAGGGCAGCCGGCCGGTCGTGAGCTGGTACAGCACTGCACCCAGCGAGTATTGATCAGAGCGAGCATCCACCTCTTCGCCTTTGCACTGTTCGGGCGACATAAAGGCTGGGGTTCCTATGAGCACCGATCCGGTAAGGCTGTGCGATGTTTCGCTGACATAGGCAAAGCCAAAGTCGGAAAGCATTGCCTGTCCGTCTTTATCAAGCAGGATATTGGATGGCTTGATATCCCGGTGGACAATTCCCTGATCGTGCGCATATTGGAGCGCGTCTGTGAGCTCCTGCATGAAACGCCCAACCTCATCGAGGCCCAGGCCGCCGTTGTCGACGCGCTCCTGAAGCGTGCCGCCGGAGTAGTAAGGCATGACGATGTAGGTGATGCCCTCGTCTTCCCCGTAGTTCAGGACCGGCACGATATGGTCGTGTTCGAGGTTTTTTAGTAGGCGAATTTCGCGATCAAAACGCGCTCTGAATTTTGGCTCTTGGGCCACGTAAGGGGTAAGCACCTTGACCGCCACCTCTACCTTCTTATCGAGGTCGCGGGCCTTGTAAACCGTCGACATTCCCCCCTGGCCAATGTCCTCCAGGAGTTTGTATCGCCCTAGTGTCTTTCCCTTCAAATCATCCATTCAGAATTTTCGTGGGCTTTGCAGCCCTGCTACGCACCCCGGCTCCAAAATGGCGCGGACCACCGTTCACACCAGCGTGTGCGAATTCACAATATATATGAAATCAACCCGAAATTATAGAATGAATTTGGTCCGCTTGCGCTGGAGCCGTGTCAGATCGGCTTAAATTGCTCGAATGGCTGCGTACAGCTGTTGCAGAAGTAGATAGCCCTGCAGAGCGACGAGCCGAAGCTGTTCTTGAGTTCGGTGTTCCCGGAATCACAGTAGGGGCACGAAGCAGAAACGTCGATGATGTGCTCCAGATCCCCCCCGTGCCTCAGCGGCGGTGCCAGGCCCACCAGCTTGAGCTTTTTGCGGCCTTCGCGGGTGATCAAGTCCGAGGTCCAGGCGGGTCGGAGTACGGTCTTTACTTCAACCTGATCAATTCCGATTGCAAGCAACCGATCCTGGATGGTTGTTTTCATGACATCCAGCGCGGGACAGCCTACGAATGTCGGGGCCATAGCTACCAGCAATTTGGATCCCTCGAACCCCACCTGACGGATGAGCCCTAGCTCAACAACCGAGACGGTCGGAATCTCAGGGTCTTTGACCTGTTCCAGAGCTTCCCACACTCGGTCCAATGAGGTATCGATCATCCTTTGTCCTCAATGAGCTGGATGTTCGCGTAGCTAGAGATATGGCGATCCATATTTTTCCCTATCACCATTGAGCCTCGACGTCTGCACGAGCGACCACCTGCATCTCCTCTACCAGCTCGAAGAGATAGGAGGTATGCACTTCTCTGCTCTGCACTGGTGACTTATCACCTTCAGGAAGTTCCAACTCCGATTCTGACAGCACCGGACGGATTTCCGCATCCCAGGCACTATGCAGAATATCGCTCTCGGGGATTCCCTGATCTTCCTCTGCCGACATAGTGAAAGATTGAAGCGCAAATGGGTACAGCTCAACCAGCGCGTTCTGCATGCGCTTGTTGCTTTCTTCGGTACCCAAGCCCAGGCGCCGAACCCATGTACGAGTGTGGCGCAAGTGGTAGAGCTCCTCGGGCCGAATCTTTGCCGCAGTGTCGGCCAGCGGCTCCCACTTGCTTTCGGCCAACACGTTCAAGCGGATCGACTCCAGGCTGTCGAACAGATATTGGCGCATCAGGCTGAA
>CBDTZL010000269.1:0-2337 GCA_965364895.1 uncultured bacterium
TTGGAAGGACTGGGGCAGGCGTTGCTTGGTGGCGACGAAGAACTCAGGCTTGCAGCGGCGGAGGCGCTCGCAATTCACCCTGACGAGGGGTATGGCATGCTGCGGGAGGCGGCCGAGCACGACGAAATTATGACTCGCCGGGCGGCAGCCTTTGGCCTGGCGCGTATTCAGGACGATTGGGCGATGGAAGTGCTGGAGCAGGTCAAAGTGGATGACGAGGAGTGGATCGTCCGCGGCGCGGCTGCCGAAGCGCTCGATCGAAGACTGAATCCCCCCTGGAAGATCTCTCCGCCACCCGTTGAGCCAGCTGAACTGCCGTGGGTAGTGGCTTACGCAGCAAAAGAAGGTTTAGGAGTTTCGCCTGGGAAAGCAGCCACAGAGATGCTGCGACGGGCGCTGAGCAATGGATCTCTCGACGAAAAGATCGCGGCGCTTGAAGTGCTTGGCTGGGGAGCAGGTGAGGAGCTTACGCTCGAACTGTATCAAGCTCTCGAGTCGGGTGACGACTACCTGCGCGACGTGGCCTTTGAATCACTCTGGCGCTTGTCAACGACCGGTGTTCGCTTACCCGACCCGCTAAAATTCGGGTATTAGGTCTCAAGAATCCAGGTAGCCCTGGATCCGGTTCTCCACCTCTTGAGCAGTCATATCGTCAACCGCTACAATTTTGTCCAGCCCCTTTTGGCCCGCAACAATCTCAATCTGATTCTTTCGCACTCCTAGCACTTTGGAGAGAAAGACGACCAAGGCTCGATTGGCTTTGCCATCCACCGGGGGCTCCTGAATTCGGATCCGCACCGTGCCATCCTCCAGGATGCCTCCCACTTCACTCTTTCGAGCGCGCGGTGTGACACGTACGGTTAGAGCTGCGCCGTGTTTTCCGTTATGGAGCTTAAATTTACGCATTTGACCGCCTAGGCGAGCACACCCATGACTAATCTGCGGACAATATCCAAGCCAATAAGCAAGATAAGGGGGCTGAGATCGACGCCGCCAACAGGCGGAACCAGTCGCCGAATAGGACCGAGCAAGGGCTGCACGATCGAATCCAGAAATCTTCTGATAGGGTGAAACGGGTCAAGAACCCAGCTGACGATAACATCTGCGAGCACTACAATCCATAAAAATGTGAAAACAAGTCCAACAATATCAACGATCAGATTCATAGTGCCGCTTTCCGGAATTATCCCATAATTTTGAGCAGAATTGATCGAGGAAGCATTTCCTATACATTTTCGGTTGTCCGTGCGCCAAAAATCGCTCGCCCGATACGGAGCAGCGTAGCTCCTTCTTCAACTGCAACCGCATAGTCTTCCGTCATTCCCATGGATAGTTCTGCCCAATTTCCTGGAATAGCTTCTTGCAGGTAGTCGCGTAGCAGCCGCAATTTTTCAAAGATTGGGCGTACGCGCTCCGGGTCGGCGACCATTGGGGCCATCGTCATCAGGCCTCGCACTTCAAGGTTTTCCAATTTCTGAATTTGCATAAATTCATCGACGATCTCGGGCCAACTTTCCTTCTCGGTCAGCTGCCACCCCCACTTAGAAGTCTCTCCAGAGACATTGCACTCCAAAAGGACCGGTAATCGAATTCCAGCGCTCTTCGCGTCACGATTCAGTCGATTAGCGATCTTGGTCCGATCGACAGAGTGCACGGCGTCGAAAATCTCCACTACCGATTTCGATTTACGGCTTTGAATGTGTCCGATCATGTGCCACTCAAGATCGGCCAATTCATCGGAAGCAACCCTTTTAGGAAGCGCCTCCTCCACTCGGTTCTCACCGATTAAGCGTAGACCAGCCTCGAAGGCGGCGAGCACTACATCGTGCGGGTGCGTTTTCGTGACTCCAACGATGCGAATAGCATCGATATCGCGGCCGGACTTACGAGCAGCGGTTTCGACGCGCTCTTGGACCTCGCCCAGGCGTTCCTGTACCTGAATTTCAGCTACGGATGCCAAGATGCGCTCCAAAGCGGCCGGTGGCCCCGTTCTCGCCGCGGTGTGAATACCAATCTTGCAGGTTACATGCCGTGCAAATTTCGGATACCTCGATCGATTTCACGCCCGCCGCGCGCAGCTGGGCCTGGTTGGCGCCCCACAAATCAAAATGGGTCGCTCCGTTGACCGATTGCAAGTGTTTGCGCGCAGAATCACCGTACGCAGCTTCAAATTGGACGACCACCTCATTCCCGACAGGATAATGGTCGGGTCCTATCGAGGGGCCAATGCCTGCCAGCAGTTCATCTGGCTTGCTCCCAAATTCTGTCTGCATGCTTCGCACGAGATCGCTGGCCATACCACGCACAGTACCCATCCAACCGGCATGCGCAATACCC
>CBDTZL010000270.1:0-2331 GCA_965364895.1 uncultured bacterium
TGGGTGGTGGGGGCCGGGGCAATCGCGATTCTCGGCCTCTGCGCGATCAGCGTCTTTGTCATCGTGAATCTGGCCTCCAGTTCGAGCTCTGCCGTAGCCACCGATTCGGCTATCGCAACCGCTCCTGGCCAGTTGGCAACTGCGCCATTGGCGACGGCGCCTTCATCTTCCACAACCGTGCCGGACCTGTCCTTGAGCCCAACCGCTGGCGGCCAGCCGGAAGAGGAAACGCGGATCAAGACCGCCTTTCGAGAGTCTTCCCCAGCAGACCTACCGTCCGCGCGTTGGCCGGTGACGATTGCTGACAGCTTTGACTCGAACGTTAATGAATGGAATCCATTCGGCGAAGTGGCAGATGAGTTTGGCTCGCGCAGCTTCACCTTCGACAATGGGAAGTATCGCTGGGAGGTGCTGCCAACGAACAACGTGAGCGTGCACGACACGCCCGCGATGAACCCGCTTTCGGAATTTGCGGTCTCGGTAGACGCCCAGCAGGTGAGGGGGTCGCAGGGCGCCGACTTCGGCATCGTCTTCCGCGAGACCTCGGCCGACACCTTCTACAACTTCAACATCGATAATTCACAAAACTATTGGCTGCGTATGAACGACGGTGGCCAATGGACCACCTTGATCGATCTGACTCGCTCTGCCGCCATCCGGCCGAATGCTCTCAATCGAGTGGCGGTGGTCGCCAACGATGGCCGTTTCTACTTCTTCATCAACGATCAGTACGTTGACGAGATCGAGGAGGATGCGCTGCTGCGCGGCCGGGTTGGAATGGTGGTCAATCTCTTCGAACCTGGAATTCAGGCCGAGTGGGAGTTCGACAATTTCGAACTACGAGAGCCGTGGACCGCGGCCATCGTCGATACCTTCGACAGGGTGTCAGGGCTCTGGGATGTCGGTTCGTTTCCCTGGGACGATGGCTTGGATAGCTTTGCTCTCCAGAACGGGAAGTACGTGTGGGGTTTCGAATGTAGGAATACCGAGTTCGGTTGCCTTAGCTCGACCTATCTGGGCGACCTAGAAAACACAGCCGATTTCGAGCTGATCGTCGATGCGCGCAAGCTGGAAGGCCCGGAAGATGGAGAGTACGGGGTGCGCTTCCGCGACGACGGGGAGAATTACCTGGAGTTCCTGATCTCAGATCTTGGTAGCTTTACGGTTTCAATCTGGTATGAACAAAGCCTCGACTATTATTATGTCGACAACCCCACTCCGATGATCGATCCTGGAGGAGTGAACCGGCTAACCGTTGTTGGCGAAGGTTCTAACTTTGCCTTCTTTATCAACGGACTGCTTGTGGGCGAAATCGTAGAGGATCTGCTGCCCCTGGGGTCGTTCGCGCTTGTGGCCGCGGTGAACAACGCCGGTGAGGCGATATTAGAGTTTGATAACTTCAAGGTTCGCACGCCGTAACGACTAGAAACTCACCAGAAAAGCCGTCACATACATGATCCCTAGGCCGAGAAGGAAGCCACCGACATTTGGCCAGGTTGCAACCGGTTGATCTTCACGCTCGGCATATTTTCGCAAGAACCCCCCTACTTCCACGATCACCTGCCAGATGGCCCCAGCGCCAATCCCCAAGAACACCGCAGCCAGGACCGGATTGAATGCAAATCCACCGATCCAGGCACCGAGAATGGCCGGCGCGCCAGCGAGTAGCGCGAGCGCAGCAAAGGTCCAAATGCCGGGTGCCTTGCTTGGTGATTCTTTGGTTGCTTCGTAGTCCTCCTCCACTGCACCAGGCACTAGCGGCGCCGCGATGGCAATGCCTTCGGTCACATTATGCAGCGTGAATCCGATCACAAGGAAGGATCCCAGCGCAGCTTCACCCAGCGCAAACGCGGCGCCGATTGCCAATCCCTCACCCAGATTGTGGAGTCCAATGCCCAGCGCAATCAAGATGGCGACCACCAGCCCTGGGTGCAGCGAGCGACTCCACTTTCCGCCACCTCTTGATCGGACGGCGAGCAGCGCTAGCCATGTGAGCAGAGCTGAAAACAGCACCAACGCTACACCTTGAAAAACCTCCGGCAACATCGCCGCGATCTCAAAAGCCTCAAGGAACGTGTCAATTAATAGGAAGACCAGTAGGCCCAACGTAAGCGCCAGGATGGCGCCCATCCAGCGCTGCCCCAGTCGGCGCATGGCCGGGTACCAGAGCATGCCCAGTGCTACGGGGATAACTCCGACATAGATACCGAGCAAGGCGTAGGCCAGAAACTCGGTTATCCCAGCGGTAGGCGTGAGTGTGGCCAACTCCACTTCGCCGGCAAACGTCGTTCCTGAGTCCGTGATGACCACGATCTCATTGGGCTCGGTCTC
>CBDTZL010000271.1:0-2329 GCA_965364895.1 uncultured bacterium
TCAATACTGGCTGGGATCGCAGGGATCCTGGTGGGGCTTTCGTTAAGCGGAAACCTCATGATCTCGAAGCTCTTCTTAGACGGCATCGAGGTCGACCTCTCAGACCCCACGGCCGTTGAGTGGGCGCTGGCCAATCCATCCAAGTCCGAATGGCAGACCTACCTGGTGCTGGGTCAGGAAAGCGTATTCGTGCTCCCGGGGTCGTACTGGGCGATCATCGTCCCGCTGGCCTGCGCACTCCTGTTCTTCTCGACCAGTTTCTTGCTGGCCAGTTTCTCCGCACGGCAGAAAGCAAGGCCCAAGAGCCCATTCCAGAAGGCCCCCTCTTTGCCGGTAAACGCGCAGAACAAAAAGACGGCCAAACCGACGAGCGAAACAAGCTCCGGCGCACCTCTGATATCCCTCGAAAAGTCGAACACGGACGACGTTGGCCATCAGCAGATGTCCGTGAATGGGCAGACGATAGATCTCAATGGGAGCGCCGGCCCGGAAGCGGAGGAGACGCAGATAACGGCGCAAGAACCGCAGCAGGGAATGAAGCCTGAGCCAACAGCGGAAACGACCCAGGCAGAGCAAGCGGAAGCGGCCCAGGAAGAGCAAGCGGAAACGGCTCAGGCAGAGCAGGCGGAAACGGCCCAGGGAGCGACGGAAAAACCGGAGCCGGAGAAAACGGAGAAACTGGCAGACGACACCCGAATTCTCCAGGACGAGATTTGGCGGACCCACTACGACTATAACGACGCGGTTCGAAATAGCTTCGACAAGTTGAGGGCGCGGGGCGAGCACCTGTCCCTCGATTTCGTCATACGATTCATGGAGGATCCGAAGGAATCCGAGCCCGAGGAGATCGCGGCTCAGATCCTCGAGGAAGAGAAGAAGCGCAAGCGGTTTTCGGACAACGAGAACGTAGAGGCCGCCCACGTGGCCATGACGGAGGTTTCCGAGGAGGCAGCCGCCGAGTACCGGCGGGTTATCAGCATTCTCGGCGAAGAGATAGACCTCGATGCCATCACCCAGAAGATCCGCAAGCGCTTTCCCATGGCCGATGCCGTGTCCTCCGGCCTTGACCCGGTTCAGATGAACGAGAGTCAGATCATCCGTGAACTTCGCACCCTGGGCTTTGAGATCATAGCCCCGGCCGGCGGGCCCTATTGCGTGAAGGATTTCTCCGGCGGCCGCATCACGAGGCCGTTTGACCTTCCCGAGCTCCAGGGGTTCCTAATGGAAAACCGCTGCCAATGATGGCTATGTTCCTGCGCCTCCATGCAGGCAAAGACATTTCTGATTGCTGTGTTGATGAATATTTCTGATTTTAGAGTTCTTGGAGTGCCATATGTCGGAAAAATTTGATGAACTGATTGAACTCCCAATGCTTCAAGAGGAAGTAAAACAACTCAAGGAATATATTATTAGACTTGAGCGGGATAATGCCGATCTCATGGATCGCCTTTCGCATAGGCGACCTTCAACCGCGGCTAAGACGGAAGTAAGAAGCTTCTGCCGTCGTTGCGCGAAGCGGTTGATGGTGCTCAGCCCCGCTCGTTGAACGATGTAATTGCCGATCGGCGGTTACGGAACCGATATCGGAGCAACGTTTCGATCAGCCAAAGGACGACATTTTGCCACCTTCTGTGAGTCTTGGCCTGTGCTCGACACAACACTGGTTGCATTGCGTGAGCAATGCAGCCGAGGGATTGATACTGCGAACGGCGATCCTGGCAATTCTAGCAATGCTCGGCGCATCCCCGTCGTTCGCAGCGGATACCTACTGGGTGACGGCGGATTTTTTGAACAGAAGGACCTGTCCGTCCACTCATTGCGGAATTGTCGGGCAACTTTTCTACCGAGAAGAGGTCACTGCCTACGAGGAGAGAGATGGCTGGGTAAGAATTTCGAAGCCCTCTGATACGTCGTGCCGCGAGGGACAAAGCGATTACCTAGACGCAGGCGGCACAAGCTGTTCTGATTCGAACGGGAAAGAATACAGCAAATCTGCGGAATGGGTTGCGTCGAAATATTTGACCGCAACGAGACCAGCTCATCCCGGCGACGGTGAAGAGGGTGTTGCGAAAGTCGTCAGCAATTCGGACGATTTCATGAAGTACAAGTCGACCTTTGTAAAAGCGACAAATGAATTGGTTACGTCCGGTAGATGTACGTTAGACGATTTCCGGCAAATGAGCGGTTGGCTCAAGACTTTCACGACCTACCACGAAAGGCCGGTTTACTTCACATATTGCGGTGGATTGAACCTCCCGAATCGCATCTATCTCAATGCGGCGACCGGACAAATTTGGCAGTAATACCAAACTGCGATGAGCAAGACTCA
>CBDTZL010000272.1:0-2303 GCA_965364895.1 uncultured bacterium
GTATTCCTGCCGCTTTTGCTGATTTTCGTAGCGCAGGTGGCAGGCTTGATACTGATCGATGCCCGGCTGGTGCTCCTAATGGCGCTGGCGCTGGTCGTGATCGATGCGGTCCTGCTGACGGCAGCCGCTCGGCTGTTTCAACGAGAAGTCATCCTCACCCGCTGGAAATAGGATTCGGCGACGATTTGAGCAAAGCCCCAATCCCCGTTTGCGATTACGAAGGGTCCGATTATCAGGAGCAATTCTGGGAGCAACAGGATCGCGCCTATGAAGATGGGGCGGAGGCGGCCGCGCTCAAGCGTTTGCTGCCCACGGCGGGAGAATATCTTCTTGAGCTAGGCGCCGGAGCGGGTCGGCACACCGCTCGATATGTAGGTTACCAACGGGTAGCGCTTCTCGACTACTCGCATTCTCAATTGATGCTTGCACGTACTCGCCTGGGCACGGACGGAGGCTACGACTTTGTCGTGGGCGATGTCTATCATCTACCATTCAAAGCCGGTGTATTCGATGCGGCCACCATGATTCGGACCTTCCATCACATGGCCCAACCCCGGGCTGCACTCGCGAGCGTCCACAGAGTGCTGGCGAGGCAGGCTAGCTTTGTGCTGGAGTATGCAAATAAGCAAAATTTAAAAGCCATCTTCCGCTGGCTGGGTCGCCGGCAAAGCTGGAACCCGTTTGATGAGGAGCCGGTGGAGTTCGTGGAACTGAACTACAACTTCCATCCGAAGGCTGTGCGCGATTGGCTAAGTCAGGCGGGCTTTTCGATTGAGCGCCAGCTGGCTGTCTCGCATTTCCGACTTCCTTTGGTGAAGAGCTTGATCCCGACGCGGGCGCTTGTGGCTGCTGATTCGGCTCTCCAGCCGACAGGAGCGTGGATTCAGTATTCTCCGAGCGTATTTGTGCTGGCCGAGGCAGGTGAACCCTCGGCGGACAAAAAGGGTAGCAAGTAATCCCCGGCTCGTAGCTCAGCCCTTAGCCGCGGAGCCTCAACTACTTTCGATCCGCCAATATTTTCCAGCCTCACGATCCAGCAATCTGGCACCTACAAGTTCCCGCCTCAAGGTAGCCGTGTCATCATGGTAGCGAGAGAGGATCGTGTTGACCCTCTTCTCGCCGTAGCGCGTCCCGAGCTTGAAATCGAGCACGATGTGTCGAAGGACCGGCAGCAGTTTCTTGTGCTGGGAGGGAATCGTTGTCAACCGGCCATCGGGAAGCGAAAAGTCAGTCACCACTTTTCGATCGAACGCGTCGAGATCGATATCCGCTGCCAACGCCGGCAATTCTTCGCGCGACAGCAGTCGCCGCGCCATATTCTCCAGCGCATCGGTCTCCAATTCGTATACGCTATAATAGCCCTCGGCGCGGGCGCTCACGAGGCTGGCCCGCGCGAGTCGTGAGAGATGATGGGATACGGTAGATGGCCTCAGCTCGAGCATTGCCGCCAACTGTTCAACGGTGTACCCCTTTTGAGACAACAGCCCAACGATCTTCAATCGGTTGGCATCAGCCAGTGCCTTGAAGAATTCCAACAGCTCAATAGATTCTGAATTCATATGCGTCAATCTAATTCGATAACCATCGAATTAGTATGGCGCAGACCGGACAACCTGTCAATGGGGACGAGACAGAAGCGATTCAGAGTGAGTTGGATAGAACTGGACCCACCGCGACAGATTTGCCCACTATCCCGTAGGAGGGCGGCCTATGATTGAGAAACGAGAGACTTATCAGGTGGAGATTGCAGGCGTTAAGAGACAGCTGCCCTTGTTTGAGGTCGCGCCCGGTCTGCGGATCGCGGTGCTGAACATCCTTGGCGACACCGAACTCGTGGATGCGAGTGGCAAGGCCTTGGCCGAGCGGCTGGCGGGCGCTGACTACAACGTCATTGTGACCGCCGAGGCCAAGAGCATTCCGCTGATTTGCTCGCTGGCCAGAGAGACCGGAAAGGATTACGTAGTTCTACGAAAATCCTACAAGATCTATATGGGAGAAACCATCGAGGCCGAGACACTCTCGATCACCACCGGCAAACCACAGAGCCTTCACCTCGACGAGAAAGATCGTGCGTTGATTTCCGGCAAGCGGGTAGTTCTGGTGGATGACGTGGTGAGCACCGGCTCGACTCTCAAAGGGATGCAAAAAGTGATGGAACTCGCGGGTGCCGAAGTTGTCGCAGAAGCTGCGATCTTCACCGAGGGCGACCCCGAAGAATGGAGCCACATCCTCGCGCTCGGCCATTTGCCACTCTTTCGGGACGATTGACGCCTATTCGGAAGCATCCCGCCAGGCAGCCCCGA
>CBDTZL010000273.1:0-2292 GCA_965364895.1 uncultured bacterium
AGGAGCAACAAATCGACTACTTGTTTCATGGTCCAAGAGAGCGTGCACTCGGCGGCTGGGATCCCGGTGACTGGACCTGTTTGGAGTTCGTGGCGAGCCAAGGCGAATATGACATTTTCCAAACCTGCACTCCGTAGGCTAAATCCGTGGCTGCCCATTGCTGTTGGGCCGATTCTGCTTTTCGGAATCGACCTGATTCGCGGGCGGGCGCTCTTCTGGGGCACCCCGCTTCTTCAATTCACGCCATGGCATACCGCGGCTAAGGAGATTGCGTTATCGGGTCATCTCCCGCTTTGGAACCCCTGGCTCGGGATGGGGGCGCCGCTGCTTGCAAACTATCAATCGGGGCTGCTGTATCCGCCAAACTGGCTTCTGCTAGCAACCGATGTTGCCTGGGGTCAAACGCTGCTGGTGCTGCTGCACCTCATATGGGCGGGCATCGGGATGGCTCTACTTGCCCGATCTCTAGGGATGGGCACATTCGCGCAGGCAATATCTGGAATCGCGTACGCGATGTCTGGTTATTTGGTTGCCCGCGCAGGCTTTCTCAGCATCAACGCCACAGCAGCCTGGCTACCCTGGATCCTGTTTGCAGCAGAAGGTCTTGTGCGAAGCGCTGGAACGAGCTCCACGGCTTCAAGTGGCTTACTCCGAAGCATTGGGTGGCGCGCAACGGCGTTGCTTGGCCTCGTGCTCGGCCTCCAGTGGCTTGCAGGGCACGCGCAGATCGCATGGTACACGTTGATCCTTTTGGTAGTCTGGGTCATCTTCCGCGCTCGCTCTAGTTCGGTCCCGATCCGGAACGCAGTCCTGACGCTGGCGGTTGCCGGGGCCTTGGGATTTGCTATCGCCGCAGCGCAGCTCATTCCGACTCTGGAATACGCCTCGATATCCAACCGAGCTGGCGATCTGGACCCTGAATTCGCGCTTACCTATTCATTCTGGCCGTGGCGGGCGCTTGGCCTTTTCGCGCCGGATCTCTTTGGCAATCCGGGCACGGCCGATTACTGGGGCTACGGAAACTTCTGGGAAGACGCTATCTACGTTGGCGTGCTTCCTTTGCTGCTTGCCATTGGTGCGCTGGCAACAAAGGGAATCGGCCGCATCAAATGGTTCCTGCTGGGTATTGCAACCATCGCATTTCTCTTCGGCCTAGGAAGCAATACCCCAATTTTTAGATTCCTATTTCAATACGTGCCGACATTCTCCGCGTTTCAAGCTCCAACCCGATGGAATTTGTGGCTGGTCGCCTCTTTTTCGCTTCTGGCTGGATTTGGTGCAGAACACTGGAAGGTCGCCGAGGGAAAGAAGCTGTATTGGCTCCGCCTGGGAACCGCCGGGGCAATTGCCGTTCTTGCGATGGCCACCTTGATCAATGCTCTGGAAACGGACATCGAGCCGACCTTCCCACGGGCCATAGCAACGGCCGGGTTCTGGCTCGCTGCGTCCGGAATCCTGGCGCTTCTTCGCTCTGATCCTGGCCGAAAAGGCTGGGTTGCTGCGGCCCTGGGTGTTGTAGTATTCGATTTGTTCTTTGCTGGCCGTGGACTCAATCCGACGCTGCCGGCCAAGCTCAGTTCGGCGCCATCCGCTCTCAGCCAGGAAATCCAGGGAGACCATCGCCTGTACATGTCGGAGAGGCTGGAGCGGGAGATTAAATTTGACGTTGCGTTCCGCTTCGACAGCTTCCAGCCGGGACTGGACTGGGTGATTGTTCGAGAGAGCGGATTGCCAAATACGCCGCTGCTGGATCGGCTACCCTCCGCAAATAACTTCGACCCGCTACTGCCGGCACGCTACATTCTCTGGATGAATCGGCTCGAACAGATTCCGCCTGCGCAGCGCGAACGCTTGCTGCCAGCTATGGATGTCGGTTGGCAGGCGGTGCCTCGAAAAAACGGATTGCCGATCTACGAACCAATTCCAGATGCCACGCGAGCATGGATCGTCCCCTCGGTGGAGTGGGTCGCCAGCCCTGCCGAGTCTACCCGCCGAGCAACCAGCCCCGCTACCGATTTATTTATGACCGCATTCCTCGAAGGATCTCCGCGACCAGAGCAGGGCGGAGCGGGGGTGGTGACAGCCCTGCGCGATCAGGGTCCGAATGCGGTGGAGCTAGCGGTTGAGGCACCGGAGGGCGGCTGGCTGGTGCTAGCAGATACCTGGTTCCCTGGATGGGTAGCAGAGCTCGACGGACAAGCTGCCGAAAGCTATCCAGCAAACGGAGTCATGCGATCGGTGTGGATTCCTGCCGGGAAGCATACGGTGGTGTTTCAGTACCGGCCGATCACG
>CBDTZL010000274.1:0-2266 GCA_965364895.1 uncultured bacterium
CAGGCTCGTGAACCAGCGCGCGTGCGATCGCCACCCGCTGCGCCATGCCACCCGAAAGATCCCGGGGCAAGCTCCGTTCGAAATCTACAAGCCCGACCAGTTCTAGCAGTTGCTCTGCACGCGCTTTCTTGTCTGCTGAGGCCGCGCCTTGAATCTCCAATGGAAGCTCAACGTTGGCCAGCGCAGAGCGCCATGGCATCAAATTTGCGTCTTGGAAGACGAAGCCGATCCGTCTGCGCGGGCCCTCAACTCGCTGGCCCTCAAATTCCACCGCTCCTCGCGTTGGATTCAATAGACCCCCCACCAATCTCAGCAAGGTGCTCTTGCCGCTTCCCGAGGGACCTACCACGCACACGAACTCGTTGGGCAGTGCCGAAAAAGTTACAGCGTCTAAGGCTTTCAAGCCGCCATTGCCATTTGGAAATTCCATCGAGAGGTCGTGCGCCGTGAGAATGGGAATCAAGGCAAATACTCGTTTGAGAATGCGTCCGCAAGGTTTATCGGCTCTACGATAAATTCCATATCCAGCAGAACTTCCTGCATATTTTCCCAGGCCTGCAGGTTTGAGTAACCCGGGCGATCGGTGATCCAAAATTCAATGCTCTCTGCCAGGACCGCCCGCTGAAGATCCTGATCGGCTGCGCTCAATTGATCAAGCCCCTCGATGTACTTTTTGGAGATCTCAAATGCTGCATCAGGATCGTCGATGGTATCGCTGAGACCACGCAGCGTTGCGCGGAGCATGCTGCGTACGAGATCAGGATCGTTTGCAATAACCGACTCGTTTGTCAGGATCCCGTTCGATGCCAGGTCGACATGATCAGCAACTCGGATGACATTCACCGGGTACCCTCGAGCATTTAATTGCAGTGGCTCGTTGTTGGCATAGACAACAACCGCTTGCTGCCGATCTGCAATCAGTGACTCAACCTGATTGAATCCGATTGAATCGAGCGTTATGTCTTCCTCTGTCAGACCCGCCGAGTGCAATAAAGCCCGCAAACCAACATAGGATGCTCCAAAGGCGCCGGGGATCCCGATCAGGACGCCAGCCAAATCCTCCGGCACCCGAACGCCTTCTTCGACCGGTGCTGCGATTGCGATCGGATAGTCCTGCCACCACGCCATCACGTAAACGACCGGTAGCCCTTGAGCCCTCGCCAAAAGAACCTGCTCTCCGGAGACCAGGGAGAAAGGCAGCTCACCGGCACCGACCAGCTTCACGCCGTCGGTTTCAAACGAGTAGTCGAATTCGAGATCGATCCCTTCCGCCGCATAGTAGCCGCGATCCAACGCGACATAGAAGGGAGCGAATTGAATGTTGGGAATGAAGCCCATCGGTAGGCGAACCGCGGAGCTTGCATCCGGAGCGCGGCATGCAGCCAGTCCAGCCAATAGCAGAACGGCCCATTTGATCTTCATCAAGCCTCCACTGTTCTCCAGGCCAGCAGCCGGTGCTCCAACGTGGCCACAATGGCATATAACACCAATGCCATGGCGACTAACGTGATCACAGCCACAAAGACCAACGGTGTGTCGTAGAGACCGCCACCGAGATTGATAAGGAAGCCCAATCCTTGGTCTGCACCGATAAATTCTCCAACAACTGCGCCAATCACGGCGAGCGTTGCCCCAATCTTCAAGCCTCCCATTAAGACAGGCATGGCTGCCGGAACCTCCAGCTTCCAGAAGATTTGTGTGCTCGATGCGCGCAATGAGCGCATCAGGTCATACAGGTCAGTAGGTACCGTACGAACTCCCACGATGGTATTGATCAGAACCGGAAAGAATACGATCAGTGCACAGATCAGGACCTTCGAGATTTGGCCCGGGCCAAACCAGATCACTAACAAAGGAGCGATCGCAACAATCGGGATCGATTGCGAGGCGACGATGTACGGAGACAAGGCTCGCTCGAGCGTCCTCGACTTCGCAAGGCTGTAGCCTAGCAAGGACGCGAACACTGCCCCTATCGCCAGCCCGGCAAGCACCTCCGAGAGCGTCACCAGGGTATGGCGCAGCAGGCTGCCATCGATGAGTGCCCGCGACAGCCTTGCGCTGATAGCGCTCGGCGATGGCAGAATGAATTGAGGCAATCCGCTCCATTTTGTAGCGCCCTCCCATATCAAGAGCGCAATGCCGATGGCTAGCAATGGAAGAAGCCATGACAATCGCTTCGCGTGCTTGCGCAAACCGTATCCACCTCTCCTACGGACCAAAGGTCCGGTCTTAATGGTGTTCGAGCCATAGGCCCAGCACCGCGCAT
>CBDTZL010000275.1:0-2258 GCA_965364895.1 uncultured bacterium
TGGGATATCGCATATTATGTAGATTCGTTGGCCGTAGATGCGCCAGCGGAGCAGGAGGCCTTTCTGCTCGCCGCTGAAGTCGATGGTGTACTTCCAACAGCGGGAGACGATCCAACCTGGGCGGACGCATCAGAAAATTACTTTCCGCTGAGTGGCCAGGTGATGCGCGAGGATCGCAACTTCAACCCCGGGGTGAAGGGCATATGGGTGACGGCGCTCCACAACGGATCAGAGCTTGCGCTCCGCTTACGGTGGCACGATCGATTTCAAGACTCCGGCGATTCATTCGATGTTGAACTGCCAGCCGCGCTGGCCGAAAATGATGAGCGGCCGTATTTTGTGTTTGGTGACAGCCGTAAAGTGGTGAATTTGTGGCACTGGGACGGGGCGGGCGACCTTCTAGAGCAGAACGCGAGTGGAGTTGGAACACGTGCAACGCAATCCCAGCAGAATTTGGTCGGCGAGGCTGAGTTTGCGGACGGCGAATATTCCCTGGTCATGAAGCGCGCGCTAAACACCGGCGATCCTGAGGATCTGGTGATTCCAACCGGGGAGTTCATTCCGATCGCTTTTTCAGCGGTAGAGGGTCGGTCCGAAGAGGCTGCAGATTCGGGAGCGATCAACTCATGGCAGCTTTTGTTTCTTGACCAGCCGACTGCTACCACAAGCTACCTTTGGGTCCCGATCGCAATCGCCATAGTTGCAGGCCTTGAATGGCTGATTGTCCGCCGTGTGCGCGGATCGGCCTCGAAATGAGCGCCGAGATGATTTATCCTTGGGGATAATCTCGCGAACGATCTTGAAGAATTTGCCAAATGGAGGAACTGATGAATCGAAGAGTACTGCTGGGATTCGGCATTCTACTAATAGCGGCCGCGTGCGGCGGCGGGGAGACGGCTGCGCCAACTTCTGCTCCTGCGGCGCAGCTGCCGGCCGAGCAACCGACTGAAGCTCCCGCGCAAGAAGGCTATCAAGGCGGATCGGTTTCTGATGGTGGCACAATCGTTGGCACGATCTCGTACAGCGGAGATGTCGAAGGGCCGACAGAAGTGGCCGTAGACAAAGATAACGAAGTCTGTGGGGACACAATCGAGATCTTGCCCATCGTGCGCGATGCGTCCGGCGGTCTGCAGGACGCAGTCGTGCGCATTACAGATATCTCGTTAGGAAAACCGCTGAGCGATTTGGGATCCGAATTTGTGCTTGACCAAAGCGGCTGTGTTTACTCGCCAAGTGTGTTAATCGTGCCTGTAGGATCTTCGATGACCGTGCTCAACAGCGATGGGATTCTGCACAATGTACACACGACTCCCTTTGACAATGCTCCGCTCAATGTGGCACAGCCCGGAACGGCGCCGGAGATCACGAGCGATCCGTTCACCTTCCCAGAGGCGATCCCGGTCTCCTGCGATGTACACAGCTGGATGAACGCGACCATTGTGACGGTTGATAACCCTTATGCAGTGCTGACCGGACCAGACGGCAGCTTTACCCTCGCGAACGTACCAGCAGGCACCTACACAGTCGAGATCTTTCATCCGGAACTCGGAACTCAGACCATGGAAGTCACAGTTGAGGCGGGAGGCAGCGCCACCCTAGACGCCGAGTACTAAGGGACCGAGGGAAAGCAAACTCCCGGACCCAACTGTGGCTCGGGAGCAAGGTGAGGTAGGCGATGAGGAGACGAAGACGGGTTCGGGCATACTTGGCCATTGCATTAATGCTGGTGGCTACTTTAGCGCTTGCCGGCCCGGCCGGAGCGCAAGGACCCGAGCCACCGGACTACCGCCAATACTTCGGGCTCGACTCGCGTAACGTGATCTGGGTAGTCTCCCAGCTCCATCTGCTCTTCGCGGCTTTTGTCCTCGGCGTACCCATTTTCGCGCTCATCACAGAGTTCGTAGGCTACCGCACCCAGCAAGAGCGGTACGACAAGCTGGCACATGACTTCACGAAACTGCTGGCGGCCGCCTTTTCCACCACCGCCGCGTTTGGCGGATTGCTGGCGTTCAGCCTCTTTGCCCTATACCCCACCTTCATGTCGCATCTCACGGACGTGTTCGGCGACACCTACCTGTGGTATGGCCTTCTCTTTTTTGCCGAGGCCTTCACGATGTACTACTACCTGTATTCGTGGAAGCGGTTGGTTGGCGATAAGAAGAAATGGCACATGATGGTCGGGGTCTTGCTTAATTTGTTCGGCGTCGCGGTCATGTTGATCGCTACGGGCCGCAAGTTGTTTGGTGAGTTCTTCGAGT
>CBDTZL010000276.1:0-2256 GCA_965364895.1 uncultured bacterium
TCGGCATCCTCCGGCTGGTCCGGAGTGAGCTCGGCATCCTCCGGCTGGTCCGATTCAAAATCGAATGATTTTATTTTATCTATGCCGGAAGTAACGCCTTCTTCCATTTCCCGCTTGACCTGTGCCAACTCCTCCAATGCGGCTTCTCTTGCCAATCGATTGGGGAGCGAACGGATATTTCTTGAGGCTTCGCCGAGGTTTTGCCAGGCTTCAGATTTATATAGCTGATTCAACAAGCGGCCCATTGAGCGGGCCGCCTTTCCAAGGTCCTTGGGCCCGACAGCGATAAGCGCGATCAGAAGGATAAATAACACTTCCAGCGGACCAATTCCCAGGATTTCCATGTATGGGGGCCTAAATCACTTTACCGCGGATGGTTTCTTGGAATTCCTCCTGCCGGCAAGTGTACCGAGAACACCGTTTACAAACCGGGGAGCACTGTCTGACCCGAATCGCTTCGCGAGCTCTACCGCTTCATTGATCGCAACCTTCAGCGGGGTTTCGCCCCAGATGAGGAGCTCCCAAATAGATAGGCGTAGAATGTTGCGATCGATAACCGCAAGCTCACTGATCGGCCATTCCGGAGCGCTTTCCTCAAGCAGCACATCGATTTCCGATTCTGATTCCAATGTCCCATGCACGATCTGAATCATGAACTCCCTGGCCTCCGGAGACAAATCCCCGCCATAGCGAGCAATCACCTCTTCTTCAGGGTGGCCTACACTGTCGATCTCATACAGCGCCTGCAGCGCTAGGGATCGGGCGCGTCGGCGCTCACGTTTCATGTTCGAATTCGATTTCCTCGATAAAGATGTCAACCCGCGTGACATGCATACCAACCATATCCTCTAGAGCACGCGCCACTTCGCGCTGAACCTTACGGCTCACCTTTCGCACCTCAACTCCGTAGTCGAGGGTGAGATACAGATCGACCGCCACCGATTTGTCATCTAGCTCGATGCGCACGCCATCGCCACCCCCGCGCCGAAACAGCCGATTCACGCCACCGGGTACCGGCGCCATTCCTGCTACACCTGGAATTGAAAGGCTGGTAAGTTGAGCAATTCGAACCAAAACGCTTGGGGCAATGGTGGTCGTTCCCGGTGCACGGGGCTCATCTTTTGGCTCTTCTATTTTTGCCTTCTTGGTTTTCCCTTTAGCCATCATCCGAATCCATTCGACTGCTTAATGCATCACGATCCCGCCGTCTACTGCCAGCACGTGACCGGTGATATAGGCTGCATCGTCCGAGGCAAGGAACGCAACCGCCTTTGCCACCTCGTCGGGCTGGCCGGAGCGGCCGAGCGGGATCATACCCAGGAGAAAGTCCTTTGCTTCTTCCGGAGTGTCATCCCAGATCCCGGTTTCAATATACCCGGCAGCAACCGCGTTCACCGTGATATTTCGGGAAGACACTTCGCGGGCCAGGGCTTTGGTGAAGCCAACCTGCCCAGCCTTCGAGGCCGAGTAATTCGTCTGACCCGGATTGCCCATCTGACCCGATATTGACGTGATGCTTATTATCCTGCCATAGCGCTTCTTCATCATATGCCGCACGGCTGCTTTTGAACAATTGAATGTGCCTTTGAGGTTGGTGCGTATGACGTCGTCGAAGTCTTCTTCCTTCATCAACATGATGAAGCCATCACGAATTATGCCGGCGTTGTTGACCAGGATGTGCAGACCGTCGAATTCCTCAACCGCGAACTTCACCAGATCCTGCGCCTGCTTCAAATCGCTCACATCCGCCTGAAATGCCTTTGCCTGACCTCCTGATTTTTCGATGGCCGCGACCACTTCTTCGGCGCCCTTTGCACTCGAGTGGTAATTGACGACCACGCTCGCGCCACGGCTGCCGAGGTCTTCTGCAATTGCCTTCCCGATCCCGCGGGAAGCTCCAGTCACGATAGCTACCTTGTCTTCAAATCCCATATTCAGCTCTCTCGTTTCGTTGAAAGGGAGCCGCGCGCTCGCGACTCCCTCATTGTCAGCTTCGAGTGCGGATTATACCTCCCGCAGATTTTCCAATGCCTGGCGCACTTTCTCAAATTCAGTGCGCGCTTCAGCTACCTGGGTTGCAGCCAAATTGCCCTCTTTTGCCTTCATTTCAATGTCGCGACACAGCTCAAACAGCGCGGTGGCACCGAACTGCGCGCTGTTGGTTTTGAGGCTGTGTGAGACCAGCCGCAGCTTGTCTGCGTCCTTCTCAGAAACAGCTTGATCCATGTCATTCAGCATTCCCGGTGCGTCCTCAAG
>CBDTZL010000277.1:0-2244 GCA_965364895.1 uncultured bacterium
TAGATATTGGAGCCGTTTGTCATCATTCTTGTCGATTCATTAGATCAGGCCTCGGAATCAAAGCCTCGCATAGACTCTACCGGTTTATTGTCTCCACAGCAGCCAATTTTCCATTGGCCCAATCAGCATAAAAATCCGCATCGATCTCGCGGAATTCCGCTTCGGATTGGGCTAATAGGTTCTTCGCCTGTGAGAGCCAGCCGTCAATATTAGATTGACTCAATGCGTCTGCCCATAATGCCCGGTGGTATGCTCGATCCCACCGCATTCCGTGTTGAGTGTGCAAAGTATCGGCCTCTTCGAAAGCACCAAGAGCCTTCTCCCAGCGCCCCTCGACTACTGCCAGGCTCGCTTCTGCCTCCGCCAGCCAGACTTTATCGATCGCCCAGTGCAATTCCTTTGCAACCGAATGTGCTTCGTTCAATCGTTTGTTTGCTTCCTCTAAGCGGCCCTGCATGGCGTGGATCTGAGATTGCCTGCACAAAGGCAAAACCGTACCAGCGTAGTGCAATTCCATCGAGAGGATCGCGTCCAATGCACTTTCCGCTTCCTCGAGGTTCGTGCCAGCATGCAACACAACTTCAGCCATATACACCGCGCTCGAATAGATGAAATTTGCATCACCTGCATCCAACGAGAACTGCAGAAGGTCGCGGAAGGCTTCCATCGCTGAATCGAGGCGCCCCATACGATCGTCCAAGATAGCACCAGTACTTTGAATGTTTCGGCCGCCAAAACCGGTGTCATCGACTTCCTCCAGCAACGCTTTTAGCTTGGATTGGTACTTCTCTGCCCAACTGAGCTCTCCGAGCAGCAATCCCCACCCACCCGCGTTAGCACCGTAAAAGAATTCAAATGCGAACCGATGCCTCTCCCGGGCCAAATTAGCTGCACGCTTCAAATCATCAAATGCACCGGTCAAGTCGCCGAGAGCGAAGCCGTAGAGGATCGCCCGGTTATTTAGTGCACGTCCTTCCTGATCAGGGAATCCCTCCGAACGAGCCAGATCGACAGCACGGTCCATCACCATCTTTGATTGCTCTGTTGAAAGTCCGGCAAAGCTTCCTTGCGTAATTAAGGCCTCGATCTGGAACTCGACGGCGCCTGTCCTTATTGCCACCTCGAGGGCGCGCTCGACCTGAGGAATGCCGGCCTCACTGAACCCGTTGAAGAAGTTTGCGCGAGCGGTTTCGTGGAGCAACTCTGCCAAACCGGGGCTATCCGGCGCGTCTCCCACAGCCTCCAGTCCACTCTTGCCGATGGCAAGACTTCGGCGCGTGTCTCCCGCGTCCCATGCGATGCGCGTGCTAAGCGCATAGAGATGAGCTTCAGTTTCGGTCTTATCCAGCTCGCTACAGATTTCGATGGCTCGTCGTCCAATTTCAAGTGCTTGATCGTAGCGGGCGTGTCGGTAAAGCACATTGACCAGAAGCTCGCTGATCTCAAGCTCTTGCTGCCTATCTTCAACGAGGTCCAGGGCGGACCTGAAGTGGCCTTCTGCCTCGCGATTGGCAAAGGCTCCCGCAGCACGCTGACCAGCCTGCATGTAGTACGTTAGCGCGCGCTGATCGTCTCCAGCTTCTGAGTAATGGTGAGCCAGAGCTTCGTAGTCGTCTGACCGGAGCTTCTCAACCGCGGCTGCCGCGCGCCTATGTAGCTTTCTTCGGCGAAGCTTGCGCACACTGTCCAGCAGGGCCAAAGGAATCAGCGCGTGTACAAAAGCGAACCGATCTTCGTCCGCTTCGCCCGTCTCTTCAATCAGTTGAGCATCTTCAGCGGCCTCTAAAGCTTCAATCACCGAGTCTTCGTCGGCCTCGCTCGCTTCTGCCAGTACCTCGTACTCGAATTCTCTTCCCAATATGGCTGCCATGCTGAGGACATTTTGGTGTGGCTCGGGCAGCCGGGCAACTCGGGTTTGAATGGCCACCCTCACGCTCTGAGGAATCTCAAGCTCATCCATGCTCGGGCGATGCCATTCCCCATCCGCGTAATAGAGCTTGCCTTCTTCGACCAGGGTCTTGCAGACCTCTTCTACAAAGAAGGGATTCCCCTCGGTCTCCTTGTAAATCCCATCCAAGAATTCTTGGGTGATCTCGTCCTCAAGGATCGCAGCAAGGAGATCTCTAGTTTGCTCCTTGGTCATACGTTCGAGTTTAAGGCGAGTCGCCAACCGGGCTTTGTTGATATCCAGCAAGATCTCGTGGAAGGGTCGGGCGACGTCGAGGTCGACCTCGCGGTAGGTCG
>CBDTZL010000278.1:0-2220 GCA_965364895.1 uncultured bacterium
GCTGCTGGGCTCGTTAATCCTCGCCCTGTTTGGATTCCTGCTGGGATGGATGGCGAGTCTCCCGGTGCTTCTGCTTGGGTTGTCGGCGCTCGGTGCAGGAATGATTCCTTTCCTTGCAGTTGCCTTTAGGCGTCAGCAGCGCTTTTCGAAGTTCGAAGAATCATTTCCCGATGCCTTGGATTTGTTGGCTCGTGCGGTGCGCGCTGGTCACGCATTCACCACCGGGTTTGAACTGATCGCCGACGAAATGTCAGAACCGCTGGCCGGGGAGTTTCGCATCACCTATGATCAACAGAACCTCGGACTTCCGATGCGCGAAGCTCTGCAGAACCTGACCGAGCGCGTTCCTGGTGGAGATGTCCGCCTCTTCGTAACGGCCCTACAGATTCAGCGCGAGTCGGGCGGCAATCTGGGGGAGATTCTCGACAACTTGTCGGTGGTGATCCGGGAGCGCTTCAAACTCTACCGCCACATCAAGACGGTTACTGCGGAAGGGCGACTGTCTCTCTATTGCTTGATGGTTCTGCCCTTCGCCGTTGGTATTCTCATGTATGCGAATAATCCGGATTACATGACTCCTCTTTTCGAAGAAGAGTTGGGGAACCAGTTGCTACAGGGTGCTGTCGTTCTGCAAATATTGGGCTATTTCACGATCCGAAAAATCACCAGCATGAAAGTCTGAAGGAGCTCGACATGGATCTAACGCTGTCTCTCGTCATTCTCGGAGCCCTGCTATTCATCGCATTCTTAGGCGCCGGCTATGCATTATCAACCCGCACTCTCAATCTAAAACAACGAGTCCAGCCAAGTGGGGTGGAGACAAAACAGGGGATGCTGGATTGGCACAGCTACTTGGAAAGTTGCGAACGGGTTTTCCGATCACTTGGAGAAACGCTGCCGCGCTCGCTTGACGAAATATCCCGGCAAGAGCAGCGGCTTGCTCAGGCAGGGATCAGGCGCAAGGACGCGACAGTTCTTTTCTACGGGATGCAGGCGAGCCTGGCTCTCAGTCTCCTGATCGGTTTCGCTCTAACCGGGTATCTTCAAAGTAATCTAATTCTCTATGTTGTGCTCTCGATCTTTCTGGGGGCGTTGTTACCCGATTCATGGCTGAGATGGCAAGTAGGGAAGCGAAAAGATCGTATTCAGCGGGCCCTTCCCGATGCTCTGGACCTGCTTGGGGTTTGTGTGGAAGCCGGTATTGGCCTCGACCAGGCACTCCAGCGCATCAGTCGGGAGAACCGACTCAGCGCTCCTGATTTGAGTGATGAACTGAACCGGCTCAATCTTGAAATAAACGCGGGTCAAACCCGTACTCAAGCCTTGCGCAATCTCGGGCAACGGAGTGGCGTGGAAGATTTGAAGGCGCTGGTTGGGGTACTGATCCAGACCGACCGGTTTGGGACCAGTATCGCCCAGGCCCTGCGGGTCTTTTCCGACAGTATGCGCACCAAGCGTAGGCAACGCGCGGAAGAACAAGCTGCCAAGATGGCGGTCAAGATGATTTTTCCCATGGTTCTCTTCGTCTTCCCATCAATTTTCGTTGTGACGTGCGGCCCAGCTGTGATCGCTGTAGCTCAAAACCTCCTGCCATTGCTTTCGGGTCAACGGTAAAACTCGAAGAACTCTCCCGGCAGGTCCCCCGGCGCGCAAACCGCCTAGCTAGCATTTCCACACCCGACGGAAAAAACCTTCCTTATCGTACACCACCCCTGAGAGCATCCGGCATCGTTGGCGAAGAAAGTCTTTCCCAGGGCCTAACAGTCTGTCGGACGTCTCTCACCCGACTGTAGATACTTATGACGGCTTAGATTGGGTAAAAGAGATATACTTGCTTCTTATGGTCATGAAGATCTAAGAACTTTTGATCATAAGCAAAATGCATTTGTAACAAATATCAAAAATCGTCGATAGAGACCCGAAAGCAATCTTTACAAGTGCTGCCTATCGTCATCCTCGAACGATCGTGAAAAAGCTCACCACCATGACCCGCCGTGGCCGCCTCGGTGTCGATGACGGCGCTGTCGTTCGTGCAGTTCCTCAATCCGACCTCGCACTGGTATTGCCTGTTCCTGCTGATCGCGGTCATTTGCGCGCTCGGCTGGCTGCCGCGCGACAGCCGTTGGCGGCTGGAGGTCGTCGGCTTCCTGGTGGTGACGCTGCTCATGTTCCGGCAGTTGAGCGGCGTCATCGTCGCCGGTAGATGCGAAAACCCGCTAC
>CBDTZL010000279.1:0-2219 GCA_965364895.1 uncultured bacterium
CGAGTTCGGGCGGTGTTACCCGCGATGCGGTAGAGCCAGGCTCGATAGTTGGCGTTTCCATCCAGCCGATCGTAGGCTAGATAGGACTTGAGAAATGCCTCTTGGAGACAATCTTCGGCATCTTGCTCATTTTGCAGCATGCGCCAGAGGTATCGGTAGATTTCAGCTGCATGCGTGTCTACCAGAATGTCGAATTGCGGCTTGTTGTTTGAGTCGCCCACTGAAGCTCCTATAACCTAAGACTCGTTCGCGCCGAATATGTGAAATCGAATTGAAGGGTCAGTATCCACGTTTTGAGTCGTAGCGGTTCAAGAGAGGTTCGTTCGCAACATATCGACGCAGGTTTTCGGCAAAAAGATCGGCAGCTCGCTCCAAATACTGGCCGGAGGTACCGGCTACGTGTGGTGAGAGAATGACGTTCGGCAATTCCCAGAGTGGGCTGCTTTCAGGCAAGGGCTCCACCGGATACACATCCAATGCCGCTCCGGCGATCGTCTCTTCTCTTAGCGCTTCCACAAGCGCTCCTTGATCAACAACTCCGCCTCGGGAAACATCGATCAGGTAAGCAGTGTCCTTCATGCTCTCAAACACCTTTGCGTTTACCAAACCCCGCGTTTCGGGTGTGAGCGGGACGGTAAGGACCAGGAAATCGCACTCTGAGGCCATTGAAGGCAGCGCTTGAGGGGGATAGAGGCGCTCAGGGATATCGGCCTGCAAATCCCCCATGCCCTCCAATACATATCCTCCCGCATCGAGCGTCTTCAGGTCGCGCTTGGTGGCCAGTACCTGCGCGCCTAAGGCCTGGCAAATGCGGGCGATTTCCCGCCCAATGTTTCCATAGCCAACGATTCCCACTGTGCTTCCCCGCAGCTCCTTGGGCCGAAAGCGAGTGAACTTGTTGTCCGCCCATACCTTCTCCTTCTGATCTTCCATCATGGACGGCATGTGATGGCTTAAGGACAGCATCATCGTCAGCGCGAACTCTGCCATTTGGGGGACGGCCGCTCCGCTCAGCGTTGTGACGATCATGTCGGAGCGCAGTAGGCTCTGATCCACGAACGCGTCAATCCCCGACCAGTGGAACTGGATCCAGCGCAAGTTTGGCACTTGTTCCGGTTCTGGCAGGGCCTGGCGGGTGTAGAGGACTTCCATCTCCCCCAACTGCTCTTCAGTGAAGTCGGATGCGTCGCCGGTTGGCAGCAGATCGATTTCGATGTGGGGTGAGACCGCTCTAAGCCGATCTAAGAGCGCATCGGGCATATCCACGGTGATGAGCACTGGGATATCGGCCATCGAAGCCATTGTACTTTATCGGCTCGACTATACTTTCTGCACCTTATCCGACCCACAAGGATATTGCATGGATTTTGGCATTCTGTATCCTCAAACTGAGTACGGCTCCGATCCAGGAGCCATCCGAGAATTTGCGCAGACGGCCGAGGAACTCGGGTTCTCACACATCCTCACGTATGAACACGTCTTGGGCGTTGACCCGGATCGGCCCGGATGGAAAGGGATCTACTCGCTGGAGGATCCTTTCCACGAGCCTTTTTCCTTGTTTAGTTTCATGGCTGCGGTCACCAAACATATTTCCTTCCTGACCAGCATAGTGATCCTTCCGCAGCGCCAAACCGTGCTGGCAGCCAAGCAAGCTGCCACTCTGGACGTGCTGAGCGAGGGGCGGCTGCGGCTCGGCGTGGGAATCGGCTGGAATAAGCCCGAATATATTGCCCTCGGTGAAGATTTCCACAACCGAGGTCGACGAGTTGAGGAACAGGTCGAGCTCATGCGAACCTTATGGACAGAACCGGTTGTGAATTTTTCAGGGCAGTGGAACACCGTTGAGGATTCCGGAATAAACCCGCTCCCCATTCAGCAGCCAATCCCGATCTGGTTTGGCGGCCACGCAGACGCTGTTATTCGCCGCGCCGCACGCTTGGGGGATGGGTGGATTCCTAACTACCCGACTGCTGAAGAGGCCAGGCCCCATTTCGATTTACTCGAGCAGTATTTGGAGCAGGCGGGGCGAAAGATAAGCGAATTTGGATTTGAAGTCCGCGTACATTATCGTGAGGGCGATCCGGATCGAATAGGCGGCTTGATACAAGACTGGCAGGAGGGGGGCGCAACACACATCGGCCTGAGCACGATGCGCAGCCGGTTGAATGGGCCCACTGACCACCTGAAGGCCATGCGCAGCTTTGCCGAATCGCACTTGA
>CBDTZL010000280.1:0-2188 GCA_965364895.1 uncultured bacterium
CTCGGCAGACCTGTCAGAATTGACAGTTCCTCCCAGGCCGTCCCGATGCCAAGCTGGCAAGCGTCAACGTGTGGTTTTGATAGTCCTCCCTGTACGCGTTGAAACGAGGGCAATACCAACGAATGGATCGATCAACATCTCTTGAAAGGCGTGTTTCATCGGTAACCATTAAGAGCCGCAATGTCTCACGCTCGTATCGTGTCCCTTCGCCTCGCTGGTGGCGCTGAAAGGCTTCATAGGTCCCCGAATGTAGCGTTTCACCCACCAATTTCATCTTGCCCGCAACTCGTGTGACCCCTAATCGGGTCACACTTTTTTGTAGCCGTGAGGCGCGGGCGGCCACTTCATTTCGTGTCCTTTGGTTCGCAATGATCAGCCGATTCGGTGAGTGATTTCTGGCGACCCGACTTTTGGCAAGGTCTCCCAGATCGCACCAAAAATCATAGGGAAAAATACTTATTGTCAGTGGTCAAATAAGCACGGCATGTTAGCTCAACAAAACCGACTTTTCAGGGATGCATCTCGGATGTTCGTCGCCAAAGACCGCCCGGGCGCTGGTTCGCGGAACGGGCGAGACCGGACGATCGAAGACACCACATCGGCTATGGAAGGGCGCGGTCCCCTCCGTCCCTGTGCGGAGCACGCCCGGGGCAGCCGCGAGGCTGCGCGTGTCGAATTGACACGGGAACTTCGCGCCAGTGAAGAGACGTTGCAAGGCTTGACGGAGTTTCGTGGCACCGGCACCGATAATAGCGCCAAACGATTAGGTGTCGTTTGCACCTTATCATCATATCGGACCGGATTTAGTTGGCTGCCGTCGGCATTGCTGTCAGCTAAGCCGAGTGCGCAGCGGTGGATTTGGCGAGTAAGGGCAAGCTCATGATATGGAAATCGATCTTCTTAATGACGGTTATCGACATCTTGATCCTGGGGGTTGTCGGCTACACTGCTGTTGGGTTCCTCAGGAACCGGCCACAGTTGGTGCGCAGCTCCGAGATCGGATTTCTAGCTATTCTCGGTGGGCTTTCGCTGGTCGCTCTGTTCTATCTGACCGACCTTTTGGTCATGCACGTTTTTCCGAACTTCATGCCTAGGGCGGAGGTCATGGCCACTATGCGGGAGTTGCACCTGAACGGCAGCTGGCTGGTTGCGCTGCTCGGGACCGGAGCCATCTGTATCGGCTTTACCTCGATCAACCGGGGCACGGCCGGTTTGTTAGGTGACCTGGAGGAACGGGAAGGGAGCCTTGTTCGGGAACTCGCCGAACGCAAGCGGGTGGAGGAAGCGCTTCGCGACAGCCGAGACCGTTTACACCTGATCGCCGACAACCTTCCGGTTTTTATTAGCTACTTCGATCGCGATCGACGGTTTCGATACGTCAACCGAACGGCTCAGCAATGGTATGCGAGTTCAGAGGAAGGAGTCGTTGGTCGCGCCATACGGGAAGTCATAGGTCCGGAGCCCCATGAGCAGCTCAACGCCCACTTAGAAACGGCGCTGGGCGGCATGGAACAGCGTTTCGAACAAACCAGGACCTATCCTGATGGACAGGCGCGAGCCATTGAAACGACCTACGTTCCGCACCTCGACGACAGCGGATGTGTGCAGGGTTGCTTCGCGTTGGTCCATGACCTCACAGAGCGCAAGCAGGCAGAGGAGGAGATCCGCAAGCTGAACGAAGAGTTGGAGCTGCGGGTCGAGGAGCGTACGAGCGCGCTACACCGCCTCAGCGCCCGCCTGATCGCCGCGCAGGAAGAAGAGCGCAGCCGAATTGCACGCGAGCTTCACGACGACTTCAACCAACGACTAGCGCTTCTTGCCGTGGACCTCGAGCGATTTAAAGACGGGCTGCCGGAAACTCAAGAAAACCTCGTCGATGGCCTCGGGTCCCTGCTGCGGCGCACCAAAGAGCTTTCGTCGGATGTCCATCGCTTGTCACATCAACTTCACCCCTCCGTTCTGCAGCACCTTGGCCTCGTGGCGGCAGCCAGGAGTTTCTGCAAGGAGATTTCTGAGCAGCACGACATTCATATCGAGTTGGCACATCACGAGGTCCCGCGTTCGCTTTCCAGCGACATTGCGCTGTGCCTCTACCGGATCGTACAGGAGGCACTTCGGAACGTCATCAGGCATAGCGGTGCGAAAAGCGCCCGGATCGAGATCACCAAGATGGAGAGCGAACTGAGTT
>CBDTZL010000281.1:0-2184 GCA_965364895.1 uncultured bacterium
GCCGGAGGTTCAAATCCTCTCACCCCGACCAATCGCCACACGATATACGGCGACTTCCGCGTCCAAAAAGCCAACTACGAGTGATCTTCAAGCGTATTCTGCGAAAATAGTGTGCGGTCGTCCTCGATCCCGTGAAGGTGAAACGCTACATCGAATCTCTAATCCAGGATCGGCCTGATGAAATTCCGGGTCCAAATCGGGACTGATTGACTTAAAGGGGACGGATGTAATGAATAAAGAGAAGGTCGGCCCATCGCGAAAGAAGCTGGGGATTTCTGTGTTGCTCTGTGTTTTGCTGGCGTGGTACGCGCCGCTTTGGGCACAGTCTCCGACAGGTTATTCGCCCATGGACCCGATTCCCGACGTCATCGAAGAGCTTCCGGACCCCTGCGATAATCCCACCACGAGAACCTGGGGGCCGGACGATGAGCGGGGAAATTTGAACTACCTGACCGCGGACCGGGTTCGCGAAAATCTTAGCCTGATTCGCCTGGGTAGAGTCTACAATCTCGCGCACATTCTGGAGCCCGGCCAGATGGGTTTCGCAGCGTTTCTCGATTTCAAGGCTAACCTGGGCCAATGGCCGGGCGTTGGCCCCAGCAACACGATTACCAACAATGAGGAGACGCTGGGCAACAGCACCTTCAATCCGAATCGAGGTGGGGTCCTGCAGTTCGAGATCGGGACGCAGCTCGACGGTTTCAACCATTTCACCCAGGGTGGCGTCACTTACAACTGTTTCGACACGCGTGATCCAGAAAATCATCTTCACGCGGAAGGTGATCCAGGCCAGTTACCAAGGGGGAATCCAGGTAATGATTACGTCTTTCGTGGGCATGGCAGGATGGGGATCGAGAACGTCGGAACCATCATCGCGCGTGGCGTGCTGATCGATGTAGCCGCGCTCCTCAGGGAGGGTGAGGCTGAAGCCGGCCGTGGCGCGGAGGACTTCCCGCAGCCAGAGTACGAATTTACGCCCGAAGAATTGGAGCGGGCCTTGCTTCGACAGAGCCTAACCATCGATGACATTCACCCCGGCGATGCGTTGTTGATTCGCACGGGGTGGGCCGGACGATTCTGGACATCGAACCCCGCCGATCCTCGAACCGAACGCCTGAAATACCTCAACAACGGTCAGGACGCGGAGTTTCTCCCCGGTGGCCCAGGGCTGGGTGCACGTGCGATTCAGTGGACGCTGAATCGCCAGCCCGTTCTGGTGGCGGCCGATGTCAAAAGTATTGAGGTCGCCAATCCTTTCAAGGAACCCGCACCATTCCACCGGCCCGGTCACATCAGCTGGCTGAGCAGCGGCATCTACATGCTGGAGGACGTCGATCTGGAGGAGTGGGCAGCGGACTGCGAGCAGGAGCGGACCGGGGACGGCACGGGTGAGCCTTCAGCGGATGAATCGTGTTACGTAGCGACCCTGATCGTTCAGACAATCCCGATCCGGGGCTCGGGTGGGTCGACGGTCGCGCCCATAGCGATTCGCTGAGCCGCAACTCGGTGTCGCTCACGCAGCACTACGCCTCGCCAGCAGTCGAACGCATAGTGTCTTTTTGCCCTTCTTCTTGCCCGACCACTATGGGCGAGGAATGTCCGCTCTCCCGAAAGCAGACATTCAGAATGGTGGGATATGGGACCGAGGTTATGGCTGCTTTTGGCCGAAAGCGGACATTCAGCCATACAGTCTATGCTCCGACGGCGGCCGATTTGATCGATCCCACGTTTTCCGTTACGAAGAGGTTCCCGGGCAGTGGACGACGGATCCCAGGATGAGCCAAGCGGACCAGGAAAAGTGGAACGAGCGTTATCGCGAAGGCGCCTATGCTACGCGCACGCATCCAAGCGCGCTGCTGGCGAAATGGTTGCCGAAGCTTGAGCGTCGGGAGACTCATCCACGAGCCATCGATGTGGCCTGCGGTACCGGACGAAATGCTATCTATCTCGCGCGACGAGGTTGGCAGGTCGATGCAGTTGACGCCTCAGAGGTCGCGCTCGATGACCTGGCCGAGACGGCGACCGCGGACAGCCTGCCCATCACGTGCATCCAGACGGACCTGGAAGATGTTTCGCATCGACCGGCGGATCTTTTCACGGCCGACCGGTACGATCTGGCCGTTATGGTTCGCTACACCAATCTGCCGCTGATCGATACGCTGAAGAGCGCCCTCAAGGCGGGCG
>CBDTZL010000282.1:0-2173 GCA_965364895.1 uncultured bacterium
ATACAAGCCACTTAGACTAACTTAGCAAGTGGTACAAAGATCGGGGGTCAGGTCACGGGCACGCAAGGGCATCCGCCCAGTCCGGGGAGCCGCGAAATTTCTCCGTGAAAGCCTTCCCCGCCTCTAGCTCGGATCCAGGCAACTAAGGGACCCTCCGTACCTGTTTTTTTCTAGGGAATTCAGTATAGAAGGCATCTACAAAGGGTTCCCAAATAGCAATTAGTGCAAAGTTTGTTGATCCCATAATCTATCCCAGGCACGAATTGACACACCCTTGTAGCTGTGAGATACTCGTCACGGTTCAGAAAGAACCCCAATCGCCATCCCATAAGATGAGGAGGTGATGCCCATGAGTAGTAACTTTGATGAACATAGCGCTGCGGCATCCCTCCTTAGCCTAATAAGCTGAGTAGATGCCGCAGCGCAAAAGGTAGAGCCGCCCAGTCGGGCGGCTCTTTCCCTTAATTCCTATCGGAGCTTGCTATTCGATAACGATAAATTGCGCCATAAAGTCGACGGACATGAATGCCACTAAAAGAACGACCACGACAACGATAAATCCTGCGATTCCGACCCTCCACGACAGCTGAGCAAAGCCTCCACCAAGCAGCCCGAAGATCACGGCCATCACCGGCCAGGCGATGAACGGCGACGTTGATGGGCTGAGCGTGCCGAATGGACCTCGAGACATGCCGCGCGCCAGGAAAAACGCAAATTCGGACATACAGAACTCATTGGGGTCGGGGGCAATCCTGAAATCCGACAATGACTCAAGGCAAACTTCGTTTCGAGCCAGCAGAACCTCTGATAGACCAGCCGCAATGAAGAAGAATGCCATCCCAAAGAGGAAACCGATGAGAAAGCGCTGTGCTCGATCCCCCGAGAGGGAGGAGCGTAGGGTCTCCAGCAGGTCGTCAGTCTCAAACATTCGATCTCGGGCCATGAACCAGATTTATCGCGCAATCCATGATATCAAGCTACTCACGGGCACTCTTTGGCATACCCTCCAGCGAGGATGGCTATGCGCACTAGTTTTCCCGCCATAAACGCGCTCAGTCTCCCAGCGACAGCCCTAGATTGCGTGCCGTTTGCACTGAATCACCGTTCGGATCCACCCGATTCGGTTCGGCCAACGCCTCTTCAAGAGTGACGCTCGTGACTTCGGTCCCCTTCAGGGCGACCATCTGCCCGTGAGTACCCTGCGCTGCAAGCCGGAATGCCGCCGCACCAAATCGAGATGCCAGCCAGCGATCGAAGGCAGTCGGAGAACCGCCGCGCTGGAGATGCCCCAGTACGATGAACCGGCATTCCATCCCGCAGGCTTCTTCGACAAACTTCGCAACTGTTGCACCGATCCCGCCCAGCCGCGCTTGGACGAGCTTATCACCTGCCTGGCTGAAGATCGGTTGGCCCCCCTTTGGATGGGCGCCCTCCGCCACCGCAATAATGCTGAAGTGTCGACCCCTTTCGGCGCGGGTCTGGATCGTCTGGCAGACACTCTCAAACTCAAATGGGATTTCTGGGATCAGAATGACATCCGCTCCGCCTGCGAGGCCTGCATGCAGGGTGATGAACCCGGCGTCTCGACCCATCAGCTCCAGAACCATGACTCGGTGATGGGATTCGGCGGTCGTATGAAGTCTGTCGATGGCCTCCATTGCCGTGTTCACTGCGGTGTCAAATCCGAATGTGACATCCGTACCCTTGATGTCGTTGTCGATGGTTTTTGGGACGCCAATAATCGGGGATCCTTTATGGTGTAGCTCAAGGCTGATTCGAAGCGTTCCGTCCCCGCCCACGACGATCAAACTATCGAGGCCGAGCTCTGCAATTCGAGCCACCACTTCGTCTGAGACATCCTCAATAACCTCCTCACCATCGCGCTCGATCTTTCTCGCAAATGGATTTCCGCGGTTGGCGGCACCTAAGATCGTGCCTCCTTTAGGGAGGATGCCTCTTACCTCCGCTCGGGTAAGGTCAACGATACCTTCTGGCTCGAGGCAGCCATCGAACCCGTTTCGGATGCCCACGACCTCGAATCCTCCGGCATTGTGTGCGGATTTGACTACGGCTCGTATTACGGCGTTGAGGCCTGGCGCGTCACCGCCGCCGGTCAGAATACCGATGCGCTTCATGCAGCACCTCGTTCGTTGTGTTTGAGACCCCGAATTGC
>CBDTZL010000283.1:0-2172 GCA_965364895.1 uncultured bacterium
CTGGTCGTCTTCCCCCAGCCGATAACCTGCCACGTACGCCGTCCCAGAGGTGGGATTTATCAGTGCGCTGAGCATACGCAGCGTTGTAGTCTTCCCGGCGCCGTTCGGGCCCAGGAAGCCAAATACCTCTCCTGGATGAATCTCCAGCTCAAGGTTTTCCACCGCCGTGGTTTCGTCGAATTGCTTGGTCAATCCTTCTATGCTGATCATAGGTTCAGGTTTGAGATCCCTTATTCAGCTCGAGTAGCGAGAATCGTCCAGTTTCTCTTCCGTAACTTGCACCGGTCTGGGTTCAAACTCTGGAGTGGTCGCTTTCACCTTTTCCTCTGGAGCCGGGTCGCTCTCTTTCAAGTAAAAAATGATTACCAGGCTGATGCCCCCCATTACAGCCACGATAGCCTCGGTAGCCACGGCGCTGATCTGGGTGATTGCCACGACCGCTGCGGCTTCGACAAAGGCGTCCAGGCGATCGCCGCAACAAGCCACAGGCGATTGTTGTAAGTGAACACCCTCATCACCATCACGCTGAGCGAGAGATGCAGCATCAAGGCAAATGACCGCTCCGCTGCTCCGAGAAGATTAAAGAGAAGCGGTGTGCCCCAGTAGGCAGCAAACTGCTCGTCAACGAGCGCAAGCTGATCGGCAGGGATGAGACTCTGCAGAAGTCCCTGCTCCCAAAGCAGCGCCTGCGTGAGCGCCCACAGCACAGCGAGTCCTACGAGTATCGCCTCCATCCCTCCCCATCCGGCGCCGTACATGAGGGATGAACTCCAGGAGCGCGCCTCTTTGATCCAGTATCGAAGGCCCAGCCAGCGGGTAATTTCCTCAAAAAGCCCGGCGGAAAGCCCCAGGAGCAGTGCTCCAAGCAGAAGCGCTGCACCAAAACCACCCTGGCCAAACCCTATTTGCTCCAAGATGGGGTTGAGCACGATCAGGTTGAAGGGTATATGCAGCACCTGGGAGGCGACGAAGAGCACCGCACCCACAAGAAATAGTTTCCAGCGCTGCCCGGTTCGTCGAACCAGATAGATTCCCAGCGCGATCGGCATGGCGATCATGAGCAGGCCATTGAGCAATCGAACCGCGATGTCCATTAGCGGTCTCTCCGTTTAGGGCAATGTTTCACGTGAAACATTCGCTAGCCCTCTGGCGGCTTTCCTTCCTGCTCCCACTGACCCAGTACATAGCCAACCGCCTGCGCTACCTCTTCCGGCTCATAGCCCAGCCGAAAGGCCTGCGTGGCGAATCTGCTCGCAATTTCCTCCAACGTGGCGCGCCCACCGGTTCCGGGTTCGATGACGTAAGTGCCTCGACCCTGCTGAGTCGAAATCGCTCCGCTGTCATCTAAGATGCGGTACGCTCGCGCGACGGTATTGAAGTTCACCTCTAGTTCGTTTGCCAGCTCCCTCACGGTCGGCAGCTGATCGCCCGGCTTGAGCTCGCCATCCACGATCTGCCGCTCAAATTGATCCACAATCTGAAGGTAGATCGGATCGCCGCTCCGGAAGTTGAGCTCGACCATCTACCAACTCTCCAAAGTTACGCTGGCGTTCGCGCGGCTGTGACCGGACAACCCCCGATGGTTGTGCTCAATATTGTCGCATTGTAGCATTGTATTATTGTACCATTGTTTCTATTGTACTTAACGGCTCGCTGGCCTCAGCCTGATCCGTGATCCGTTCCATTGATGCCGGATCAAAGTTTGACACCTTGTCAAAGGTTTGCACTCTGTCAACCGTGGCTCTCGAAAAGCTTTGTAATCTCATCCCGTTCCGGTCGAGGGAGTTCACGTTTCTTTCCAGCCGAATTGAGAGTCACCTTGGGTTCAGCATGCGCAATGACCTCTCCAATTACGGCCGCGGAGATTCCTTTACCCTCAAGTGCCGCCACGATTTGATCAGAACTTTCCGTCGTCGCGACGATAAGAAGCGCCCCGGAGGCGATGCTCGAAAGCGGGTCCAGTCCATAGTGCTGGCAAAGTATCTGACCTTCAGGCAGAACCTGGATTGCCACTTCTTCGATTTCGAGCGCCGTTCGAGATGATTGTGCCAGCTCCCACAGTCCGGTCGCCAGTCCTCCTTCAGTTGGGTCGTGCATGGCGTGTACCTCGCCTGCGGTCTGCGCCGTCTGCGCGGCCGCCACAATACTGATTCCGGGCTCGACCAAGAAATT
>CBDTZL010000284.1:0-2168 GCA_965364895.1 uncultured bacterium
CGGGCGTGGTCGGTGATAGCCATGTCGGCGGCTACCGGTATTCCGGCTCAGGAAAAACGCCCGGTACGCCAATTCATTACGGGCGGACTCCTTATAACTGTTGGAATGGTGATCGGTGTTGGTGTGTGGAAATCGGTCAGGCCGCCGCAGATCCCACAAAGCACGGCTGCGCTAACGCACGTCGCTCGACTAACACATGACCCTGGATTTACGGGGTGGCCCACCTGGTCGCCGGACAGCAACCAGCTCGCTTTCTCCTCCAACCGAAGCGGCAACTCCGAGATCTACGTTCGCCGAGTCGATGGAGGCCAGGACATTAACGTAACCAATGATCCCGCGGATGATATCCAACCCGCGTTCTCGCCCGATGGAAACCGGATTGCCTTCGTCTCTACCCGCTCGTCTCGAACCGCCTTAATTAGGATTTGGGGGATTATCGGCTTTGAATTCCGAACGTTTGGAGGCGACATTTGGATTGCACCGGCGCTCGGGGGTCAACCTCGCCGCCTGGCTCAAAACGGTAACTTCCCCGTCTGGCATCCTGACGGCCGTAGGATCGCCTACGTGAGTGGATCCGAAGACCACCGCTCCATCCTGCAGATTCCCGCCGAAGGCGGCAGCCCTAGGGCCGTGCTGCCAAGCGGCGAATCGACATGGGAGATCGTCAGGCTCCAGTACACGCCAAGCGGAAACTGGATCAGCTTCGAAACAAGTGACCAGCGCGTGTTTGTCTTGCCGACGGTGGGCGGAACCCCTCGGAAACTGCTCAGAGGCTCGAGCCATGCCTGGGATCCTTCCGGGGAGCGTCTCTACTTCCTAATCCGCGATCCTCAAGGTGGAACCCGGCTGCAGGCAGTCAACATCGACCCTGGTAGTCAAGAAACCCTTGGCGATCCGCAGACCTTTGGCCTGATGACCGGCATCCTCAGGGATCTTGCTATCGCCCGTGACGGGGAGCAGCTCGTGGTCTCTCTGCTGGAGGAGTCACTTAACTTGACCCTGCTCCCACTGACCGAACGCGGCAACGCCTCCTCTGGCCCCGAGGACCGGCTAAGCATCGGTCAAGTCATTGACCGCTACCCCAGCTTCTCACCCGATGGCAAGCGCATCGCCTTCTCGAGCAATCGCTTAAGGCCGCAGGAAATATGGATCGTTGACCTCGACACCAAGAAGCTAGAGCGCCTCCGGCTCCCCGGAGAGGACCTCGGGGCTGCCTTTCCATACTGGGCCCGAGATGGGCAACAGCTTGCCGTCACTCGATTTCTCCCCGATGGCACGGCTGCGATTTGGCTCGTTAGTGTCGATGGCAGCCTTGCTGACGAGCTCGTGCCTCCGAAGCCTGGATTGCTGTGCAGTCCTTTTTCACCAGACGGTCGAAGCCTTCTCTATTCGTACCGCGTGGATGGCTTTTTGCAATTGTTCATCCTGGAGCTTGGTAGCCGTGAGGAGCGCCAGCTGACGTTCTCTCCATCGGATCACTACAACGGTGATTGGTCTCCCGATGGGCGCTGGATCATCCTTTGTTCAAATGCAAGCGGTGTCATCCAGGTCTCACGGATTCCCGCCTCTGGTGGTGAGTCCAACGCTCTGACCTCGGGGTACGAGAGGATGCGACATATGTTCTATTCCCCTGACGGGGAATGGGTCTACGTGCAGCCAAGCCATCGCAACATCTACCGACTTCCAGCATCGGGTGGCCCTCTTGAACAGGTTACGAATTTTCCCAAGTCGGGACTTTTCATCGAAGAACCGACGCTCTCTCCGAATGGGCGGCACCTTGCCTATTGCCGCAGCAACGGCGGCTCTTCGCTGTGGGTTCTTACAATCGGCAATACACGATCGGAGGCTCCGTGAGGGTCGGACCGGAGGTCGGAATCTACGAGGTGCGGCTATCTTCAGAATCAAGAGTTAAGCTCACTACACCTCGCCTCGTGGTGGACGGACCCAAACTAGGCATCGATCCCTTTACCGGGATGGACTTCGCCGCTGACGGAAAGAGCCTACTCGTCGTGAAGCAACGCGGCGGTGATCGCCCGGCCACAATCGGCGTCATTGAAAACTGGTATGAAGAGTTCAAGGGTCGTCAATGACGCTGCTTCCGAAATCCATGTTAGGTCCTTACGAAATCCTCTCGCCCCTCGGGGCGGGAGGCATGGGCGAGGTCTATC
>CBDTZL010000285.1:0-2145 GCA_965364895.1 uncultured bacterium
GGACCTGCGTGGCGTGATTAATCGCCCATTCCCAGGTGAGCATGCTCTTGCCATTGCCGCCGATGGCTTCGTACAGCAGCAGGTTGGTCGGATCGGCGCGCTTAGGGCGAGCGCATAAATTAGTTCTCCACCTAGGGTGAACACTGACATAATTCAGATTGTGTCACCAGCGCTATAAATGCCCATTATTAAAGGATAATGGACCGTTAATCGCTCTTGGCTTTTGTCTGTATTCGCCTTTACTTTGCGTCGATATGGGTTAATATTGACAGTATGAGACCTCCAGAATTCCTTCCCGAGACGATCCAGGAGCACTTCCAGCATCACCCGATGGCCACCTTGAAAGACTTGGAGGTGGCACTGGGCTCCCCTTCGAGCCGAACGGTGTTCCGCAAGCTCAGCGCCATGGAGTACCTGAGCAGTTACACCCATCGCGGCCAGTATTATACATTGCAGTCTGTCGCTACCTTCGACGAACAGGGCCTGTGGTCTTGCCAGGCCGTATGGTTCTCGCGGTTCGGCAACCTGCTTGATACCGCCGAGGCCTTCGTGGAACGTTCCGGAGCGGGATATACCGCCGCAGAACTTTCCGAGGCCTTGCATGTGGAATGTAAACACACCTTGGTTGAACTGACGCGTCGTGAGCGATTGGAACGAGAGCGGATCGACCATACCTACATCTATTTCTCCGCGAATGGAACCCAGCGAACCCGGCAACGCCGCGAACGCCTGCATCATAAAGCCTCCATGAGTCTACTGCTCAGCAATCCGGATTTGGCCGTGGAGGAGGCGAAGGCTGCCGTCGTGTTGTTCCTCAGCACGCTTAACGAGCAACAACGCAGATTGTATGCGGGGCTTGAATCGCTGAAGATCGGCCATGGCGGAGACGAACATATTGCCGAACTCTTTGGGCTCGACCGCCACACCATCGCCCGCGGCCGGGAAGAATTGCTGAGCGATTCGGGACTCGCCGAAGGGGTGCGACAGGGCGGAGCGGGGCGACCTGCGGTGGAAAAAAAACGCCGGAAATCCTGACGCATCTTGCCGAATTGATGAAGCACGAGACCGCGGGGGACCCGGTTAGCGGCTGCAAGTGGAGCCGGAAGAGTACGCGGCGGATTGCCAATGAGCTCAAGCGCATGGGCATCAACGTGTGCGCCAACACGGTGGGCAGCTTGCTCAAAGCACAGGGGTACTCCCTGCGAAAGAACCGCAAAAACCTCGAAACGCCCACCGGTAAACCGCCCGACCCCGAACGCCGCGATCGCCAGTTTCGCTATATTCGGCGCCAGCGCCGCGCGTACGAGGCCCGTGAATGTCCCGTCCTCAGTATCGACACCAAGAGCCGGGAACTCATCGGAGCGTTCCACCAAGATGGCCGGCGCTGGAGTATTGAACCCATCGAGGTCTTCGATCACGACTTCCCTTCCACCGCAGAGGGCGTCGGCATCCCCTACGGCATCTACGACACCGTACGTAACGAGGGCTTCATCTCTGTGGGAACCAGCAAAGACACCGCGGAGTTCGCCGTGGCCGCCCTTCACCGTTGGTGGACCCGCATGGGAGTGCAGGCCTATCCCGATGCCGAGGAAATCCTCCTGCTCGCTGACTGCGGCGGCAGCAACGGATATCGCCCCAGGCTCTGGAAGCAACAACTTCAGGAGAAGTTCTGCGACCGGGTGGGGATGAAGGTCCGCGTGTGCCATTACCCTCCCGGGGCTTCGAAGTGGAATCCGATCGAGCACCGTCTCTTTTCCTTCATCTCTGCCAACTGGGCCGCCGAGCCCTTGGAAAGCTATGAGACCATGCTCAAGTTCATTCGCACCACCAGCACCAACAGCGGACTGAGAGTTCGAGCCCAACTCAATCAAAGGAAATACCAGAGCGGTATTCGCATCAGCGACGCCCAGATGAGTCAGATTCGCTTATCCAGGTACCGCATCAACCCGGAATGGAACTACGCGATTGAACCCACTCAATGGTAAAGTAATTCTTGAGCACGCCCTTAGTGTACATTACCCCCAGGTTGGCTTGGGCCCCAGCATCTCCTTGTTCAGCAGCTTTCGAGTACCACTCGAAGGCCTTCTTGTAATCTTGGGAGACGCCTTTGCCATTAGCGTACATTACTCCTAGGTTGGCTTGGGC
>CBDTZL010000286.1:0-2099 GCA_965364895.1 uncultured bacterium
CGATGATTGAGGTTAGGGGTCTGGTCAAAGCCTTTGGAATCAAACCTGTTCTGCGCGGGCTGGACTTTCAGGTTGATGAGGGAGAGTTCGTGGCGGTGGTCGGACCCAATGGGGCGGGAAAGACCACGCTGCTTAGGATTCTGGCCTCATTGGCAAGGCCAACCATGGGCGAGGTAATCCTGGCGGGGTACAGACTTCCCGCCCAGGCTGGTGCGGCCCGCAAGATTCTGGGAGTGGTCTCCCATCAACCGTTGCTGTACGGCGATCTGACCGCGGATCAGAACCTGCGCTTCTTCGGCCGAATGTATGGAGTGCGGGGGCTGGACGATCGCATCCCGGAAGTATTAGACATCGTCAGGTTGAGCCCCCGCCGCTATGATCTGGTGCGCGAATACTCACGCGGCATGCAGCAGCGGCTGGCGATTGGCCGCGGCATTTTGCATCATCCGGAGTTGCTGCTTTTCGATGAGCCACACACCGGCCTGGATCCTGAGGCAGCCGATATGCTCGATGCTCTACTGGCCAAAGTGTCTGCGGAGGGGCGGACGGTGGTTATGACCTCGCATGATCTAACTCGGGCCGGGGAGCTGGCTTCCCGCGTGGATATTCTGAGCGGTGGAAAAATCGCCAGAAGCGTAAAGCGCGGTGAACTCGATCCAGGCGAGTTGAACTCACTGTACTACCAGGTGACGCGTGGCTGAGGGAGTTGTCCCGGTGAGTGGGGTTGGGCGCAAGTCCGCCGCGCGTGGCTACTTGCGCGCGGTAGGCGCCATTCTATGGAAGGACATCGCGGCCGAGCTGCGCAGCCGAGAGATGCTGGGCAGCATGCTGGTATTCGCTCTGCTGGTGATTCTTATCTTCAATTTCGCGTTGGAACTTGATGTGCGTGTACGGCAGACTGTCACCGCCGGAGTGTTGTGGGTGACCTTTGCCTTCGCCGGCACGCTCGGCCTTAATCGTTCCATGGCCATCGAGAAAGATCGGGGATGCCTGGATGGGTTGCTGTTAGCCCCGGTCGATCGCTCTGCCCTGTACTTCGGCAAGGTACTTAGCAATCTACTCTTTATGATTATTGTGGAAGCTATCATTTTGCCGCTCTACAGCTTGCTCTACAATGTAAATCTATTCCAGCCGGGCCTCATCGTTGTAGTGCTGCTCGGCTCGATCGGTTATGTGGTGGTCGGTACACTGCTCTCGGCGATGGCGGTGCAGGCAAGGACGCGGGATATCCTGTTGCCGATTCTATTATTTCCGGTGGTGTTACCCGTACTGATAGCGGCCGTGAGAGCGACGACCGGTATCCTTCAGGGATTGCCGCTGGAGGATTATCAGGCCTGGATTAATCTGCTAATCGCTTACGACGTCATTTTCCTGGGAGTCGCGATTGTTACGTTTGATTATGTCGTGGAGGAATGAGTGGAGGAGAAAATGGAACCTGTACCTCGAAATCTGAGGATCCTTTCCGGAATCACGATCGCCTTGTTTGCGATCGCGTTATATATGGTGTTTTTCTACGCGCCGCGCGAAGCGGTCATGGGTGACGTCCAGCGGGTGTTCTACTTTCACGTGGCTGCCGGCTGGGTTGGTTTTCTAGCCTTTTTTGTCACGTTATCCGCCGGTATTGTCTATCTGATCACGCGCGATCGAAAGTGGGATCGCGTTGCGGTGGCTTCGGTTGAAATCGGTGTGGTGTTCATCTTCATCAACATCGTCAGCGGATCGATTTGGGCCCGGCCGATCTGGAACACCTGGTGGACTTGGGACCCACGGTTGGTTACAGCCACCATCATGCTGTTGTTGTATTTGGCTTACTTGATGCTGCGCCAGGGTATTGACGACCCCGATCGGAGGGCACGCTTTGGCTCTGTCTATGGCATAGTGGCATTTGTCAGTGTGCCGATTACGTTCTTATCGATTCGAATCTGGCGCACCATTCACCCGGTGGTCATAGGAAGTGGTGATCCAAGTGGGGAGGGGGCGTTTGAAATGACTCCACCTATGGTTCAGGCCTTCATGTTCAGTCTGCTGACTTTCACCTTTATCTATATGACGTTGCTCTGGTATCGAGTTCGACTTGGGCGATTATCGGAGCAGGTTGA
>CBDTZL010000287.1:0-2083 GCA_965364895.1 uncultured bacterium
GAACCTGGGATGGTCGCGATGTCTTGATCCCGAATGGGGACGTTTACGTCAAAGCGATCACAAACTACAGTCGTGATCCTCGAAGGCGGCTCGAGCTCGCAGTCAGCGTCAGCAAGGAGTGGGATCTGGAACAACTTACGGATATGGTGCTCAGCTCGCTAAAGGAGGGGAAGGGCGTGCTGGAGGAGCCGAGTACGGATGCCGTCTGGACCACCTCGACCGAAGGGAAAACGGAGCTGTCAGCATATTATTGGGTGGATACATCGCAGGTCGATCTGCGAAGCGCCCAAAACGCGGGGCTTGCGGCGGTGCGGGCCGCCCTGGGCGGGGCAGCGGAGGAGTTCTCCTTCTCGGTAAAGGCCCCCTTGCTCGATGCGCCCTAATCTTCCCCTGTGAAGGGAAGCCTCGAGTGACCGCCAGGGTGCTCGAGCTTGGCAGAGGAGATGCTCCGCGTGAGGGACACCACCCAGTGACCGCCAGCGAGCTCGAGTTTATTGCAGGAAATCTTCCGCGTAGTGGCAGGCCACCCAGTGTCCTGGTCGCAGCTCGCGCAGCTCTGGTTCCTCAATCGGGCAGCGCTCCTCCCGAGCTACCGGGCATCGGGTATGGAAGTTACATCCTGTGGGCGGATTGGCTGGGCTGGGAATATCGCCCTTCAGAATAATTCGTTCGCGCGTTTCCAATAAATCCGGATCTGGAATTGGCACGGCCGACATGAGCGCTTGTGTGTATGGATGCAGTGGGTTCAGGTAAATTGAATCTCGATCCGCCAGCTCCACGATCTTTCCCAGATACATCACCGCGATGCGATCGCTGATGTGGCGCACCATGCTCAAGTCGTGGGCGATGAATAAATAGGTCAGCCCCAACTCAACCTGCAATCGACCGAGCAAGTTTACAATTTGTGCCTGGATGGAAACGTCGAGCGACGAGATCGGCTCATCGCAAATGACTAATTCAGGATCCAGCGCGAGCGCACGCGCGATTCCGATCCTTTGCTGCTGACCTCCCGAGAACTCGTGAGGATACCGGTTGACGAAATGCGGATTGAGCCCCACCAGCTCAAGCAACTGCTGGACTCGCGCTTGCCTCTCCTTCTTGTTACCTGCTTCATGCACAACAAGCGGTTCGCCGACGATGCTCCCGATGGTCATCCTCGGATTAAGCGATGCAAAGGGGTCTTGGAAAATCATGGAAATTCGCCGTCGCATTCGATCCAGATCCTTGCCCTTCATGCTCATGAGGTCGACGCCGTCGAAGATCACTTCGCCTTCAGTCGGTTCATACAGTCTCAGCATGGTCCGTCCGACGGTGGTTTTGCCTGATCCTGTTTCACCAACAAGACCCAGTGTTTCTCCCCGATACAGGTCAAACGACACCCCGTCCACCGCCCGAATCTGACCAACTACTCGCCTTCTAATGGTGCCGCGCGTGATTGGAAAGTGTTTGACCAGGCCGCGTACTTGGGCCAGCGTTTCGCGACCCTCCTCCACTAGGCCACTCCTCGCATGATGTCTTCCCAGCGCCAGCATGCCACCGTATGGCGTTCGCTTTCCGTGGGCTCGAGCACGGGAGTCTCGGCCCAGCACTGCTCATTGGCGTAAGTACATCTTGCCGCGAACGGACAACCGGGTTCGAGATCGATCAGGTCAGGTGGTATTCCAGGGATTGTTGCCAGCTCCGCTCCAGGATCCGCTTCAAGCCCAGGCAGCGATCCCAGTAGACCGAGGGTATACGGATGTCGAGTGCGCTTGAAGACGTCCCGCACATTGCCGCGCTCAACGATGTAGCCGGCATACATGACGTTAACCATCTCGGCCAAATCTGCCACCACACCAAGATCATGAGTGATCCACATCACGGCCATGCCAAGCTCAGCCTGAAGCCGTTTCATTAAATCCACGATCTGCGCCTGGATCGTCACGTCCAAAGCGGTCGTTGGTTCGTCCGCAATCAAGAGCTTCGGATCACAGGACAAACCCATGGCGATCATGACCCGTTGGCGCATTCCGCCGGAGAACTGATGAGGATAGTCATCCATCCGATTACGCGCGTCGGGGATGCCCACCATCGTGAGCAACTC
>CBDTZL010000288.1:0-2081 GCA_965364895.1 uncultured bacterium
CCCCGCCGCATCAAGTAGGCAACAAGATTGAGCGAAGCTTCGTCGGCCCACTGCAGGTCGTCGAGAAACAACACGCCGGGCGCGTCGCCGCTGGCCAGCGCGCCCAATACCTGAATTAGGCCATTCATATATCGATCCTGGCCTCTGACCGACGGCTCGGGCGATGGCCGTTCCGCTTGCGGGAAAAGATCGGAGATCTCGGGTAGCAGCCGGGCGGCTTCGGTTAGCCAGATCGGGGGTAATTTATCGAGCTTTTCCCTGGAGACATCTACTGATATCGAGGGACGCAATGCATCGATCCAAGGGCGATATGCAACGGATGTCTCTCCAGGGTAACAGCGAGCCTGCAGGACGTTCGCGTTTGATCCTTCGAGAAATTCCTCCGCCAAACGCGTCTTTCCTACACCCGCTTCGCCCTCAATGAGCACCAACCTTGGGCTCTGCTTGATCTGGGAATAGCTTGCCTCGATCTGAGCCAACCCCTCTTGCCTTCCCACCAGGGGTAATCTGCCGAGCTCGCTCAGCGGTTCGGGCTTAAGCAGAGAAATCTCCTTACGGGGCTCGACCGTAATAAATTTCCCGGCCTTGATTTGCTCGTATAGCTCGACCGTCTCTTCGAGCGGAGATGTTCCGAGTTCCTCTTGGAGCACCCGAACACAATCCCGGTACTGCTGCATCGCCATTCCTCGCTGGCCGAGACGTGCATGGAGAGACATTAGATCGCGGTGCGCCGACTCATTAAGCATATCGAGCGCCGATCGTCGATGAGCGTAATCAATGGCCAGTTCGTAGTTTTGGCTGCGCTCATGAACCCAAACCAGACGGTGAAGCGCGTCCTCGTACTGTCGAAGGAGTGACTGTGCTGTGAAATATTGCCATTCGTCGAATTCGGGGCTATCAGGGAGGGTGAAACCGGACAGAAAGCTGTCTCTATAAAGCTGGACCGCCGCCGAGAGCGGCTTGAGGCACTGTCCGCAGGTTTCCCCTGGCACATGCCCGTGCTCCTGAGTACTGTCAAGAAGCGCACGAAATTCTCCAGTGTCGAGCCAGGGGGCGGTCAGCGAAACCGTGTCACGATCGGCCGACACCCAATCTCCCCCGACCGCTTTTCGTAGAGCGGATAGGGTCCGTCGCAGCGCCGCTTTTGAATGGGATGAGTCGCTCTCCGGCCAAAGCATGGCCGCCAGGCTTTCGCGTCGTTGCGATTCACCGCGCTCGGCCAGATAGATCAACAGGGCTGTCGCCTTGCGCGTGTCCACGCGAAGCGGCTCGCCGCCCACCTCAATTCTCGGGGGACCTAGAATCCAGAGCTTAAGATCCATGTGGCGATTGTACAACGGGTGCGCTACGAGATCGTTAAAAACGATGCGCCGTAACGTTTCTTGGACGCTTCGCCCTTAGGGTTGATTGTGGGGAGGTTCTTTTATGGCGTATCAGATCATCCTATATTTGCACGTTGCGGGCGCGCTGGGCTTCTTTCTTTTCCATGGCGCAACGGCAAGCGCGACGTTTGGGCTCAAGCGAGAGAAGGGCCGAGAGAGTGCTGAAATACTACTGAAGATGCGGGAATTGGGAGGCGTGGGCGGGTTTCTCTCACTCATGGTCATGCTCATATCCGGGATCGTCCTTGGGTTCATGGGACGTTGGTGGGGCGATATCTGGCTCTGGGCCTCAATCGCTATTTTTCTGGTGATCGGGCTGGTAATGGGAGGCAGCGGCAGAAACTACTTCGACCGCGTCTCCTATGCAGTCAACCCTGAAAAGTACAAGGCCCCTAAGGACAAGAAGGATGATCCTAGGCCCCCGACGGATGAGGATCTGGCAGCTGAACAGGCCAAGGGCCGGCCCGTGATGTTGACGGTAACCGGAATTGGTGCGCTCGTTCTTATGCTTTGGCTCATGATGTTCAAACCGTTTTAATTTGGAGAGTGACGATGTATAGCTGGGTAGTATTCCTTCATGTCTTGGGTGTCATGTTTTTCATGCTCGCCCATGGCGGCACTACCTTGATGACCTTTCAGATACGGAAGGAGCGCGACCCGGATCGGATGCGCGCCCTGCTGGATCTCTCAGGCTACAGT
>CBDTZL010000289.1:0-2075 GCA_965364895.1 uncultured bacterium
CGTAGTTTCCGGCGTGAAGGCTACGATGTTTGCTGTCGGCCGCGCCTTCGACATGAGCTGCGCCGTTCTACCCGAGCGGGTGAACACTGCGATGGCCGCAACCGATCGGTCTTCCGCTAACTTGCGAGCTGCGCGCGTGGTGGCTACCGCGTCGTCTCGAAGGTCAGGCCGGGCTGGCTTGAGCGGCTTACCCCACTCGTGAGAGTGAGCCTCGGCATCGACGATGATCCTCACCATGGTCTCCACCGATTCAAGCGGGTAGGTACCAACCGCAGTTTCCCCTGAAAGCATCAATGCGTCGCTTCCATCGAATACTGCATTGGCAACATCCGAAGCTTCGGCCCGGGTAGGGCGCGGGTTCCGAATCATGGAGTCGAGCATTTCAGTCGCGGTGATCACGAGCCGGTTTGCTTCGTTCGCGCGCTGGATGATGTGTTTCTGGATGGAGGGAACTCGTTCTGCAGTCACCTCCACTCCGAGATCGCCACGCGCCACCATAACGCCCGCTGCCGCGGACAGGATGTTCTCCAAATCCTCAACTGCCTCCGGGCGTTCGAGCTTGGCGATAATTGGAATCTCGGCCCCCATGGTGTTCATGACTTCGCTAAGCTCGATTACTTGCTTGGCGCTTTGCACGAACGATAAAGCCACCAAATCAACGCCCATCTCGATGCCCAGCGCCAGATCGGTACGATCCTTTTCCGTAAGTGGAGGAGCGGAGAGCACCGCGCCGGGAATATTCAAACCGGCATTCGCTCTGAGCTCGCCGCCATTGACGACGCGCGTGCGTACCTGTTCCGTATCCACCTCGGTGACCTGCAATTCAATTTGTCCTCCATCTATCAGAATCGTGTCACCCGGTCGGACTTCATCAGGAAGGCTGGGGTAGTCGATATGAACACTTTCGGCTGTTCCAGGCACGGATTCAACGCAGAGGTCGAATGTGGATTCCGGCTCCAATCGAATTGGACCCTCGTTGGAAAGCTGACCTGTGCGCAGGCGCGGGCCTTGGAGATCCTGAAGAACGCCGATGGGCCGACCGATTTCCTTTGCGATCGCGCGCAGCGTTTCGATCGCTTGCCGATGCGTTTCATGATCCCCATGAGAGAAGTTGAGCCGCGCGACATCCATTCCAGCTTCAATCAACGAACGCACCATCTCCGGGGATTGACTGGCAGGACCGATGGTAGCAATGATCTTGGTACGTCTAATCATGAGGGCGCGCAGTATAGCACAGCGGATATTTTGGATCGAAATTCGCAGCCTAGGACTTACGACTGGTACTCCTCTCCCACCGGGAGTGCTAGGATGAATCCTGGGGGTGGGCTGGAGGATTGGGAGAGGTACGGAGTGGGCACAAAGGATATAACCCGCCTTCGGCGCGAGATCTGGCAGGAATTTTCGGACTCTCAGGTAGAGCTGCTCAGTTCGCTGAGAGACGAGATTTCTAGCCGTCGCTGGAAAATAATGCTGGAAGTCGATGCGGTTCAGGAATATGTAGCCGCACTGGAGACTACGGTTGAAGATCGCGACATCATGAAGGTGCTGGCGGAGATCTCAAAACGGCTCAAGGAAGTCCATAGAGAGCTCTCCCGCATCCCCGAAGAAATCATTCCCCCGTTCTAAGAGCCTAATCGATCTTGGTTTCATCAGAATAATTCGGCAATATTAGGCCGGTCCCACCCTCACCGTCTCAGATTAGAATGGACTCATGTCGGGGGGAAATCGATTCCGATACGCGGTTGTTTTATGCGTGGCGTTGATTCTGGCGGCCTGCAATCGTCCGGATCTTGTGGATCCTACGGACACTCCGACCCCCCAACCGCTTTCGCTGGGGGAAATTGAGACGATGGTCGGCGCCACTCTGGCGTTTGAGGGGAAGATGACGGAAGCGGCACGTCCCAGCGATACGCCTATTCGGGATGAGCCATCCGAGACTCCGTCGTCGTCGTCATCTCCGGCGCCTGCGCTAACTTCGACACATACTCCGACTCCGAGCCCGACCGCAAAACCGACCTCAGCTCCACCGACTAACACGTTGCCTCCGCCTCCGTCATCCACTCCGAAACCGACGG
>CBDTZL010000290.1:0-2075 GCA_965364895.1 uncultured bacterium
GATCCAGACGTGGACATGAGTGCACCGCCCTCCCAGCTGGAAAGTATGGACGCCAATTCCTTCTTCCGAGCATTGGCAGAGCTGATGATAATCAATCCCCCTGCCGAGGAGGACGCTCCGATTTTGGATGAGTTGAAAGCCCTCGGCCTTGAACCCGGCAAGTTTGAGCCGGATTCCGACCTTGTGGAGGCGCTAGCGGATGGCAAGGCCGCGGCGTTGGCGAAGATAAAAGCCAACATCGCGAAAGCTGGGAAAGTGGTTAATGGATGGAATGTCATGCTTGACGGGATTGGCACCTATGGGACCGATTACCTTGCTCGTGCCACAGTGGCTCTCATCGGCTTAGGTGCCAACCTTCCAGAGGATGCTGTTTACCCCCAAAATCCTGGGGTTGATATCGAGGGTGCTCCCTTGACCTCAGAACACAAGTACGTTGTGCACTTCGAAGGCGGAGCCACCCCCCCGGCGAACGCGTTCTGGTCTATCACGATGTATGAGGAGGCCGGCTATCTCGTGGACAATCCGATTCGCCGATACGCAATAGGGGACCGTGACGCCCTGGAGTTCAATGATGATGGATCGCTGGACATCTATATCCAACGCGAGTCACCCGGCCCAGACAAAGAGAGCAATTGGCTGCCGGCGCCGGCGGAAGGTGTCTTCTCCCCCACCATGAGAATATATTGGCCAAAGGAAGAGGTGTTGACGGGCGCCTGGAAGCCGCCCGGCGTCCGTCGCCTTGAGTAGAGCGTCGCAGTCTGGCCGCCTAACAACTCACTGGAGCGGACCGGGAGTTCAGCGCCAGAAGCAAGAGGCGTAGTAGATGTGGGCTTCCGGAAAGGCATGTGAGGCAGCGATCCCCGGCCGCTCAGCTCGCAGCCGTTAGGCGGCATTTGGTGATTAGCATGACAACGGACAAGACCGCACAAGTCTGGACGGCATCGATTACTCCCCTCCTTTGTACCCTGGCTCCAGCTCTACTCGCCTGGATCGCAAGCGGTCATCGCGCAGAATTCGAACCGATCGGCGCAGGCGTATAATGCTTGTTCTCGAATGTAGATCAGTTCCATAGTTCAGCCACGCTCCAAAACTAAGTATCGGTCTGTCGGTGTTTCGTGCCCTGCCTCACAAAGATCCTTTTATTGCCCCGATGAGTGACACTTTAGAAATCTTGCAATCTGCACTAATCGATCGTTACTCGGTCGAGCACGAGCTGGGGCGCGGCGGCATGGCAACGGTTTACCTCGCGCAGGATCTTCGCCACCAGCGTCCCGTCGCCCTAAAAGTGCTTCATCCCCATCTGGCGTTAAGCCTCGGGCCTGAGAGATTCCTACGTGAGATCCAGATTGCGGCTCGTCTACAACACCCTCATATTGTGTCGCTGTATGACTCTGGACAGGCGGATGATCTGCTCTATTACGTGATGCCATACCTCAATGGCGAATCCCTCCACCAGCGACTGGAACGTGAGCAGCAATTGCCTTTACAGGAGGCCTTAGGTGTGTCCCGCTCCGTAGCCGCTGCTCTGGATTACGCGCACCATGAGGGTGTCGTTCACCGCGACATCAAACCCGAGAATGTAATGCTGTACCACGGCGAGGCGATGGTAACCGACTTCGGAATCGCCAAGGCGATAACAGAGGCAGCTGCGGAGCCTTTAACGCAAACTGGGACGGCCATCGGGTCACCGTTCTATATGAGCCCGGAGCAGTTGGCAGGTGCGGATGACCTTGATGGTCGGAGCGATATCTACTCGCTCGGAGCCACGCTATATGAGATGTTGGTGGGGGAGGTGCCGTTCCCAGGCGCAACTGTGCAGGCTATCGTCACGAAGATTCTTACTGATCAGGTGCCCTCATTGCGAGAAGCGCGTGACGATATCCCCATTTGGCTGGAGGAATCAGTTCTGAAAGCTATGGCCAAATCTCCTGGTGATCGGTATCCGACCGCGATGGCCTTTTCCCAAGCGCTTGACATGCCAGCGGGAACCGAAGCGGCGCAAGGTAGGGTAGCCAAATCAATCGCGGTGTTGTCGTTCGTGAACATGAGCGCCGATCCTGAGAACGAGTATTTCT
>CBDTZL010000291.1:0-2067 GCA_965364895.1 uncultured bacterium
GTGGGTCAGTCTTGCGGCGGAGTCTTTGATCGCCCTTTTTGGATGGGCAACTGGCGCGTTAAACACGACTGCTCTGTTCCTGCTTGCGCTTGGCACTTTCCTTGGCTGGATGTACTCGCTGCCGCCAATGGCGCTGACATGGAAGGGGTGGGGTGAGTTGGACAACGCGGTGATCGGCGGGATGGTGCTTCCTTTGTTCGGCTTTGCAGCGCTGGCGGGTCGATCGACTTTCCTGTTGCAGCTGCCTGTGCCCCGTTGGTGGCGCTCGTCTTTCTGAACCTGCTCGCCACGACCTGGCCCGATCGCGAGGCGGAAGTCGCGGTGAGCAAGCGAATGCTTTCTACGAGTTGGTCGCCAGTGCGTCTCCGGCGGCTGTATTGGGCTGTAGCCGCTCTATTCTTCCTGATGTTTCCGCTATTGGTAGGCTGGAGCATTCCACCCATGGTTGCGTGGAGCAGCTACCTGGTCGCACCATTGGTCATTCTCGGTGGATACCTCTACACAAAATCTCGCCCACCGCTTCCTTCGGTTGCAGCGATGATCATGATGGCCACAGTACAGTTTGGAGCGTGGTTTTCGCTGCTCGCAAATTGAGCAGTCTGAGCAAAAAAAAACGGGCCCAAAAGGGCACGATTGATCGAAAAGGTAAACTTAGGGATGCTTACTCGCTGTCGGAATCTCCCTCAAAAAAGTCTTTGAAGACCTCCAGCCGTCGTTCCTCCTCGGGATCATACTCAATGGGACCGTCCTCGGGATTCCCGCTTAGTAGGCGAGGCAGCTCTTCTAGTATCCCCGAACGATACAGAACGAAGAAGAGAACTGCTAGGCTTAGGCCGATAAAGGCGATTATCAAGCTTCCTCCAACTCTCTTCATTATATCGTAGTGGATTTCGGAATTGAGAGGATCGGAGATAGGGTTTGCTAGTACATGCGACTTCCTATCAGCCGAATTTCATAAGAAGTATTGTGTCGGCATGCCAATTGAGTGGGCGGGAAATCTCGGGTATGATCGATTTACGAACTAAGGGGATTGCGCCCAGGACAAAATGATTACCTTTGATCAAACGTTGGACTCTGTCGAGCGGATTCTCGAGCATCTAAAATCGGTTGCCGAGCTCGATAACATGATCGACCATCTGCAAGACAACCTGAACGACTTTTCAGGCATGCTTGAATTCGCGCACCAGAGGGATTTCAAAAGCACTGAAGAAGCGCTGGAATACATCGACAAGATCTTGCTTCCACGCCTGCAGGGCATTATTGATGCTCTGGATTCCGGCACCACCGATCCAATGCGACGACTAACCGCGGCTACGGAGCACACGCAGCGTTTGTTGGCTAACCTAGAATTGGTCACCGGCGATGCTGCGGACGACTTCACGCCATAGCATCCGGTCCTTCGAAGGAGCCATTTTTGGATTACACACTGATCGTCGGCGCTGCTGGAGCGGGTCTGCGGCTGCAGGAGGTTTCACAAGAGATCTCGAAACCGCTCACCCTGGTCGCCGGACGGCCGATCTTAGGGTGGGCGCTCTCTTCGTTAGAAGAGAACCCGCCCGAGCGAGCGGTAATTGTGGCGACCTCTGAGTCGCTGCCCGCGGCCCAGGAACTGGCCGCCCTGGAGCTTCCGGATACCGACATTGTGGGTGTGGTCCAACCGTCTCCGCTGGGAACGCTAGATGCACTACGAAGCGGATTGTCGGCCATCGTTTCCGAGGATACAGAGACGACGGTGGCTTTTCTTCATGGCGATAACATTCCACCGTCCGGGCTGATTGAAATGGGTATGGCCGCACTTGACCAGCGTGGGGCTACCTTTTTCTCCCGGCGCACCCGAAATCCCGGCTCGAGCGCTAAGCTAGTCCGGGAGAGCGGCGGCCGGCCGGTGGCGCTGACCGATGCTGAGCCGTGGGCCGCTGAATCCGAAGTCGAAATTATCGGTGGCTTATTCCTGTACGGGCCGTGGATTTGTGAGCGATTCGGCGGGGATCAGCCTGCCCGTGAAGGCGAGACCGAGATCAACTCCTTCAACGACGAACTGCTGCGAGCCGGGCTCGCAAACGTTGT
>CBDTZL010000292.1:0-2065 GCA_965364895.1 uncultured bacterium
CCTCCGACCCCCTGCACCCCATGCAGGTGCGCTACCGGGCTGCGCCACGCCCCGACGTTTCGGTGAAGATTATACCGTGAGGCCGGTATCAGCCGTTCCTTAGGTGGGTGGATGCCGGACGCTAGCCGATCTGCGAGGACATGAAATTGGTTTTGCTGTTTAGGCCTCATCAGCGCCAAACATGTCAAGGATGCGCGCGGAGTGCTTGGCGCCCTTGACGAATTTGTCAATCACGATATTTTCGTTCGGGGCGTGGGCGCGGGTACCGGGATAGCCGATTCCTGCAGTTGCCACAGGCAAGCCGAGGTCGTGAATGAAGGCATGGTTGGGACCGGAGCCTCCGGTGATAGGTTCAATGATCTGAGGCGTGCCATAAACCTCTTCGGCAGCAGCGACCACTAATTGAATGAAGGGGTCGTCTGGGTCGGTTCTTCCAGGCGGCCCACCGCCCAACCACTCGATCTTTACGTCCGTGAAGCCGCCATCATCAAGATGCTTACGCAATTGGTCCAACACTTCGTCAGGCCGCTGATCCGGCACCAGGCGGAAGTCCACCTTAGCGCTGGCACGAGCAGGCAGCACGGTTTTGCTCCCCTCGCCCTGGTAGCCAGCTGTCAGGCCGCAAACAGTGCAGGTGGGCACAAACACCATTTCTTTTCGAAGCTCCAGGCCACCTCCCACGTTCTTGAGGTAGCCGTCGATCCCGTAGTGCTCATGATAGTAGGCAGTGGGATCGGGGAGAGCGGCTAGTAGTTCAAGGTCCCGGTCGGAGGGTGGGATCACCCGGTCGTAAAACCCAGGAAGACGGATAAGTTCGTCGGTTCCCTTCAGGGAGCGCAATGCCCATATAAGTCGCCAGGCCGCATTCTGAAAAATGGATCCAGTCAAGCCTGAGTGTGAATCGCGCGAAGCGGTTTCCACGCTCAGCTCGACATAGCATATTCCCCGCATGCCTGCATATTGAACCGGCACACCATCCACATTTTCGGCGCCGAATTCCCAGAGGCAGGCATCGGCCGCTAACAAATCCTTGTGCTCCTTGATGAAGGCCGGCAAGTGGACGCTGCCGGTTTCCTCCTCGCCCTCGATAATGAACTTCACATTGCAGGGAAGTTCTCCTTCGGCCTCTAGCAACGCATCGATGGCCGAAAGGCGGCATTCGATATGTCCTTTGTCGTCGCTAACTCCTCGGGCGAACATCTTGCCCTCTCGAATTGTTGGCTCGAAGGGAGGCGATTCCCATAAGTCCAGGGGTTCGGCAGGCTGCACATCGTAGTGGTTGTAGAGCAACAAGGTTCGGTCGCTGTCCGCAGAGCGCTCGGCGTAAACCACCGGGTGCCCGTCGGTTGCGATTATTCTCGCTTCGAAACCTCTGGCTTCCAGCATGTTGACGACGAGAACTGCGCACTCGCGCATTGCAGTTCCCTGAGCGGAGACGCTGGGAACGGCACACAGATGCCCGAGCTCCTCGAGCGACTTGTCGAGATTTCGATCAATGGCTTCGTCGATGGCGTTCCAGGACGTCATTAGCCCTCCTGTTTCGCTGATTATAGCCCCGCAGTCGTGGGACAAGCCCCCGCAGCCGCGGGACAAGCCCCGCACGCAGGAGACTGATCAGGCAACGGATAATCTGACCTTATCGCATTATGTCAGGTTCGAATCTATAATCCGCGCATGAGGTTGTACGACATTTCCGTCGGCGTTTCGCCGGAGATTCCTGTGTGGCCGGGCGACCCGCCTGTCGTACTTGAACGCGTCATGTCGATGGAAAACGGGGACGAGGCTAACATTTCCCGCATTCAGTCCGGAGTCCACGTCGGCACACACATCGATGCGCCCATTCATTTTGTTGAGGGTGGAGCTACTGTTGATGCCATTCCTCTGAAGTCGCTTTTGGGCAGGGCATATGTAGTCGATCTTCGAAAGGCCGATGTGCTCGATGCCGCTGCGCTTGAATCTGCACGGATTCCGCCTCGCACACGTCGCCTACTATTCAAGACCAGAAACTCCGAGCTTTGGATCAGCGGAGAGAGCAGCTTTCAGAAAGACTTCGTTGCGGTGGATG
>CBDTZL010000293.1:0-2051 GCA_965364895.1 uncultured bacterium
CGCTTCGTTGCGCAAGCGAGCGAAGCTCGCTCGCGAATCCCTCCCCCGCTACCAACCAACAACGCCCTCGGAATCGGAAGATTCCGGGGGCGTTGTTGGTTGAATCGCTGGGGTGCCGGTGCGGAGGCTCAGTGGGCGCTGGTGCCAGTGGTGACTGTCCTTTGCAGTGCCTGGATATGCGGGTCGCTAAAGCCCTAATATCGTGACGACGTCAGCTTATGCGTTGCGCGCGCCCAAGCGCGATCGAATCGCGCTGACACTTCGAGAGCATGTTCGCGATTGCCCATTTGCTCGAGAGCGAGCTTGAGGCCAAATAGCGAGTATCCATTCTCTGGATTGCCGCGCAGATCGGCGGCATAAACCACCGCCGCCTCAGCGGGACTATCCGCATCTAGGAGCATGGCTCCAAGGTAATGGCGCACTGGGAAATACCATTCGGGGGGCGCGTTGTATGACAAGCTCTCTTCCAGGCGCACGGCACGCTCGAGGCGTGCCAAGCCCTCGAGCGTTTTACCTTCTACATGAGCCAGTTCCCCACGTACGATTTCCTCTGCAATCGTCAATAACGTCTCTCCTTTGGTAGAGCTGACGTAGCGTTCAAGCTCTCCCATTCGAATGCGGAGCTTCGTCAACTCTTCGAGCTCGCGCCGCGCTTGAGATAAACGCTGCGTATGCAAGTAGGCCAGCGCTCGACCGTAATGCCAGATTCCGGTCATAAATTGCGATTCCACCTCGGGCTTCGGCTCCGCAAGGATTTCTTTCCACATTCCGAATCGCACCATTACGAAAAGCGGTTGTGACAAGAAGACTTCATAGAGCGCCCAGATGTTGCCATCGCTCGAAATTTCTTTGGGAACCTTTCCAACGATCTCGCGTGCCGCTTTCATCGCAGCTCCCGGGCGCCCAAGAAGCATCGCCGACCAGGCCAGATAATGAATGTTGTGAGGATAGTAATTCAGAGGGTAGATCCCCTGGGCGTTGCAACTCGTCACGTATTTCTCGTCCGCAGCCGCGGCCTTAACGTTCACGTCATACGCGTCCTGGTAACGACCTACCAGCATATAGACGTGCGAAGGCATGTGCTCTGTATGTCCTGAACCCGGCATCAAACCACGCAGCTGATCGGCATGCCTCTCGCCCAGTTCCGGAAACCGTTCTTCAACCGCGTGAATGTAGTAATGCAATGCGGCGGCATGGCGAGGGTTGCGCTCAACCACTCCTTGCAGAGTGGCAAGGATCTCATCAGTGTCCGTCCTGGGGGTGCCGTCAAGGTAAAAGTAATTCCACGGGCTCAGATTCATGAGTGCGGCGGCGTAGAGTGTCGCGGCGTCGAGATCATCGGGATAGGCCTTAGTCACGCCCTTCATCGCGAGCGCGTACGCCTGGTCTAGCGAAGACCGATCGGCCGGAGGATCCGCAGCGTACCGCTCGGCGAGCGCTTCGATGTATGCGCGTTCCCGATCAGACACCCTTTCCTTGAGTGCAATTGCCTGTTGGACCGCCTGATAGGCCTGCGCGGCCACCTCATCGCGCATCGGAAGGTTAATATTGGGCCCCAACACCAACCCCCATCCCCAATAAGCCATGGCGTTTTCCGGGTCGAGTCGGACTGCCTCCTTGAATGCCCGGAGAGCCTCGGAGTGATTGAACCCATACGTAAGTTTCAGGCCTTGATCGAAAAACTGCTGCGACTCGGATTTCTGTGTCGTTACCGGGAAATGGTTGTCGCCGAGCCCCTTGATGACGGGTGCTATGGGGCCCTCCGCCGTGGTCGGGTCCGCCGCGAGTGCTCGCGGATCATGAATCTGTGCGACCGCCGGGATCGAAAAAAAACAAAGAACGATCAAAAAAACTTCGGCAACTCTGTAGAACATGATCTCCGACTCCTGAGCTCTGGCTACGGCTGATGAAGAACTTTCAGAGCCCGAGGATATCCCATGCCAATGGGAGGAGCCTTTCACTCCTGGCTGCGGCTTGACTCACTGACACCACTCTATGTGTGGGGACTGCTGTGGGGGATTTTGCTCTAAATGTGCCTAAATGCTCCATCC
>CBDTZL010000294.1:0-2049 GCA_965364895.1 uncultured bacterium
TGGTCGGTGGCGCGCTCCTGGCGGAAAATGCTGGCGCAGCGCTGGACGAAATCGAGCAGGTATCCAATCAGATAGCCAACCTTGTCCAGAACATATCCGGATCGGCGCGCCAACAAGCGGGAGCGGCTGCGGATGTAACCCGCAGGACTTCGAAGCTGAAGGAAATTGCCGACCAGACGGCACGTGCGACGAGGGCTACTGCATCGTCCATTTCCAAATTTTCCGTGCTGGCTTCTAAGCTACGTCAAACTGTCGCCGGTTTTACGCTACCCAGTTCCGCAATGGAGATCAGCACATTGTCAGGGCCGAAACCCGTCAATGCGGATCCACAACCTGCGATAGAGGGTAAAGCTGCAGGCTGAATCCGATGAGTGGAGATTCAGGTACTCAAAAGAAGCTGAGCGTCGACGACACCGGGGAGGTGGCGGAAAACGCTCTGGCGATCGTCAGCGAAGAGCTGATGGAGACTATCCGCAATAGCCAGTTGGCGCTTGAGGATTGTATCGAAGGTCGCGGTGGCTCGGCCTCGCTTATACGCAGCGAACAACTATTGCACCAGGTTGGCGGCGCACTGCGCATGACCGAAACCTACGGTGCGGCTCTGCTCACTGAGGAGATGGAAGGGGTTTGTCGGTACCTTGCGAATCTTCGTGCCGGAAAAGGTCGCGAAGACGGGCTTGAGGCACTAACTCGTTCCATGGTGCAACTGCCGATCTACATTGAGCGATTGCTTGGCGGCGGTCGTGACATCGCGCTTGTGTTGTTACCGATGCTCAACGATCTCCGTGCAGCTCGTGGCCAACCCCTTCTTTCCGAAAGTACACTCCTGTTACTGAATCTGTCACCCTCCGGCAAGCCAACCAGAAGTGCCGCCAAGCGGACGAGCAACGAAGACCCGGTGCAATTGGCCGGCAAATTGAGGCCAAAATTCCAGCTGGCTTTGCTTGGATGGATCAAAGGGGGTGACACTGAGCGCTATCTGAAGACTCTGTCAGAAGTTGTCGGGAAACTGGAGGCCGCGTCAACTCGGGACGACATGCACCAACTATGGTGGGTAGCGGGCGGCTTGCTTGAATCCCTGCAAAACGGAGGTCTCAAGACATCGGTCGCGCTGAAACGCCTGCTCGGCCAAACCGATCGGCAAATGAAGCGGCTTATCGACGAGGGGCCACAGGCATTCGATAATCACCCGGTAACCGATCTTCTTAATAACCTGCTGTATTACGTTGCTCGATCCAGCAATGCGGGTCCTCGCATAAGCGAGATTCGTGCCGCTTTCAATCTCTCCGACTTGCTGCCAGGGGATGAGCAGGTTGAGCAGGCAAGAGAAAACCTTTCTGCTCCAAGCGCCAAATTGATGAAGACAGTGGGTTCGGCGATCAAGGAGGATCTCGGTCGAGTCAAGGACGTGCTGGATATCTATGTGCGTACTGGCATGAACAAGTCCTCCGATTTAGTACCGCAGCTGGACTTGTTGAAAAAAATCAGTGACACGCTGGGCGTCCTGGGTCTCGGTCGCTTGCGCGGTGACATCGAGGCAGAAATTGATCATCTTAAGGAAGTCGTTACCAAAGGGGGGGTAGCGGACGAGCAAACGATTCTCGAGATCGCTTCGACATTGCTGAAAGTTGAGGACCAGCTTGACCAGCAGCTTGTGCGCTTGATTTTGCCGCAAGAAACCACGGCAAGCCCTGAGGAGCCTGAATTATCGGAAGATGAGGACGCTGACTACAAGAAGGTCGCCGGGGCTGTCATGCGTGAGAGCATCATAAATCTAGCGCGTATCAAAGAAACCTTTAGCCAGGGCATAGCCTCGTCAGGTGACTCGGCCGGAATCGATAGCGTGCCAGCGTTAATTCGCGGCATCAAAGCTGGTTTTATGATGCTAAACAAAACTCGGGCGGTGGATGTTGTTGATCGAGCCGGCAAGTTGTTGGTACTGGCTTTGAGCGGCTCCGGGCCATCTCGTTTGACGCAAAAAGAAACCGACAGGCTGGCAGACGCTATTGTAAGTATTGAGTACTACATGGAAACCGTCAAAGCCGGTCG
>CBDTZL010000295.1:0-2049 GCA_965364895.1 uncultured bacterium
TCCATTAGCGGCGGGACATAGTTGCCGAAGCGCCCTCGTAGACCCTTCTTCGCCCCATACCACCCGCCTACAGGATTGTCGGGAGAGCGGGCCCAGTGCTCGAGAGTTCCCTCTTTAGTTTCCTTCTGCTCGTCTTTGTTGCCAAGCTCCATCCAGTCACCATGCTCCTTCAGCATTGCATGTGCGTCTTCCAAGCAACGGAGTTGGTAGCCGAGCTTTGTCGATCCCACAACACAAACCAGCGTATGGGGATCGGCTTCTTCATCTTTGTACATCATGTACTCGGATTTGCCGGGTGGGGTTTTCAGGACCCACGGATCTTCCTTTGTACCGCTTCCATTACTCATTATGTTCCTCCTTAGGCCGGCTCATTGCAACAATGCTGGGTGCAAAGTCCGGGTAGCGGCGTCCAGGCCGTATACTAGGCACGATTCGTATCAAGCGGACTGCACCATAGACCAACGCACATTTCACGGCGAGATCACTCCGCAAGATTTCGCCAATGCGCTGCTCGCCAAATTCAATCGCGGCGGAATGCGCGCTCAACAGCGCGGGCGCACCAACAACCTGGTGGTGCAGATCGGCACCGCTCAGAGGAGGCGATCCGGGGGATCGACCGCGATGACCGTTCACCTCTCAGCAGTGGAAGATGGAGTACACGTGAACCTCGGGGAGCAGCAATGGCTGGGACTCGTTGCCAGTCTAGGCCGGACCGCGCTCATGACCTTGCTCCGCCCGACATCGATCCTCGGCCGGCTAGACGATGTCGCCCAGGATATTTCTTCATTGACACTCGCCGACCGGATTATGGATACCCTCAAGGACACCGCCGCCACGTATGGAGCCTCGTATGAGATCTCCCTGCGGCTGCGGCGACTTACATGCCCCTACTGTGGAACCGCCAATCCAGTTGGGGACCCCAGCTGCGTGGCTTGTGGCGGTCCGCTGGGTTACGTGCAGCCAATCGCTTGCGAAAATTGTGGATTTGTTAGTGAAGTGGGGACGAGCGCGTGCCGCAATTGCGGTGAGGCTTTGGCAGATTAGCTCCTGAGCCCTTCGATTCGCCGGAAATCTAGCCCGAATCCTCTCCCCCGTTGAAGAAAACCTCCACCAGTGGGCTGCGTGCCACGAACACCTCGAGCTTGTCCTCGCGCCTCCACTTTCTTACGATCGGAGTCAGTATCTCGCGCCTGGTCGACTCCTCCGTGATCGCCAATGCCCGTGCAGGGAGATCCGCAAATGTGCTCTGCTTCAGATGGAAGGTGAACTGCGGATCGGCCAGCAGATTGGCATACCAATCACGCGTGCCGGGCAGTCCGCTGATGTATATGTGCGCATCAATACTGTGAAACCCTATTTCGATGCGATGGGGCTCACCAGACTTCCGCCCGGTAGTCGTCATATCAATCAATCGATCTGTATTAAGCGCTTTTTGAATTGCCTGATCCATCTTCCCTCTTCCAAATGCACAAGGTTTCGCCGGATGGCAGGCAATTATCTCGGTTCGTGATCCATTTGAGTGTAAATCGGATTACACCTGAACCCGGAGCAGGACATCCGGTGCCCAAATGTACCCGTCCTGATCACGAATGAACGCCTCTCTGACTCCATGTCCCATATCGGTGGCCGGCGACATCACTTCGTAACCACCGATCCGCGCCGCCTGCTCCGCTGTATCCGGATCACATCCGTGCAGCCTGATCTCAATACCCGCGCCGCGGGCTGCGTCGGTCGACACCGTATCGCCCATCGGATGCTTGTCATAGGTGTGATCGGCATGCAGCATCCACTCCGCTCCATTAACGGACAGGACGGCAAAATCCGGATCTGAATAAACAACCTCCGCCGCAAGAACTTCTTGTGCGAAATTCAAGGCGGGCTTGATTTCCTTGACCAAGAGGTTGAGTGTGAGGCCCTTTAGAGTGCGGCTGTATTCGCTGGCGGCCATCCATGGATCACCAACCCTCAATTTCATGAATTCCTCCGTCGATAATATCGTGCCGGCAAATCGAGTTGGCGCTGCGCGAAATACTCCTGGCACTTGGCCAG
>CBDTZL010000296.1:0-2046 GCA_965364895.1 uncultured bacterium
CGAGATCAGAGCATTGGTTAAGCAGGTGAAGGAGCCACCAAAAGTTCTAGCCCTAGTGCTTGGCGCCAGTACCGAGCTGGATATCGCGAGCACGGACATGATCGCTACCCTCTTTGAGGAGTTGGACGAGCAGGGAATTCGGTTCGTCATTACCAATGCCCGACGCGAAACTCGTGCGAGCATGCGGCGGGCGGGGACGATCGACGCAATCGGTGAACAAAATCTGTATTTGAGCATTCAGGAAGCAGAGGATGCATTCTCATCCAATGCTGCCTCACGATAGGAACGTCGAATGAAATTCAGCAATGCCATAGAGATTGGGAGGGAAATCAGATGGAAGGATTAGGTTTCGCACGGTCGAAGGAATATTGGATCCGCTTTGGCTGGGGAATTCTGATCGGCTTCCTAGCCGCGCTCGGGGTGCTGGGTTTCAATTACGTTATGAATCTGGGCCTAACCGCACTTTGGCCGGAGGACACGGGTGCCGAGCCGTTCTCGGGATCTATCTGGATTATTGCAATTCTCACCGTCGCGGGGCTTATCGTCGGTTTGATCCATCATTTCATGGTAGCCGAAGATGTTGACGCAGTGACCGGAATCGTCTCCGGCCACATTGATACTAAACCGATCCCAGGCGGACTCCTAGCTTCGCTGGTGTCGCTTGTCGGCGGATTTAGCGTCGGTCCGGAGGTGCCATCCGGAATGATCGCCGGCGGGCTGGCTCAGTGGATATCTGACAGGCGAAGGCACAGCGACGAAACCCGCAAGTCAAATCTCACAAGCGGCATTGCTTCGGCATACGGCGGCCTCTTCACCGCACCGCTGGGTTCGGTACTAATCCCCATCGAGTTGCCGCATCGGCAATCTTTAGCGTTCTATGGAAACATGGTCATCGCAGGGGCAGCCGCGACGATAGGCTTTTTGGTATTTTTCATCGCTGGTAGCGACCAGTTCGCCGGCTTGCTGCGACTTCTCGACCTCCCGACCTACACACTACTGCCCTGGCATGTCGTGCTAGCAGTTCCGCTGGGCATCTTGGGGGCATTGCTGTCCGCCACTTATGGGCTGTCGATGGGGGTATTCAAGCGACTGGTGAAGCCACTTGATCGGATGCCGATCGTGCGGAACACCCTGGCAGGGTTCCTTCTCGGTCTGCTTGGATTCGCACTTCCGCTCACGCTCTTCCTTGGCTCGGATGGATTGGTCACCGTCACCGAAAACGCCGCAGAGTTAGGGGTTGCGCTGCTAATCGTCTACGTGTTCGCCAAGATTTTTGCGACCAGTGGAGCGATCTCATCTGGCTTCATAGGCGGTCCTATCTTCCCGCTCTTCTTCGTTGGAGGTACTGCCGGAACCGTCGTAAGCCTCATTTTTCCTGAAATCCCGGTCGCATTGGCCGTGGGCTGCATGATGGCTGCAGTGACTGCCGGCGTCATCCCGATTCCATTAGCACTTGGCGTGTACACGATCTTGATCGTCGGGCTACCGCTCACTGAAGCAGTTCCTATTCTGCTTGCCGGATTGATCTCATTCCTGCTCATGAAGGGAGTCGTGGCAAAAAGCCACAAAGCGCCTCCGCCTCAGGCAGCAGAGGGGAGTTAGGCAACTCTGCGTATTCCTCATCCGGAGTCGCATGGGTTATCATCAAGAAAATCCGCCGAAATTGGCGCAATGCTGAAGGAAGGAATTTACGAATGACCAGCTTGACAACCATCGAAGGAATTGGGGAGGTCTACTCGGGCCAGCTCTCGGAGGCCGGGATCTCGACTACGGAAGACTTGCTCGAGAAAGCCGCCACTCCTGCGGGCCGCCAGGCGGTTGAGGAAGAAACCGGCATCAGCGGAAAATTAGTCTTGCGCTGGGCGAATATGGCCGACTTGTTTCGTATCAACGGCGTCAGCGAAGAATATGCTGACTTGTTGGAGGCATGCGGAGTAGACACGGTGCCCGAGCTTGCGCAGCGAAATCCGGAGAACCTATATCAGGCCCTGATACAGACCAACGAAGAAAAGCAGCTTACCCGCGGCAACATCGGAGAGAGCCAGG
>CBDTZL010000297.1:0-2029 GCA_965364895.1 uncultured bacterium
AGCCATACTTCACTCGCTGTCATGGTCACCTCATCAATTGGCTAGGATGCGATTGGAGCGGTATAGACACTCACAGTGACACTCGAATAGCGGTTGGATTGGTGTAATAGCGCCTCATCTAATCCAAGGCCGCCACAACCTTTCGCTGGGATCGTGACGGCCTTAGGTCGTCAATATAGGGGGTGATTTTGAAATTTCTAGAGCCCCTGGCATGAGGATGCTTTGATCCAGCTCAAAAATGTACCAGCAAATTGAGCACCTTTCCCGAGGTCTGCTTTCCAGAGCTAAGCCGACCTAATCGACGCCGGAGGAGACATCCAATTCTTGAAGTCCGGAGTCAGGGGCAAAGCGGTCGTGTTCGAGAAGGCTCGAAAAGGTCTGCAACTAGCCAGAAGGCGACATGGCCGACCCATCAGAGGATGCCGCTTTCTGGCACATTGCGATGCTGTTGGTTGGGAGCCGTCCACTGCATCACAACCGGACATTCGGCAGCGTGCCTCTGGTGTAAGTGGGGGCGGCTGATGTCACAATGCAAAACGAGAGCGGCGCCTCAATTGCGAGACGCCGCTTCGTGCTAAATGTGAAGGTTCGCGTCAGTTGATGCGGATCTCGACGCGCCGGTTTTCCTGTTTCTCGACCCCGTCGGGCGTCGGCACGCGCAGATCGGACTGACCCTTACCGCTGGCCGCGGCGCCGCTCGTAATGCCCTTGCTCTTCAGGTATTCAACCACCGAGAAGGCCCGACCGACCGACAGTGTCTGGTTGTACTCTGACGGTCCCATGGTATCGGTGTGGCCGACCAGGGTTACGCTATTGGACCCGACCTCGTCCATGGCCGCGACCACGCGGTCCAGGATGCTGGCCGCATCCGCACGAATGTCGGTCTTGTCGAAGTCGAAGTAGACCAGATAGTCGCGCGCCACCGGTTCCGGTGCCGGCGCTGGAGCTGCCACCGGCTCGGGGTCGGGCTCCGGCACGATGGCTAATTCAACCGCAGACAAGGCGTTCAAGAATTCGGCCCGGCAGGCTTCGATATCTTCCGGTTGATGACCCTCGTTCTTGATCTCCTGCTCCTGGATCCAGCAATCATACATGGCTTGAGCCCGTGCGGCCTCACTCGGCGCCTTAGTCCGCCCATTTCCTTCCAACGCACCTAGAAGTCTTGCCCGAGCGGAGCCAAACTCACCGGCCATATCAGCGGGAAGCATCCAGTTCGCTGGATCCTCCGGCATCACCATCTCGCCGTTACCGGCGGCGATTCCCTTGCGGGCAAAAGCATCGCCATGCATCCAATCGGCTTCATCGACTTCCATTTGAGCGATGCCGATGTACTCCTGCTGCAAGGCTGCGTTGAACGGTTGGGCCGGCGGGCCAGCCATCTTGGCCTGCTCGATGTTTCCTTCCGCCGAGAAAGCCCCTTCAAAGTTCTGACACGACGCCAGAAACATGAGCATCGCGGCACAGAGTCCGAACCTAGACAGAATTTTCATGGAATTGTCTCCCCCCGGGTAAACTTCCGTTGTTACAGGTCTACGTGTTGATCGCTGGAAGAATAATTTGAGCAATTACAAAGTCAAGACGTCGATACGACCCACAAGCAGTGGGCAAACGGTGAGTTCTTACGCTCGGATCCGAGTTTCAATGCCAAATAATATCGTCCGCGTCGGCGCCTTCCTCTTAAAGCTACTTCCAGCAGGGTGTTAGGCGAAGCGTTGAGCTCCATGATCCGCGCACACCGCGATCCGGACATGTTCCTTCAGCGTCAATATCGGCAGATCTTAGCTTTGGCTTGTTGGGGCCTCTAATCTAAGCCAAACTTATTCGAGTGAGCGCTGACTGTCGGCGCTAATTTCTTCGAGGGGGAATCCGATGGCCCGCATTGTACGCACATTGATCAATGCAGTGATCCTGAGCCTATTGGTCGTGGTTAGTTCTGATCCAGCGTCGGCTAAATCCGCTGACGAAATCGATGCAGAGACGAATCAAGCGCTCGACATACTTTACGCCCAATCTTCGGCCGCAAAGGAGC
>CBDTZL010000298.1:0-2002 GCA_965364895.1 uncultured bacterium
AAGTCCGATTTAGTCAGGGATGTCCGGCAAGTCTGACCCTTCGGCTGGCTAGAAACCGTTTCATTTTTTGGTCAACTCGTGACCTTTGAAACTTCCCAGCAGGGTATGGAAGCGAGGATCGTCATGAAGTGAAACCAGATCCGAATCGTTCTCCGCCCACTCCGCGATCGCCATGCCGCGCAAGCTGGCTCGTTCCAGACAATCCAGCGCGCGGTCGGGCTCGTGGAGGCGGGCGTAGCCGCACGCCACATTATACAAAGTATCCGGATTGTCACCGTCGATGGCCAGCGAGCGCTCGGCCCATTGCACGGCCTTTTCTTTGTCGCCTTGTTCGATCAACCCAGCGAGCCCCAGATTGAGCGCACGGGTGTCGTCGGGGTAGAGTTCCAAGTGGCGCTCGGCGCGTGCGAGTCCGCGCCGAGCAGCGGCTTTTGCCTCCTCCTCCCGTCCCAGGCTGCGATAGATTTGGCGCAGGAAGATTGGCGCCTGGAAATCATCCGGGCGGATGCGTTCGGCCTTTTCGAATAATTCTGCCGCCTGTTCTAGTTCACCTCGCTGGAAGCGCACCCGCGCGTAGAAGTAATAGGCATCGAACAATTCCGGGTTCAGACGCTGTGCCGTCTCAAACTCAGTGATCGCCTCGCGATGCTCGCTGTGGGCGAAGTGATACAGACCACGAGAGACGTGCGATTCGGCCAGGCCCGGCAATAATTCGAGCGCCTTCATGCTTGCAGAATCAGCACCCGAAAGATTGTCCTCGCTGGCGTTCCAGTACATACAGGTCATAGCATAGCTGTCCGCTAGTGCCGCCCAGGCGCGGGCATAAGCGGGGTCGATTTGGACTGCTTTGGTAAACATTTCGATAGCGAAACGAACGTTTCTCAATCCCCAGCGGCGGAAGTAGTGTAAGCCCTGCAAGTAAAGGTCGTATGCTTGTACATCGGTGGTCGTGAAACATTCTTCAGCAGGACCGATCCGCAGAGTCACTTCCAAGGCTTCGGCCACGTGCGTCGCGATTTGGTCCTGAATCTCGAATATGTGCTCCAGCTTGCGGTCATAGCTATGTGACCAGAGGTGGTAACCATCCTCCGCATTGATCAATTGCGTGGTGATGCGCAGATCATCGCCTGCCTTGCGCACGCTGCCTTCAAGCACCGTGGCGACTTTGAGCTGTCGACCAATGTTGCTGACATCGGCCGGTTGTCCTTTGAATCGAAACGATGAGGTGCGGGAGGCGACATGCAGATTCTTAATCTGTCCCAGGCGGTTGAGAATTTCTTCCGCGATGCCGTCGCACAGATACTCTTGGTCTTTCCCAGGGCTCATGTCGTCAAAGGAAAGAACCGCGATGGACGGCCCGCTGCGTGTATTCTCTGCCTGAGTGGCAGCAACGGCCTCGGCGGACTGCAGCCGGGAGCCGGTATCTTTCCTGAATCCGTGCAGAGTGAGATCGAAAAACCAGGCCAGTACCATGGCGAGAGGAAAGCCCACGATGACCAATACCACGAGCAGCGTCATCGCCCAATCGGGAAAATGCAGCGGCTCGAAAGTCACCTCGGCCACTTGCAGAAGAATCCAGGCCACGATGGCATAGGTCGCGCCGGCTCGAAACACTTTGCGCCGCTTCAATTCGTCGAAAGAAGCGGCCAATCTTGAGCGTAACGACACCGGGCAAGCCCTCCTCGCCATATCCTGACTATCGAATCTCGACCTAATTACAGAGGCTAACATTTTCCATGGGAATCGACCCCTACACAGCATGGAAGCGTGAGGCATCCGAGCATCTGGAGTAGCAATCTCGATCCGGCAACCTGCGGCTCGATCGGGTCGCGACGATAGTGCCATGAAATTGCCGCACTCTTCCGGCTCGCAACGACGGTAAATGTCCGCTTTGGGTCGTTAGCGGACCTTTTCACCAATATTAGCTTAATGTCCGCTTCCGGGCGAAATGGTTCGACCCCGGTTTAATGGACCGTTTGTAATTGGTTTTGGTTACGCTCCT
>CBDTZL010000299.1:0-1999 GCA_965364895.1 uncultured bacterium
AAAGCATCACGACTCGAACATCGATGCTTACCGGCACAACGAGACCAAACAGGGCTAGTTCGGTTTCCAGGCTAGGAAGAGTAACAATTCGTATCAGCGCGTAAGAGATGAGAATCAATGCGGTGAGCGCGCCGACACGATCTCGATTGGGCTGCGGGAGGGGCGTTGCGAGTTCCACTAAGGAGTTATTTTAGCCCAATCAATCCCGCCATGATCCGGAGACTCTACAAGCAGGGTGGGTTCGGCCGCCCCTGTTATAAACAAGCCACCTTGGTGCATCAGTGCCAGATGCTGCCCATCCGGTGACCAGGCTAATACTGCGCCGTCGGTATCCCAGCTGGTGATCCTCACTATCTCTCCGCCTTTGGCTGGCATCGAGTAGTAATCCCATGGAAGTCCATGAGCATAGGCGGCTTGAATGCCGAAAACCTGAGCCCAGAACCATCCAACCGGTGCGGCTCCAATCGCTAATTCACCGGATGCCGAGAAAGCGACGGTTTCGCCATCTGGTGAGAGGCGGGGATTGGCTAGATCTAAAAATGCCGTGTCCGATAAAGACACCATGGGCTCCGTGCCATCCGCATTGGCAACCATTAGGGTGCGCTGGAGAGTCTCCCGATCGACATGCAGGTACGTCATTCGGGAGCCATCCGCAGAGAAGCTCATTTGCTCCGCATCCTCAATAACGAGCTCAGCCTCTCCGCCAGCCGCCGGAATGCGCTCGATATTGACCACGGATTCAGCGGTGCCCTGGTCATCATCAATCAATACATCATACCGAGTGAAAAATATCCAGTTCCCATCAAGTGACCATGCGGGATGATCGTACGATTCGAAGGTGCCGCGATGCTCCAACAATGGTTGTCTATTCGTACCATCCCCATTGGCGATGTAAATATCGGCGCGCTGGATCGGCGAATCGGCCAGTGGCGCGTATGACATCGCCAAATTGAGCCCATCAGGGGAGACGGCGACCCCCGAAAGAAGACCTCCATCGGTTAGCTCCCAGAGCTGGCTGCTCTTGCCGCTCTCGAGGTCGATTTCCCAGAGCCCGTCAGAGCCTTGGGTGTAAACCAGCCGACCACCGAGACCAATTTCGGCAATTGCGTTTGGCTCGGAAGAGCAGGCGACAACAAGAGTGAGCGGGACAATCAATAAAAGAAGTCTACGATTCATTTTTGCTCCATGTGATACGAATGTGCTGGGGTAATTTCTGTATCGCTATTACTGCGAGCCGGCTATTGGAAACCGAGATGATATTCGATAGCCTGCCCAATATCAAGCCAGTACTGCGGATCGGCTATTGCGTGTATGGAAGCTACATATAATGTAGGATCGTGCCCATTTTCATTGCGTTCCTTGGCTACACAGTCGGCATCGTCATCAATGCCCTCGCGGACAGCTTGCCCAGATCGGGCAGAGTTGAGCGTCCTGCGTGCCTGGAATGCACCGCTCCAAAACGACCGTTGGCCTGGTCGGGCCTTGCGGCTTACCTGAGCGGAACTCAAAGATGTGAATATTGCGCCACTTCAGTCAAGTATCGATCCCTGATCGTTGAGGCGATAGCCATCATTTGGCCTTTGGTGCTTTACTCGATTGACCCATCTCCGCTGTTCTTTTGGCCGACCTTTCTACTTTCAATGTACTTCCTGCTCATTATGGTGATTGACTACGAGCATCGCCTAATCCTCTTTGTAGTGACAATCCCCGGGGCGATAGTTCTTGCTGTGCTTGGATCGCTAGACCCATCGCGCGGTCCGGAAAAGACATTGCTCGGAGGTCTGGTGGGATTCGTGGCAGTGTTCGGCCTGTACTTGCTTGGTGGTCTCTTTGCGCGCCTTGTGTGGCGACTCAGAAATCAACCCATTGAGGAAGTGGCGTTTGGATTTGGCGATGTCGTACTTGCGGGCGTGATTGGCCTGGCGGTCGGCTATCCAGGGATCATTCTTGCCTTGGTCCTTGGGGTTCTGGCAGGGGGCATCTTCAGCCTTGGCTATCT
>CBDTZL010000300.1:0-1978 GCA_965364895.1 uncultured bacterium
ATCCGATTGGACATAGATAGTCCCAAGCTCACGGTAGATCACGTCCTTACAAATAAGGGAAATTTACCCGCAGTACTCGCTCCCTGGGCTATTACGATGTTACCGCTCGGTGGGACGGCAGTGCTTCCGGTTTCGGCAGCGAGTAACAATGACCTTCAGCCCAATCAGCACCTGGCAATCTGGCCCTATTCCCGACTAAATGATCCTCGACTTCATTTTGTCGATTCGTCGCTTGTGGTCCAGGGTCGAGCGGGCGACCGGTGCAAGCTTGGCTTCTCGAACCGTGCCGGCTGGATAGCTTACTGGCAGCCCGGGACAATTTTTGTCAAGCATACTGAATTCCAGCCAGATCGAGCCTACCCGGATCTGAATTCATCGAGCGAGTTTTTTGTCAACGAGCGATTTCTTGAACTGGAAACGCTTGGCCCGCTCGAAGAACTGCAGCCGGGCCAAAGCATTACTCATCAAGAACGTTGGTTGCTGCTGGAGGGACCACCCAAGCTCTCGGTTGATGAAGTAAGCATTTCAAGGCTGTCAGCTCAAATCGAGCGTGAGCTATCCAGAAAGAGCGGATAGTGCTCGTCCTCGGAATTGACATCTCGACCACAGCCTCCAAGGCACTCCTGATTAATCTCGACGGTGAGGTCGTGGCCAGCCATAGCAGCCCTTTTCAGATAAGCCGACCGCATCCGCTCTGGTCTGAACAGGATCCGGAGGTGTGGTGGGAAGGCACAGTAAAAAGCATTCGATCGGTATTGGAGTCCGTCGAGCCCGGACAGGTGGTTGCAGTCGGTTTGACTGGCCAAATGCATGGCTTGGTTTTGATCGACCATAAGGGTGGTGTCATTCGTCCCGCGATCCTATGGAACGATCAGCGTACGCAGGATCAGTGCAACACAATCCGAGAACGTATCGGACTAGATCGTCTGATCGCAATAACTGGAAATGATGCCCTCACCGGGTTTACCGCGCCAAAACTGCTCTGGGTCCAAGAACAAGAACCGGATGTGTATGCCCGAGTGGCAAAGGTGCTGCTTCCGAAGGACTACATCCGATATCGCCTGACCTCCGAATTCGCAACTGATCTTGCCGGTGCATCGGGCACGCTGCTTCTGGATGTTGCTCACCGGAAGTGGTCTGATGAAATGCTGCAGGCACTGAGTATCCCTGGCGCATGGCTGCCTCCTACTCACGAAGGTACGGAGCAGACCGGAGCGATTGCTGGCCAGGCATCTTCTGAAACAGGATTGAGGACCGGTATCCCTGTCTACGCGGGCGGAGGCGATCAATCCGCTCAAGCCGTTGGCGTTGGCGTGATTAGCCCTGATAAGGTCGCTCTAACCCTCGGTACTTCGGGCGTAGTGTTTGCCCCTTCCGATGAATACGAATTTGAGCCTGATGGCCGTCTGCACGCATTTTGCCATGCTGTACCGGGCAAGTGGCATCTTATGGGCGTCATGCTATCTGCAGGAGGCTCCTTGCAGTGGTATCGAGAGGCCTTCGCCCCCGAAATGAGCTTCGATGAATTAATCATGGAGGCTGAGAAATCTCCTCCTGGCGCACAAGGGCTGATTTTCTTGCCTTATTTAAGTGGTGAACGGACTCCTTACCCTGATCCTCATGCACGAGGCGCCTTCGTCGGCCTGACCGCCCGTCACAATCGCCCACATCTCACCCGGGCAGTGCTGGAGGGCGTGGCTTTTGGTCTACGTGATTCCTTTCGCCTAATCGAGGAAGCTGGAATCCGACCCAAATCGATCGTGATCTCCGGGGGTGGCGCTCGAAGCAGTATTTGGCGCCAGATCATTGCCGACGTTTTGAACGCCGAAATAACGACCGTGAATTCACAAGAAGGTGCTGCTTTTGGTGCGGCACTGCTATCGGCTGTTGGGGTTGGGGAATTCGCTTCGGTCTCAGAGGCGTGTGCGCAGGCCGTTCGGGTGATTGCGGAAACGCGCCCCGGAGAGGATACGACCGC
>CBDTZL010000301.1:0-1973 GCA_965364895.1 uncultured bacterium
ACGGTCCGGACACCGATTACAGCCGGCTTTGCCGACATGCCGACCCGTCTCCCGATGGAAGAAAAGGGAGAAATGCGCTGGCCAAGATATGTGATTCCAATCCTTGCCGTTTCCCTCATCGTAGTAGGCGCGGTCTTTGCACTACCGAACCTATTAGGTGGGATCGGCGGTGGGTCTGCAAATGACTCTTCTGCCACCCCGGCTCTGACCGAATCAGCGTTTTCAACCGAGGTAGCGGTGGTGCTGCCGCCGGCAACTCCCACTCTGGTGCTTCCGTCTGCAACACCCCAGCCAACAGTGGATCCCGCGTTGACACTCACGGCTTTGCCGACGCCAATTGGCGGAGGAATCGGCCAGGTTGCATTTGCCTCTGATCGGGAAGGACCACCGCAGATTTACCTCGTCAACGTAGATGGCACCGGCCTGGTGCCGTTAACCAATCTACCCGATGGTGCCTGCCAGCCGTTCTGGGCCCCCGATGGTCAGGCACTGGTGTTCACTTCGCCTTGCGAAGGAAGCCAGGAGACTTATCCCGGAGCTGGATTGTGGATTCTTGACATGGAGAACCTTCAGCCGCAGCCGCTGCAGACCACTCCCGGCGGAGACTACGACCCTTCCTGGTCCCCGGAGGGGATGCGCATCGCTTTCTCTTCGGAGCGAGGTGGCCGGCCTCAGATCTACTCAACCAATCTGGATGGGAGCCAGGTCGAAAATCTAAGCAACAATTTTGCCAGGGAAGTGCAGCCCGCGTGGTCTCCACAGGGAACCGCATTGATATTCGTTTCGTACCGAAAAGGAAATGCACAGCTCTGGACCATGTCAGACAGCGGCGAAAGTGATCAGCGCTTTGGTTTCGGAGATACCGAAGATACCCATCCAGCCTGGTCGCATGACGGTCAACTGGTCGTCTTTCAGCGGAGCGTATCGGGCGTGCCTCGGCTGGTCGCTTCGCAGTTTGAAGATCGTGGAATTCCGGACTTTCGAGTTTGTCAGCAGGCGCCGTTTAGCGGCCAACCTATGGCCGCGCCCTCCTTCTCACCCGATGATCGCTGGTTGGCTGTTGAGACCTGGCCGGACGGCGTCAATCACAATATCTCCATCATGACCACAAGTTGCACCAGCGTTACACAAATCACTTTAGATCCGGCGGAGGACTTCGACCCCGCCTGGCGGCCGTGATCGGTGAGACGAGGTTCGTAAGCTGACGGCAAAGATTATCGACGGCAAAGCTATTGCAGCTGAAATTCGCGCGCGTGTTAAACAGGGTGTGCGAGAGCTTGAGAACTCGGGAGGTCCGACTCCTGGATTGGCGGCTGTTCTGGTTGGTGACAATCCGGCTTCGCAGACCTATGTGCGAACGAAACGCAAGAAGAGCGCCGAGGTCGGGATCGACTCGTTTGCCCATGAAATGGCCTCCGACAGCTCCCAGGGGGAGGTGGAAGCGCTGGTTGAGCAGCTCAATGCCGACCCCAAGGTCCACGGGATCTTGGTCCAGCTGCCGCTGCCCGATGGGCTGGACGAAGAGGCGGTGCTCGCCAAGGTTGACCTAAACAAGGATGTCGACGGATTTCACCCGATCAACATCGGGAGGTTGGCGCAGAAGGGACGCGAACCGGCTTTTGTGCCCGCGACTCCAGCGGGCTGCATCACCCTGCTGAAGCATGCCGGCGCAGAATTAGAAGGGGCCAACGCGGTTGTATTGGGCCGGTCGAATATCGTTGGCATGCCGGCCGCGCTCCTGCTGGTCAAGGAAAATGCGACGGTCACGATCTGCCATTCGCGCACTCAGAATTTAGCGCAGGTCTGCCGTGAGGCGGACGTGTTGATTGCGGCCATCGGCCGCATGGAGATGGTGCGCGGCGATTGGATCAAGCCCGGTGCCTACGTAATCGATGTGGGCATCAATCAAAAGGAAGATCCCAGCCGCGAGCGCGGCTATCGACAGGTCGGGGATGTGGCGTTTGATGAAGCGG
>CBDTZL010000302.1:0-1969 GCA_965364895.1 uncultured bacterium
AGATGATCGTTCAGCACGTCCTGAACACCCGCGATCAGCTCCAGCACGCGGAAGTAAAACGTTCGTCCGATCACAGAAGCGAGCTGGACCGTCTCCCGGATCTCGCGGTCCAGGCGGTCGATTCTGGAAGTTAGAAGCGCCTGAAGATTATCGGGCACCGTAATGTTCTCGATCTCAGCAGTCGCCTTCCAGTGTTCTCCGCTCTCATCTCGCACCACGACTTCGCTATCGATTAGCGTACGAATTAATTCCTCAACAAAGAAGGGGTTTCCCTCACTCTTCTCGAGAATCAGGGTGCTTAAGGCGGGGGGAATATCGGAGATTTCGAGCAAATTCCCAACCAGGTTGGCGCTATTTTCAGACGATAGTGGTGATAAGTTGATTTCGGTGTACCGGTGAGGGTAGTGGGTCTCCGCGGCCAACTTTAGCTGCCAGGCTGGAGAGCCCCGATAGGGTCGCATGGCACACAGGAGCATGACTGGATTGTTATCCGTGAGTTGAAGCAAATACTCCAGGAGTTCAGCCGATGCAGCATCAGACCAATGTAGATCGTCGATGACCAGCACCGCCGGCTCGTTAGTCGTAGCCTGCATTAGCTCAAGTATGCTGGACTGGATTTCTCGCTTTCGATCCCCTGCTGCCAGTGGTCGGTCTTCACCCTCATCGCGTATGGCCATCATCAGTTTGAGGGCGTCCTCGGTCCGATCAACCATTTCGGGCGAAACCTCTTGAGCGAGAGCCTGGAGCTTTGTCAGAACCACTGCGGGTGAATCGTCGGGCTCGATGCCGCAGCTCTGCCGAATGATTTGCTGGAACAAGCTATAAGGCTGGGTCGTATCGTAGGAAATTCCACGGGCGACCGCCCAGGTGTTCTCATCGTGTCCTGCGCCAATCCATTCACGTCTTAGCTCATCGATGAGGCGGCTCTTTCCCAGGCCCGCTTCGCCAATTAGAAAGACAATCCTTCCCCTTCCTTGCTCCACATCAGCAAGAGCCTCCTTGAGCTGCTCAAGCTCCTGCGAGCGGCCGACCAGCGGCGAGCTCAGCCCTTCTACCCCGCGCAATTTCCCCGGTTCGGATTTTGGAGCCACGATCCGGTAGGTTTGGACCGGCTCTTCTCGACCTTTGATTTCCACACCCTCGAACGCCACTGTTTCGAAGAGCGGCGCAATCATCTTGTACGTTTCTTCAGACACCTGAACCGTACCGGGCTCAGCGGTTTCCTCCATGCGCGCCGCCAGGTTGACCGTATCTCCCATAGCGGTGTATTCCATGGCCAGGTCGGACCCGATGTCCCCCACGACGACGATGCCGGTGTTGATACCGACGCGAACGTTGAATTCGAGATCGAGTTCCTTGCGGATCTTCTCGCCGAACGGTCCGATCTCGTCAATGATTGCCAGACCAGCCAGCACCGCGCGTTCAGGGTCATTCTCGTGTGCAAGTGGGGCGCCGAAGAAAGCCATGATGCCGTCACCCATCATGCGGGCCAATGTACCTTCATACCGATAGACCGGAGCGATCAGGTATTCGAACGCCTCTTGCATTACCTCGGCCCAGTCTTCAGGGTCGAGGTCCTTGGCCATGGCGGTCGAACCGGTGACATCGCAGAAGAGGATTGAAACAAGCCGGCGCTCGCCCCGCATGCTGTCAGTAGCACGCGCGGCCTTCATTTTGGCGGCGTATTCTTCGGGGATCGAGCGGGGGGAACCGGCTTCAGTCACTTGGTTCTAAATCTGGAAAGAGCCCCTAACCATTCCGGAGGGGCCAGAACGGCTTCGTCTTCGTAGCACCAGATCCAATCCTCATCGACCTGAAAGGATTGAATCAACGGATGGCCCGTTTCCTCGAAGTGATTGCGCATATGATGATTCTTTGCCAGGTCACAGCATCCGACGTATCCACATATCAAGCAAACTCGCAGGTGCAGCCAATCATCATCGAGCTCTACGCATTCGGCGCAGGCCTC
>CBDTZL010000303.1:0-1966 GCA_965364895.1 uncultured bacterium
ACGGAGAGCTTGACATCGATCCCCGAGTTAGAGAACAGACAGGGTCAAAGGCGGTCATAAAGTCGCTTGCCGGAAACTGACTGCTATCGGGTGAAAAGCAGTCATCGGAAGTCTGCTTTCGCAGGAAACCTAGATACCAACGCCTGATGGATCATTGGTCGGCGGTGTTACCAATAGAGAAGAATTGGTGGCCAACCAGGAAAAGCGGACTCGCGAGCTGCTCGACTTTTGCGGGTTGGATTGGGAGCCCGCGTGTGTGGTTCCCCACCTGAATGAACGGCCCGTTGAGTCGGCGAGCCGTTGGCAAGTGCGGCAGCCCGTTTATACGAGCTCCGTGTGCCGCTGGAAAAACTATGCAAGTCATATCAGTCCGTTGTTGGATGGTCCCCGACTTTAAGATTTGGGAGGCTAGAGCGCAGCTGCGAATCAACAAAATCGGCTTGTTTCTGGACACTCAACAACCCTCATAAACTTCCGCTAATGGGATGGACCGACCGTGCTCCGAGACGCACCCTGAGATTTTGGGGTGCAGGCAACAGAAGGAGCATGAACCATGACCCGCAAAGCGACAGAGCAAGTGACGACGATCGGCATCGATATCGGCAAGAACACGTTCCACCTGATCGGCCTCGATGCCGAGGGGAACATCGCTCTTCGTCGGAAGCTGTCCCGCAGCCAGGTGATGGTGCGGCTTGAGCGAGGAAGACCTGCACTTCGTTCGGGCGCGGTTGAACGTCTATAGTCTCGATCTCGCCGACTTTCGAACCGAGCCCGCCCAATAATCGCCGATGGCTGCGATTCGCGTCGCCACCCAATCACCGCTCTGCCGCACCCGTGAGGCCAGGGTAGTGCTCGAACGGGCGGTCGCGTTCCTCAAGGCTGACAAGGACCAGGCGTTGGACTTGTTCACCGGCGGCAACGGGGGCTTCATAGACCGCGATCTTTACGTTTTCTGCAGCGGTCCGGACGGAATGCTGACCGCGCACCCGTGCTTCATGGGCGTGAACCTATTTTCTGACGTCGATACACGGTTGGTCGGGTGCGGTCATCTGTCCGGCCTGTTGATGCGGTGCTGATGGGTCAAATCCCCCATGGTGGGTGTCCCACCAGAGGCGCACGGCATGCGCAATCGGATCAATCCCTTTCTCTGTCCACCACTGCTCCTCGTTTCCGACGCTGTGCAGTGCCCCGTGATGAGTTGAGCAAAGTGGTATGGTCCATTCATCGCTGACTTTGCGTCCTAAGGCGCGTGGTTGAGCAAATCGCAAGTGATGAGCCTGACCAGGCGATCGGCCGCAGATAATGCAGGGTTGTGACGCGACATATCGGAGATGTTCTTTGTCCCGGATCCTCCGCGGCGTGTTGATTGGGAGGGTGGTCTTATCGATTTGGCCGGAGGCGCCGTTTCCAGCGTGCCGCCCAGTTCGGTTCTCCACTATGACTCCTCTGTTTTCAATCGTACCAATCGCGATCGGCGCATTTGGCTCGCCGCCATTACCGTAGGCCCTATGGCCCTTCCTGGCGGCTTGGCTTTCGTCTGGGTATGTCCGCTTCATCTCAGGGGCATTATCCCTTTGCCCTTTCGATGGCTCCTCTGGTGCTGAATCCGGCTGCCCGGTCCTTTGGGCCCTTAAGGAACCTTGATCGAGCTCTTTCCGCACCTCTTTTCTCTCCTCCAGCTCACGAGCTCTCCGCTCGTACGCCTTCGCCTCCTCCCAGATGACCCGCATCTGATGTTTGTAGAGGCTGGTGAGGATCTCGGCATAGTGCTCGCCTTTATCGCTCCTCAGATCCGGCAGGTTCCGCCTCAGCATCGCTATTGTGACCAAATTGCGCTGCCAGAAGGACCGGAGCCGCTCCCGCGTGGAAATGGCCTCCAAGAGCTGCCGCATGGCCTTGCAGTAGTCCACAGGGTCCTCATGGGCGCTCATGTACTCCCCCTCCGAGGACAGCACCAGCCAGGTGA
>CBDTZL010000304.1:0-1952 GCA_965364895.1 uncultured bacterium
GTCTCGCCCTTGGCGACGACCTTGCTCATGCCCTCCTCCTCGGCCACCTGATACTCGACGGCCACGTCGTGGCCGGGCATGCCGCCCCCATTGAGCGGGTCAGGCGCAAGGCGGGTCCACAGGAGGAAACCATTCGGGGACGGTTCTCCGGAAGCCACCCCGAGGCTGAAAGGGTAGGAGGAAAACTTCGGCGTCTTGGTCGGCGCGCGCCCGGGAGTTTGGGCCAGCACCGGAAGGGCGGAAAGGGAGGCCAGAAGCTGGCGGCGAGTGAGATTGGATGGGGACATGGTTCAACCTGAGTACCACCTTACCGTAATAGACCCTTGCACGGAGAGACTGACCGTAATCCGTCCGTAAGGCGTTCGGGATTGTCTGCAAGACCAACTCGAATCTCCCGTAGCGCGGGGCGCGGCGGCTGCTTCCATGCATGTGCTACAGGCATGTCGGGTGGTCAGATTCACGGCCTCAAAAAGTTATTGAAACAAAAGAGGTTGCCGGTTGCCATCACTAGCGTCCGGCTATAAGTCCCACAGGCTCAACTGTTTACAAATTGGGTGTGATTTATTTTGGGACTCGGCATCACCGAAGCCCTGTAAAATGGGCACTTGCTCGAACAGCGTGACACTGAGCACCTGTAAGATTTCGTGAAGACTGGCCTCCAGCACCAGCCGCTTCTTGACGATGGCTACCAGCACGTAGACCGATACCGCAATCCAGATCTGAGTTTGAACAGCATTCTCGCTATAGCCGTAGAATTTCTTGATCCGCAGGTGCTGCTTGATCCACTTGAAGAACAATTCCACTTGCCAGCGTGACTTGTAGAGCCCGCAGATGGTGAGCGCAGGCAGCTCGAAGTTGTTCGTGAGAAAACGGAGAGAGCGGCCTTGTCCCGCATCGTGATAATGAACGCGGCGGAGCGCATCCGGGTAGTGCCTGCGGGAGGAAGCAGCAGCCAGAACAACGGTATGATCGGATCGCACCCCGCTGGAGGCGTCGATGGGGTGAGAGTATCGGCGCCGGAACTGGATCCCTTTCTTGGTGCGAGTGACGAAGAAGGCGCCGCCACGGTGGAGCACGTGGAGACGCTGGAAGTCCACGTAGGCGCGATCCATTACATAGAACGAAGCGGGCTCGGGCACGATGGCGTCGAGGATGTTGACGTCGTGCAGTTTTCCGTCGGAAACCCCAATAAATGTGGGGATCGGGCCACGCAGATCGAGCAAGGTGTGCATCTTGATGGCGGCCTTGTGGGATCGAAACCGGGCCCAGGGGAACAGCGCCAAGCAGAGGTCGATAGTGGTGGAGTCCAAGGCATACACGGTGTTGTCGAGATCGAAACCGAGCGGCTCGTTGGCATACAGGGGTCGGGCGATGCGGATCAGTACTTGAGCGAAGTCGGCGAAGATGCGCCAGTCGTGCGCCTCGTTGGCGTCGGCCAGGGTGGAGCGTGAAACTCTGCCGCGAAAACCCATGTGATAGAGCTTGCTTTGAACCGAACGCAAGCAGGCTTCGATGTCGCGGAGACTCTCCCGAAAGGTCAGTTGAGCAAAAGCAAGACAAAGGAACTGATCGAGACAAGAAAATCCGCGGAATTTGTAATTGCCGCGGTAACGCTCGACGCACTTGTGGAACTCGTAAGGTGGGAGGTGATCGATCAACTGGGCGAAGACTGTGCGGCCGACAGGCATGCTCCATTGTCGGGCCGGGCGCGAGTTGGGCTCTGGAGGCTAAAAAGCGCCGACGGAAGTTGGAATCGAAAAAAGGTCAGACCCCATTCATGTCTCTGAAAGAAAAGAGGTTATCATCCAGCCCAGAAGCGATAGCCGGACAGTAGTGCTTCAACGTATTGCATTGTCATGTATTGCCGGCCTTCGAACGAACCGAAATCATGAACGGTCACAATGTTGGGATGATCGAGTTGATGTTGCAGGAGTCCTTCGACAATGCGCAGG
>CBDTZL010000305.1:0-1951 GCA_965364895.1 uncultured bacterium
TTGACGTGCACCATGCTGGCGTCCTTGAGCTTGCCCGCCTTTTCATGGATTTCATCCAGCACCCCTTCAGGTGCCAGGTCTTCATAATCGGCGAGCTGTTTGAGCTTTGCAGGTGCAGGGCGCGTGGTCGTTACCATCCAAGTCCTCCAAGGAATCCCAAGCTTGGGCTGCGAAACATATTCTTCAATGTAATCCTAATTGGGGGTGCCTCGACCTACAACCGCCTTTCAGATCGAGGCCAAACTGCGCGGATTATGCCACAGTTTTGGCCTGAAATCGGGACGAGAAAACTTAAACATGTTGGCTTCAAATATTTCTCGGAGGACGTGCCTTGGAGGCCGCGCCGCCCTTCCTTCTCTAGGTCGCTCAGGAAACCCGCGCGTCGCCCGGCTCGGGGTTAAGTTCCTTCATTTTGCCGCTTGCCATGAAGATCACGCGCTCCGCGATGTTCGTCACGCGATCTCCTATACGCTCTAAATTATGGCCCGCAAAAAGCAGGTACAGGCCGCGGGTGGTCGAAATCTCATCTTCAAGCATTCCCTGGAGCAGCTCGTGTGTGAGTGACTGGTAGCTGTCGTCGATCTTGTTATCCATGAGCGCCACGTTGTAGGCTCGATCGTTGTCTGCCTCCGCGTAAACGTCCACCGCCTGACGTAGCATATCCTGGGTGCGCGCAGCCATCCGCTCCAGACTCTCTGGGAGACTATCAAGCTGCTCGTCCCCCATGAGTTGTACGGTCTTTGCAATTCCTGCCGCGTGGTCTCCCATACGCTCCAGGTCCACCACGATATTTAGAGCGGCGATCACCTCGCGTAAATCGCTTGCCGCCGGCTGCTGGGTGGCGATGACCGACTCACAAGCCTTCTCAATATCGAAGCGCATTTTGTTCACCTCAGCATCTCCGACAATGATGGTCTCCGCCAGTTCGTTGTCGGTGTTCCTGAGCGCGAGCACGGAGTCATGGATCGTTACGGCCACCCGCTCACCGAGCGCCAGCATGCTCTTTCGAATCGCCGCCAGTTCTCGATCAAGCTCCGCGCGAGACTGAATGTGAAAATCCGTCATGGCGCCGTCTCCAATTCTCGCCCGGCCAGAAGTTCGTCAGCGTAGTAATCCGGCAGATCCGAGGCTCGGATTGCTTGAGCGGCCGCCTCCACCTCATAAGTGACCCTTCGAAACTCGACTTCTCCCTCTTCCAGGACTGCGTATCCGGCGCGTGGATCGCCGTCCTTGGGCCTTCCAACGCTGCCGGTGTTCACAAATAACGTATCACCGACTCGTTTTTCGTAGGGAATGTGAGTATGTCCAAAAAACATGATGTCGCATTCCGCCACCTTCGCGATGCGTTCAAAGGTGACCGTGGGACGCTCTTCTGGAAGGTACTCGTGGAGGCTGCGCGGGCTGCCGTGAACCAGCAGCATACTTTGGCTACGATCTCTCAATCGAATTTCCTTCGGCAGCACCTGGAGGAAGTCCTTGTTCGATTGCGAGGTGTGACCGCGGCTCCACCAGATCGACAGCTCACCGAGATGCTCCAGTCTGGGATTTGTGTATTTGCAGCCACAGTTATCTAGTTCTAGGCCCACGCCGTTGTCGTAGTTGCCCATAATAGTTGGGACGTTCTTATCGCGGATGAATTCAATGACCTCGTTCGGGTTAGCCCCATAGCCGACCAAGTCTCCCAGGCAATACACCTCGTCGGGGTCCTGCTGCTGGAGATCTTCCCATACGGTTTCCAGCGCCTGGATGTTGGCGTGAACGTCAGAGAAAATTGCGATTTTCATTCGCGATTTCGCTCCTTCATCTGAACGGATCCGACTCCGGGGCTTCGTCGGTCGAGGATCAGCATGGGCTCGTGCGCAATCCTGCCGGCTGCAACACATGCGAATTCCGTTTCTTGCTGGTATAAGTTGTCGGTCATCCATAAGATTGTACCTATGGTTCTACGACG
>CBDTZL010000306.1:0-1906 GCA_965364895.1 uncultured bacterium
GATTGCGAACTCGAGAATTGAATCTGCGCCGTTCGCAATGGCGCTCGCGGAGATGGAAATTGTAGAGGTGCTTGATCAGTCGTGGATTGGGGTCAGCGTGAACCCCTTTGACTATGAATGGGCGCCGGAAGATCAAGAGCAAATGCTTGAGATGCAGCAAGCGGTGTACACGGAAATGCGCGAGTGGGTCGAACGGTGAATCTCGAGACAAGAGGTTTGGGACTGCGCGCTATATGCCATGCGGAGGGAAGCTGAATGCTCAAGGTCAATGGAGAAGATTTGACAGTCCAACAGGTGGTCGATGTCGCTAGGGCTGGTGACCACCTGGATTCGCTAGATCCGCCAACGCTTGAAAGGATGGAAGCGAGTGTGGCCATGGTAAAGAAGGCGCTCTCCGCGGACGCGCCCCCTCTTTACGGGGTAACGACTGGATTTGGGCCGCTGGCACAGGTACGAATTGAGCCTGATCAAGCTCGAAAACTCACCCGAAACGTTGTGCTCTCCTCGATGGTCGGCGTTGGGGCCCCACTCGCAGCGGATGTGGTGCGGGCCATGATGTTGATCCGCGTAAACACATTCGCTAAGGGCTTCTCCGGTGTTCGCCCCATACTTTCAAAGACGCTCACGCAAATGCTCAATGCCGGAGTGACTCCGTACGTTCCCGGCAAAGGTTCTCTAGGGGCCAGCGGCGATCTAGCGCCCCTGGCTCACATCGCTGCCGTCCTATCCCGAGGAGAGGGTTCTGATAACGACGAATTCAGCGGTCAGGCCTGGTATGAGGGCGAGCTTCTCACTGGGAGCGAGGCAATGAAGCGGGCTGGCTTCAAACGGATCGTCCTGGAGCCAAAGGAAGGGCTTGGCCTTACTAATGGAACGAACTTCATGGTTGCAGCAGCCGCACTTGGGATCCATGACGCCCAGAACCTCCTTCGGCATGCAGAGCTCGCCGCAGCTCTGAGTTTTGAAGCGTTAGTGGGAAGCACCGCTGCGCTGGATGAGCGTGTCCAGCTGGCGAACGGGCAGCCCGGCCAGATTCATACTGCGCGTACCTTAAGAAGGTATTTGGCGGGTAGCAAACTGGCTGATTCATTGCCGGATATGGTGCAGGATGCATACAGCCTGCGCTGCACCCCACAGGTTCTTGGGCCGATCCGTGATCTACTAGATTTCTTGGGCGAGCGTGTCACTGCGGCGCTCAATGCCGCAACTGATAATCCACTGTTCTTTGGAGAGGGGGAGGCGATTTCTGGGGGGAACTTTCACGGACAAGGGCCCGCTCTATGGCTCGATACCCTTTCAATTTCGGTCGCGCAAATGGGAACGATCTCTGAACGCCGCACATTTCGTATGACAACACCTGGACTCAATAACGGACTCCCGTCGATGCTCGTTGGAACCTACGGCTTGGACAGCGGCATGATGATGCCTCAGTACACTGCGGCAGCGCTTGTTTCAGACAACAAGACGCTGGCCCACCCGGATTCCGTGGACACTATCCCCTCCAGTGCTAATCAAGAAGACCATGTCAGCATGGGCGCAAACGCCGCACGACACACGATGGAGATCATCGAGAACGTACAGCATGTTTTGGCTATCGAGCTGCTCACCGCAGCGCAGGCTATAGATCTTAGAGAGGATGGCCCCAATCAGTTAGGCGTCGGTACAGCAGCCGCACACTCACAGATTCGCAAGGTTGTCGAATTTCTTGAACATGATCGGCCTCTCAGTCCGGATATCGAGTCGCTCTACTCGTTGATAGCTTCGGGGAAACTGATCGAATCGGTGAGGGAGGAACTGGGAGGGGAGCTGTGAGCGAAGCGAAAATCATCCGTTCGCCGCGTGGTCCGAAGTTGAGCTGCAAGGGGTGGCAGCAGGAGGCTGCGCTGCGCATGCTCATGAACAATCT
>CBDTZL010000307.1:0-1894 GCA_965364895.1 uncultured bacterium
ACAGCGGCCAGATGGTGCCATTCGAGAAACCCTCGTAGTAAAGGTCAAAATCCGATGGCGGTAAAAAGAGCGGCACGCTGTCATATTTCTTGACCAGCTCTCTCTCAATATTCTTGCGATCCTTGTCATCCCAGACCGGTAACCCCGGCCAACCAAGCCAAACCATCTTCCGCTGCTTCCTTACAGCCTGCAGGCTCGTAGCCAGGCCGCCCGCGGCGGGGTGATAGTTAAATCCGCCCTCGGTCCGCTCGACTTCGACCGGCAGACGGTTCGAAACAACGATTAACTTCGAATTGTCAGCCAAGATCGATGATTCCCACATCGACCGCGCCTGTACCCTGATCAAAAGTGAGCGTGATCTGAACCGAGCCGGTATCGCTGGTGAACGAAAGTAGAGCGACCGGCCCAGTCACAAATTCCTCGGCTAATGTCCAACCTGCGGTCGCCATTTCATCCCTGTAAAATTGGATGACATCTTCCAGGGGAAGATCGGTCTTATAGCTGGTTATGCCGAGAATCTGGCTGATCTGGTACGCATCCGCCGTAATCGGATATTTCGATTCGGAAGACTCTTGGGCGCAGCCTTCGGGAGGCCTTATATCGACCGCCTGATTAAAGTCGGAGTAATTTAGGGTGTAGGTGATCTCTCCCTCCAGGTCCGGCGAGCCGCTGAGCATCTCGCTAATCCCGCGCCCGCTCATCTCGAGCCGGACAAGGTACCCCCCGTCTTTGGCCAGGTAAACCGAACCACTGTCAAACTGGGCGATGTCCAGCTCACCCGGCTCCACGTTGGAGGCATCCAACGAAAAGCCGTAGGTCGGAATCCCATTGATCACCTGATCCGGACGCATGCGCGAAGCATTCCCAAGCAGAAATCCCCCAGTATCAATCAACAGCGCGAAAGGGTCCTGAAACTCGCCTGCCGGGATGGAAGCGCACCCAACCAGCGGGGCAGAGAAGGTATAGCTGTTGTCAGCTAAGCTGAAACTGAAGGGGAGCGCTCCCGACATGCTTGCGTTGTCGAGGCCGTCAAAGGTCATGCTCATGGCTAGTGGATCCAATGTGCGCTCGCCTTCTGCCGTGACAGCTCCTTGCACTGGGCTGCCGTCCGCATCCACTCCTTCGAACGCGAAAGTAAGCGCAATCCGGTAGCTGCTGAGCAGCTCCTGCGGCTCTTCGTAAGTCAGGGGATCGTCAAGATCCAGGAACTCAGGGCCGCCCTCAGAACTTTGTCCAGCCGACGGATCATCGGCGGGTTGATCTGCAGACTGCTCCGAATCTGATTCCGCAGGCTGGCTCGAGTCTGATTCGGCGGCCGGCGGGGAGTCGGGTTCATCCGATCCCAACAGATTGCATGCCAGGGTTGAAGCTGCTAACGCAAGAGGTAGCAGGGCGATTCGATGCATCGATGTCCTCTCCTTTGGGATTAAGCCGATGGATTCAAGCTTCAGATCCAGCGCCGAACGCTTTGCTTGTAATCCAGGTATTCGTCTCCGAATTGCCGCTCTAAGTTGCGTTCCTCGCGGCGGATGATTCCTCGGTCAACGTAGAGCATTAATGGCACCAGCGCAAGGATGATCCAGAGATTGTTCATCAACAGTGCGACCCCCAGATCAAAGAGCGCAAAGGAGATATAGATCGGGTTCCTGGTTCTGCCAAAGGGCCCTTGCCTGACGATCGACTTGGTGGGAACTGCAGGATCGGGTTGTTCGCCGGCGCGCAGCATGGTCCGAAATGCCCAGAAGGCGAGCGCTGCGCTGCCGAGGGTCGCTATCAAACCTAGAACGTCGCCGATCTGTCCGTCGGTGAAGATCGGGAGCGGCCGCACGATGTTGAGGGCCACTCCGATCACCAGCGCGCCTAAAAAGATGAGCGGCGGGGGCACCGCCGCGCG
>CBDTZL010000308.1:0-1879 GCA_965364895.1 uncultured bacterium
CAAAACGACCCACCGTTGCCATTCGGTCTTCAGCACCTTGAACGTCCGGTTTTGAGCTAATAAGCGACCATTTTAAATAGTGACGCAATTAATAAGAAAGCGAACCCATTATCGGTTAATGGAAGATACGCACAGGGAGTTTCGGTTCTTCTAAAAGCGCAAGCTCCAGAAATGTGGATTTAGAACCTTAAGCGGATATGAATCGGACAATTTCCTGGTAGATTTCCGGATCCCATTCATAGCGTCAGCGAACTATGGAAAGCCGCTCGGCCACTAGGCTATCGCACTTGAACTTTCCCAGGCTCTGCCAGGTCTCAATAGTTGGACCCAATGGAGGTGGCGGTCTCATTAAACTTTATACTGGAGCCGGTGTTCGGGCTCATCTCGGAACATCATCATTAACAATGGAAGACGATATAGCTCTATCGCCAACGGTTAGGAGCACCCCTAGGATCTCCTGGGCTGTCATTTCTGTAATTGCGTCGCGAGTAGGAGCCCGTCAATTAACAAGGCGGCGGTCTCTGGCCGAGGTCGAGCAACTCGAGACTGCTGTATCGACTGAGACGGGGAGAACATGGCCACTAATTACAAGATTCTGATCCTGGGCGCTTCATACGGGTCGCTGCTGGGTGTCAAGCTGGCGCTGGCGGGCCACACGGTAAAACTCGCTTGCTTGCCCGAGGAAACCAGGCTGATCAACGAGGAAGGCGCGCGGGTGCGTATGCCTGCGAAGGGAGTAGAAGGGCTTGTGGAGCTCAATTCTAAGGACATGCCAGGCGACCTGTCAGCGGGTGGCCCCGCAGAGGTCAACCCGGCTGACTACGATCTGGTGGCTCTGGCGATGCAGGAGCCCCAATATCGGTCGCCGGACGTGCGTGAGCTGTTGAATTCCGTTGCCGCGGCGAAAGTGCCCTGCATGTCGATCATGAATATGCCACCGCTGGCCTACCTGGCACGGATTCCCGGCATCGATCTTGAGGCATGCAAAAGCTGTTACACGGATCCGTCTGTTTGGGATGAGCTCGATCCCGCGCTGATTACGCTCTGCAGTCCCGACCCACAGGCTTTCCGGCCCCCTGAAGAAAAGGTCAACGTTTTGCAGGTCGGTCTGCCAACCAACTTCAAGGCAGCACCGTTCGAGTCAGACGAACACACAGCCATCCTTCGCCAGCTAGAGATAGATATCGATGCTATTCGCTTTGATACCGATGATGGCCAGGTTGAATTGCCAGTCAAGCTCAGGACGCACGATTCGGTTTTCGTCCCACTTGCGAAGTGGAGCATGCTGCTGACTGGCAACTATCGCTGCATCCAGAAAGACGGTATGCGGCCCATCAAGGAGGCTGTTCATAGTGACCTGGATCTGTCTCGGTCGGTCTACAACTGGGTGTTTGATTTGTGCGTATGTCTGGGCGCGGACCGCGATGACCTTGTGCCCTTCGAGAGGTACGCCAAGGCGGCGTTGTCACTTGCGAAACCTTCCGCGGCCGCACGGGCGCTGGCCGCCGGGGCGCCGAATATTGAGCGGATGGATCGCCTTGTGCAGACGTTAGCGGCACGCCAGGGCATGCAGTCGGAGGTGGTGGATCAGACAGTGGCTGTGGTTGACGGTTGGCTGGAGGCTAATCGTCAGAAGATCTAATCCAGTAGGAAGAGCGGTTACTTTTAAGGCTTGTGACGTTGGGCTATTCCGATGGTCTGCGTAGGTTCGTTCATTGTTTCGGTATTCCCGCAAGCGAAATGTTTGGAGGCTGTAAATAATTGTTTCGGAGTTGGCAAAACCGAAACGATTTAGGCACGGCGAATGTGCGGATAAAGAGCTCAAACCGACCCTTCAGATGTGTTAGTTCCGACCTCTCCGAATGACAGGAGTTGGCCG
>CBDTZL010000309.1:0-1879 GCA_965364895.1 uncultured bacterium
GCTGGAAGCAACATTGATTCAACATCGCCCCGGATATTGAATCATTGTTTCAAAATTTCTGACCCTCGGGACTTGTTCAACACCCTCGGCTAAAAGCAGACCTCCAGTCGCCCGAAATCCACTTCCGCTTGTCACCCAACACCGGACATTGGAACCAGGGGGTATCGCCCACCAGCCCCGGTACATGAACTTGTTCAAAACACTTATGACTCCCTCTGTCCTTGACACCAGCTTCCACCGGCTCTAGGTGCAACCTGAGTTGAACACCCTCGACTGGAGCAACCTGTTGAGCGGCACGACAAAGATATCTTTGATATTTCACGGCGACCATTGGACACCGACTGTCAGCCGAGCCATCGATCGCCGCCTGACGAAACGTCGTTCGGCAATCGTCGAACTCTTGGACATTGATCCCAAGGCCGTCGAATACCGCCGGTCGCCGGACGCGACCGAACCAGGAGAAATGGTCGCGCTTGCCGATCTGGCCCTGGAAGAGATCTCAGGAGAGTTGCGCCGCTGCTGGGCTCTTTCGCGCGACGTCAATCGGGCCGCCTCGTCGGCACAAATCTACCGGATACTGGAGCGACTGGAGGCCGATTCCGACAGAGCCGTGGAACTTTTCAGATCCATCGATCCCCGTGTCAGACACTTGATCGAGGAAGCCTATCCGGGCGGCTGGATGTCCTTGGAAGCTGAGGGACCTGACGTTCATGTGCTAAAGGAAACCATCTCAAAGCTTCGAATGGCTCTCCCGAAACCCGATAAAGGCCGACCGGCCGGAACCAAGGATTATGCCTCGGAAAAGCTCGCGTCAGGCCTGGCTGATATCTACGAACGCTTCAGCGGCAAACCGGCTGTAAGGCGCCTGCTGGTAGATCTCAGCAAGAAGACGAATGCGCATCTGGAGTATGGCCCCTTCAAGAAATTCGCGGACGAGATTCTGGCGGTTGTGCCGCCGAAACTGCGTCGGACCCAAAAAGGTGGGCTCCGCAGCAGTGACTACTTCGTTCGAATGGCCGTCGAAAGCCGCAAAAACTGATTTCGCGTTTTTCGATATGATATTCCCGGCGGGGATTTATTATCCATAGGAATTCGCTTGCACGGACCGCCATGTCGCTCGCATGCGCAAGCGTCCCAAATGCTTCCCGTCACATCACCGCAATACTCCCGAGCGTGGAACTGCTGCGCCCGGTCAATCACAGCGCAACGTGAACACACCTCCAGAGGCCCTGCGCGCCCTCGTGCGCCTGCTCGCACGCCAGGCCGCACGCGACGCCGTCCAGCCCCAAGAGTGCGAAATGATTTGCATGTATCTTTAAGTGATTTTGGAATATTCACTGCGTATACATGAAACCGTTATTCGGGTTGACTAATCAAAAAATGGTCTTTATTTACAGTTATGTCCACTCCGGTCCACTTGCGAGCAAGAGGAGAGCTTCCAAATGCCTGACGGATCCCACGTCTTAACCTCTCAAGTCACTGAATTCACAGCACTAGGGGACATGTCTTTGGGGTGGGCCATGGTGCTGATCGAGCAGGATACCGCGCTGCCCGCATCCCAGAAGAGCCAATGGCTCTCGGCTTTGCGTCGCTTAGCGCGATATCTGGACAAGGACCCGGCGCACCTGCCGACCCGCATGACGGCCCTGCGCATCGGCGTTGCCAAGCTGCATCACGTACCCCTCGGGATATCCAAGAAGAACCTCCAGAATCTCAAGGCCAACGTCAAAGCCGCGCTCCGCCATGTCGGCGCGCTGGAAGTTGCCAACCTGCGCAAGATCGCGCTGACAGCCCCGTGGCAGGATCTCCACAACCGCCTCGATCCGCACAGCATGAAACGCCTGCGCCGAGGTCTCTCCGCGTTCAAGCGCTACTGCTC
>CBDTZL010000310.1:0-1857 GCA_965364895.1 uncultured bacterium
TCGAGCGCATGGTGGACACCCGTGACGACGATTCCGCAGGGGACAAACACGATAAGCTCATAACATTACTGGAACCAGCCTTCGAGAACATCGATCCGTTTGTCTCACTTTTTGCGGCCATGCTGTCTATACCGGATAGCGGACGCTTCACACCGCTCCCTGCGGATTCCAAGCACCAGAAAGACCAGACGCTTTCTGCGCTGGTAGGCCTTCTAGACGGACTCGCAAAACGCAAGCCGACATTAATTGTCGTCGAGGATGCACACTGGATCGATCCCACCTCATTGGAATGGTTGAAGCTGATCATAGACTGGATTCCAAGGGCACGCGCGCTCCTAATCTTGACTTCGCGGCCGGAATTCTCGCCGGCATGGGCAACCCGATCCCAACTTACCCTGCTCACTTTGAATCGGCTAAGCCGCCGGCAGAGCCTGACCATGGTGCGAGAGCTGCCCAGAGCCGAGTCGTTGTCTGACGAGATCGTCGAGCAGATTGTCTCTAAAACCAACGGCATCCCGCTGTTCATCGAGGAACTAACAAAGGTGGTGGTTGAGGCCGATTCAGGAAACGGATTGGCGAACCCGGACGCAATGAAGGCTACGCCGCCACGATTTACAATCCCGGCGACCTTGCAGGACTCTCTGATGGCAAGGTTGGATCAGCTTGGCAAAGCAAAGGAGGTGGCACAGGTATGCAGCGTCCTGGGTCGGGAGTTCTCCTACGAACTTCTTTCGGCAACCGTGTCGCTGCCAGATACGGCACTCGCGGCAACGATGGACAAGTTGGTTGGATCTGGACTTGTTATCTGCCACGGTACGCCGCCACGGGCCGATTACGTCTTCAAGCACGCACTGCTGCAAGATGCTGCTTATGCAAGCTTATTGCGAAGGAAGCGCCAGGATCTTCATGGCCGCGTCGCGGACGTTCTGGTTGAACGATTTGCGACGACAGAAAGGACAAAACCGGAGCTGGTCGCGCATCATTTCTCGGCTGCCCATCGTGTGGACGAAGCTGTGCTCTACTGGGAAAAGGCCGGGCAGCGGGCAGTGGCACAATCCGCCAATGCTGAGGCTGTGCGGCATTTCGAAATGGCGCTGGAGGCGCTGGGCGCGATGGCCAACACGCCCGAGCACAAAGAGAAGGAGCTCGGGCTGCGCATCGTGCTTGGGCCGGCTCTGATCAACACCCGTGGACCGCTCAGTTCGAACGTGCAAGAGAATTATTCGCGTACTCAGCGCCTGTGCATGCAGCTACCCGAGACGGAGATGCACTTTGCCGCGTTTTGGGGATTGTGGCGCATCACACGAAACTTTGATGAAAAACAAACTATAGCGGATGACTTGCTGCGGATTACGAACAGGTTGGACGACCAAGGTCTTTTGCTCCAGGCACATCACACGCAGTGGGCGACCCAGTTCCACCTTGGTCGTCACGTGGAATGCTTGCGCCACGTGGACGAAGGCCTCTCGATATACGCGCAGAATGATTACCGCTCCCATGCGACGATGTACGGTGGCCACGACCCGAAGGTCTGCGGCTGTGGTGAGGCAGCATACTCTTTGTGGCTGTTGGGAAAGCCGGAGGCCTCGATTAAACGGGCGGATGAGGCTCTTTCCTGGGCCAAGAAACTGGACCAAGCAGGCACGACAGCGCATGCCCTCGATATGAGTCAGCAGCTGCACCAATATCGGCGTGATCTACATAAAGTGATGGACCGCTCGGACGAGATTATCGAATTCGCGAAGCAGGAGAACTTCCCGGTTCACAAGGCAAAGGGCCTCGTTTTTCGGGGCTGGGCCGTAGCACACCTGGAAGATCCGATTGCAGGCCTGGCGTTGATCCGTGCCGGCCTCGATT
>CBDTZL010000311.1:0-1818 GCA_965364895.1 uncultured bacterium
AGGGCGACGCGTATTCGCTTTACGCTCGCCTATTGGCAAACGGGCCTTTGGTTCGCGGCTATCTTGCGGGCGGCTGGAATGTGCTCAGTTTCCAGGCCGTTCAGAAAGCGCTTCGCGATCCGCGCTTCAGCGCCGATGTATTCCAGAGTCCAAGTATCAACCGCGTATATCAGTTGGCTGCGCGGGGGAACTCCACCCTGCTGGACAACCCCCTGTTTGTAAGCACCGACCCTCCAGAACACACTCGACTTCGAAAACTCGCTCGGCGGGGATTCCTTCACAGATACGTCCAGTCACTGGAGCCAACAATCCGTCGGATCACCGACGAGTGTCTAATCAATGCCCAGGACCGAGGGCAGTTCGATCTGGTGGCCACTCTGGCACGCCCACTTCCTGCCAATCTCATGTCATACGTACTGGGAATCGATCCTGACGATCGCGACCGTTTCAGGCACGTAAGCGAAGTGTTTACGCGTAGTTCGGCGATCGTCGATCTCGATTTGATACGCCAGGCGGATGGGGCATTCAAAGAGATGCTCGACCTCATGGAGGGGGTGGTCGCAAAAAGACAGGCCAGCCCTGGAGACGACCTGATATCGAACCTTGTTGCCGCAGATGAGGAAGGAGACCGCCTCACGGCGCGGGAAGTAACTTCGATGGGTGTGCTGCTGATGTTTGCAGGCTACGAAACCACTATGCGTTTGATTGGCAATGCGGTCTATTTGCTCCTTCGCCATCCTGCCCAAATGAAGTGCTTGCGTGAGCATCCAGCGCTGATAGCTAACGCGTTAGAAGAGGTTTTGCGTTTCGAGCCGCCGACACAGTTTGTGGCGCGAACTGCTTTGCAGGATGTTGACTTTTTCGGCAAACGGATCAGAAAGAACCAGCTCCTCATCCTGATCATTGCGAGCGCTAATCGCGATCCAGCGGCGAACGAAAACCCCCATGAGTTCAATGTCCGTCGGGAAAACATCAACCACATCGCGTTCGGGCATGGGATTCATCTGTGCCTCGGCGCTGAGCTTGCGCGGCTTGAAAGCCGCATTGCTTTGGAGGCGCTGCTCGAGCGTTTCCCACACCTGAGCCTGGGCGCCGAACCAAGATGGGAGCCCGGATATTGGGTCCGCGGTTTGGAGGAGCTCATCTTGGACACTACGGCAATCTAACGACTGCTCAGCAAGATTCGATGTCCGGTTGTGGCCGGAAGCAGAAGTCATACACTGAGAAGCTAGAACGCCGCTAAGCTGTGAGAAGCGGCAATTTCAGCACTTAGTCAAACTGATAGCCATCGACTTGGTCTAAGACAGATTGACGGGCACTCAGAGGCGTCGGCTGCCTAGTCCCAAATCGGCTTCAACAACTCAACCGTTCTATTGGCCACTCTTTCGCCTGATGACACCACGGCCGAGTCCCTGATGCGTGCCAGATTCAAGTCAGGGTGTATCAGTTTAGCCTGAACCGCAGCGCTTTTTGCCTCCTCCAGTTGACCTGTGCGAGAGAGCCAGAGCGCCAGTTGGATCCAGGCCCAGGGGTACACCGGATTTCTTCTGATAGATTTGCGGATGGTTTCGATGGCGTCATTGTAAGTGCCGAGAATTCCTTCTCCCATGGCTTGCCAGAAATAGTTCCTACCCATTGCAGGAAACAGCGGATCTCGCTTGATGCCTTCCTTGATCATGCCAACACCTTTCTCGGGGTCCTTTCTACTCATGATATAGGCGTACCCAAGATTGCAGAAGATCTCTGGAAGGTTGGGTGCCAATTCCTGAGCGCGCTCCAGCGTGTCGATCGCATCATCGTAGTAGCCTGCCATATTAT
>CBDTZL010000312.1:0-1755 GCA_965364895.1 uncultured bacterium
AGCGCAGGGCGTCGACCACGCTCGGGAATTCGGCGAGCAGGCCGTCGCCGGTGGTTTTGAAGATACGCCCCCGGTACTCGGCAATCCCAGGTTCGATCACCTCGGCGAGATGAGCCTGCTGGCGCGCCAGAGTGCCGGTCTCGTCCGCCGACATAAGCCTGCTGTAGCCGACCATGTCAGCGGCCAGGATTGCGGCTAGGTGGCGCTCCATTTTCAGTCCCCTCTAGGACGGGAGACTATCGAACTGCCATGCAAAAATCTATGTGGTGAGAGAAGGCCTGAATGTCCGCTGTGGGTCAACTACGGACTCCAGCGGCTACCCTCAGTTTCGTCCGCTTTCGGGGGTGAAGCAGACATAGATTTCGGGCGGCTGAAGGTCCGTTCATAGCCAGAACCGGAAGTCCAAGCATCGCGGTTCAAGCAGCAGAGTAGGTCCTCTATACCAAAAGCACTCTTGCTATCGGCACTGGCGGTTTGCGCCCCGAATGTCGTACCATAGCTGCTTGGGGTTTGTGGGCGCGGAATGACGCCATAGCGCGATGCGCGATGAACAGGAGATCTTCACCTTCTTGTTCAGCCTTGCGGAGATCTCCAAGGATCCCGAAGGCGTCGTCGCAGCATGCCTGCTACGAGACGGCCAGCTTTTGGCGTCGAGCGCCAGCTCGGATGATGGGCGCTATCACGCCGAGTATCTGGTTGTGCAGCAGCTTAGGGAGCATGGGATAACCGCGGACGAGCGGTGCGTTCTCTACACCACTCTGGCGCCGTGCAGCGACGTGTCGGCGGTCAATGATGGTCACGACTGCACTACGAGCCTTGTCGAAGCTGGTGTTCGTCATGTGGTCTTTGCGGCCGATGACCCCGAATACGGCAAGAGTGCAAAGGTCCGCTTCCGAGCGGTAGGAGGAACCTATCGGCAGGTAGATGATCGAGAACTCGTGCGACGTGCTGCACGGCTCTTCAATGCCACCATTTCCCGTGACCTTTCTGGTCTTTACTTACCTCGGGATAGGAAACTCGAAGGCGACACTTGAGCGGTTACAATGTTCGAGCCGCGATGCGATTATTGGGCCACGCGTACATTTCGACCACCGAGCAGGCGTTGCGGAAGATACATTTCGCAGATTTGGTACATGGCGTAAGCTACAAATCACTTCCGCTGTGGGTCAAAAGCGGAAGTCCAGCGCGAGCTGCGGAATGTCTGGTGTTGGGGGAAGAGCGGACCTCGATTTCGGGCGGCTACATGTCTGTTCATAGCCATCGTTCAATCTCATACTTGTGATCTGGATGGCTGTGATCGGCATTCAAATGTGGAGGCGTGCCTAGCAGCTTGTCGCGCACAAGTCCGGACGAAAAACACACTTTTCCAGACATTTGTGCTCTGAGGTCCGTAGATGGGGGTTACTCCGGACGTGTTGAGGATGTGGCTTTGACGGCAAGGTGTAGCCAAAAACCGACAACGCCGGCTCAGATAATGGCCACGCTTCGGCACTTTGATGCCGACGGATCGGAGCCGTCAACTGCATCTTAAACGGACGTATGCTTAACCGCGTGCTTTCTGGCCCATCTTCAAATCACAGTGTTATTCATGCCCTTCTTCCCGAGTTTGGCTCTATACTGAAAAGGAAAAATTGGCCAAAAACCCATTTGGAATAATTATCGGGAGGCGAAGATGGCGGGGACGAACACAGGGTGGACGACAGGTGGATGCCTATGCGGTGCCGTCCGCTTTCAGGTCTCCGGCCCCTTGCGCGA
>CBDTZL010000313.1:0-1741 GCA_965364895.1 uncultured bacterium
TATTTTGCTTGCATTCGCAATGGCGTTTCCCAATCGTGTAATCATGTTGCTCTTCCCGCCGATCCCTATGAAAGCCAAATACTTCGTACTCATGTACGGTCTCCTCGAGCTCTACCTGGGATTGAGTGGGCGTGCGCCGGGAGTTGCCAACTTCGCGCACCTCGGTGGTATGTTCTTCGGCTTCATGTTGATTCAATACTGGCGCAAAGCGCGAAAAAACCAGTAGGCCAGCAACATCCTGGCACTGATTGCGGCGATTGCGGTATTGGTAGAGATGGCTGCGACAGGCCTTACCTGTATCAAGTGGCTCGGCACGCAAATGGTTCAGCAAGCTGCTGGAAATGGTGGGCCCGCCAGGACTCGAACCTGGGACCAAGGGATTCACTTGAGCCATTCATTTCTGAATGGAGCGGACTATCTCATCACCCTCAACCGGATTGTTAGGGGCGGGACGCTCTAGCCTGTTATTAAGAACACTAAAGTTCTCAGGTAGTCTCTGCACCTTCCGGAGGTGTACCTCCAGCTTGGCTCAGGGTTGCCATCAGCCTGACTGTTAAGGTTTCCCTGAATTCATCCCGTTCACTGTACATCTTTCGATGTAAACGCACCGTTTTCTTCGATGAGTCCCCTGCTCTAACCAACTGAGCTACAGGCCCACTTTTCGTCTTCTTTATCTTACTCCGTTAATCTGCCAATGCCCTCAAAACCGCCTGCTTCTGACGCGATTCCGCTACTGCTCAGGCATCGCCCGTCAAGACGGGCTTCCACATCACCGTTATTGGCAAGGTAGGAACCCGTAAGAATCAATCTTCTACAAGGAAACTTCTAAGCTGGTCCGAGCGAGTCGGATGGCGCAGTTTGCGAAGTGCCTTCGCTTCGATTTGGCGAATTCGTTCACGCGTGACGTCGAACTGCTTGCCGACTTCCTCGAGGGTGTGGTCGGTGTTCATGTCGATGCCGAAACGCATTCTGAGGACTTTTGCTTCCCTCGGCGTCAATCCGGCCAGCACCGAGTGCGTGGTTTCCTTCAGGCCTTCCGATGTTGCCGAATCGACCGGAGAATGCACGGTCTGGTCCTCGATGAAGTCGCCGAGATGGGAGTCCTCGTCGTCGCCGATCGGTGTCTCCATGGAGATCGGTTCTTTGGCAATCTTCAGCACCTTGCGGACCTTGTCCTCCGGCATCTCCATGCGCTCGGCCAGCTCGTCCGGGAGGGGCTCGCGGCCCATCTCCTGAAGCATCTGGCGGGAGATACGGTTCAGCTTGTTGATCGTTTCGATCATGTGTACCGGAATGCGAATCGTGCGCGCCTGATCCGCGATCGAGCGTGTGATTGCCTGGCGGATCCACCAGGTCGCATAGGTCGAGAACTTGTAGCCACGGCGGTATTCAAATTTGTCGACGGCTTTCATCAGGCCGATATTGCCCTCCTGAATCAGGTCCAGGAATTGCAGGCCGCGGTTCGTGTATTTCTTTGCGATCGAGATAACGAGTCGCAGATTCGCTTCCACCATTTCCTTTTTCGCCCGCCGGGCCTTGGCCTCACCGATAGACATTTGCCGGTTGATCTCTTTGATCTCGGCGATGTTGAGATTTGTAAGCGTCTCGACAGCTGCCAGCTTGCGTTGTGCTCGTAACACGGCATCTCTGAGTTTGGCCAGAGTCGACGAATGTTTGCGCTTGGCACGAATATGTTTCTCGATCCACTTGAGATCCGTCTCGCGCTTCGGGAAGCTCGCCA
>CBDTZL010000314.1:0-1680 GCA_965364895.1 uncultured bacterium
GGTTTCCTCGTTAGAGGAAGCTCTGGTTCAAACCTATCAGACCAATCCGACAATTTTATCGGAGCGAGCAGATTTGCGCGCGACCGATGAAAATGTAGCTCAGGCAGCCTCCAACTGGCGCCCGAACGGCGCAGACAGTTTTGTCAGCTCGCGCAAGTGAGTCTCGACAAGGCTTCTGGCTCTTAGCTGAGGATCCTCCAAGGCTTCCGGGGCATCGTAAACGGCGCGTTCCGCCAGATCCGCCAGCAGCCGTCGGCTTACCAGGGGATAGTCAGGCACCAATACGCTCTCGGCAAACAGCTTGCTTCTTAGATTTTTGTCCTGTTTCCCTTCTACCACGGCAACAACTTGTCCAACAAAATGTCAAAATACAGCAAATTGTTTGTCATGTCCTCACGCGGGGACCGGGCAGTGGTTGTGGATGAACCGTAACCTAGATGTTCATCGACATTGTGCCCGTTGGGAACTGCAAAGGAGTCAGGCGTGCAACCTCACCGGCAAATGGGTGTAACCACGCACGAAATTCGAAATAGCGCGGATGGGCGCACCAACCACCTCAATTCGGCTGTACCTTTTGAGCATTTCTTCCCAGAGGATTCTGAGCTGAAGCTCGGCAACACGATTGCCCATGCAGCGATGGAGACCGAAGCCAAACGAAAGGTGCTGACGTGCGTTGGGTCGATCGATATTGAGAACATCAGCGTTCTCGAATACTGACTCGTCCCTGTTACCCGAGGCATACCACATGAGCACCCGCTCACCTTCCGGGATGACCGTGCCGTTAATCTCCACATCCTTAGTGGTGGTGCGACGCATGAAGGCGAGCGGGGTCTGCCAACGGATGATCTCGGCGACCGCATTCGGGATTTTCGAGCGATCGGCCTTCACCTTTTCGAACTCTTCCGGGAACCGGTTCATGGCCAGCACGCCGCCGGAAATGGAATTACGCGTGGTGTCATTGCCACCCACAATGAGCAGCAGGAGATTGCCCAGAAACTGCGCCGGTGACATATCCCGCGTACCTTCATTGTGGGCCAGCATGGTCAGCAGGTCGTGACCGTCGGGGTTGTCGACGCGCTCGTTTCTAAGCCTGGTCATGTATTCGAGGCATTCGTTCAGCTCACGCTGGCGCTCTTCCAGTGTGTTCCACAGGCCCGCCTTTCGCGGGGAGGTCGCAATGTCCGACCAGCGTGTGAGCTTGTGGCGATCCTCGAAAGGGAAATCGAAGAGCGTTGCCAGCATCTGCGTGGTGAGCTCAATGGATACTCGATCCACCCAGTTAAACGTTTCACCCACCGGCAGGCTATCCAGAATACCGACCACCCGCTCGCGGATGTGCGGTTCAAGTGCCGCCAGATTGCGCGGGCCAGCCACGGGTGCGACGGCTTTGCGCTGAACCGCATGTTCCGGATCGTCCATGGCGATGAAGCTGGAGGCACTCTCCTCCTGGGTAACCTCATTGAGGCCAATGGTGGGTTCCGAAGAAAATTGCGCTGCATCCGAATCAATCGCCTTGATCAGCTTGTAGTTGGTCACCGACCAGAAAGGCCCCACGATGCTGTTTTTGTGATGGTAGACGGGTACTTCACGACGCAGGCGCTCGAAGTAGGGCCAGATGGTGTCGTTGCGCATCAGGTCCCAATGGCCGACGTCGATTTCTTCAAGGGGCATTGAGGCGGC
>CBDTZL010000315.1:0-1673 GCA_965364895.1 uncultured bacterium
TACCATCGGTTCACCCTGAGCTTTCGAGACGTAGAAGACTTGCTTGAGGAGCGAGGAATCCTTGTTTCTTATGAAGCGATCCGATACTGGTGTCAGAAATTCGGTCCGACCTATGCTCGAAATCTGCGGCGGAGGCAGGGAAGACTCGGCGACATCTGGCACGTTGATGAACGTGCGCCACGAAGGCGCGAAAGGAGTGCTTATGTAAATACGTGAGCAATTCTGAGCAGCCATGCTGCGCGAGAGATGAGGGTAGGCCCCTCGTTGCAGGAGTAGGCTTCAAACCGCCTCAAGCTGCATCGTGTGGCTTTATTCGGAGGTCAACCAGCGATGGGAGGAGCTTCTTGGATAAAGCAAAGCCATTGTGTATTGCGAAACGCGAAGTGTGGGAGGCATACAAACGGGTTAAAGCCAATCAAGGGGCGGCGGGCAGTTACTTTCCGCCACCAGTTCGTCGGGTTGATATTCCCAAGGATGGGGTTGGAACGCGACAGTTGGGGATTCCGACCGTCGCAGACCGCATCGCACAAGCGGTGGTCAAGGGGTATCTCGAGCCGGAGCTGGAGAAGCATTTCCATCCGGATTCGTATGGGTACCGTCCCGGGAAGTCGGCGATTGAAGCGGTCGGAGTGGCGCGGCGAAGATGCTGGCGCTACGACTGGGTGCTAGATCTCGATATCCAGGGTTTCTTTGACAATATCAATCATGACCTACTGGTCCGGGCTGTGCGTAAGCACACGGACTGTAAATGGGTGTTGTTGTACATCAAGAGATGGCTTCAGGCACCTGTTCAACAGGCAGACGGTAGGCTGATTGCTCGCGTGAAGGGGACGCCGCAAGGGGGAGTCATTAGCCCCCTCTTAGCCAATCTCTTTCTCCATTATGCGTTCGATCAGTGGATGCAGCGGAATGATCCGAGTATTCCATTCGAGCGCTACGCGGGCGATGTGATTTGCCACTGTCGGAGTGAGGCACAAGCCACGCGGTTACGTACATTGATTACGCAGCGTTTTGCCGAGTGTGAGCTGGCACTGCATCCTCAGAAGACACCGATTGTCTACTGTAAGGATGCCAACCGACGCAGCGATTACCTTACGATCCAGTTCGACTTTCTGGGCTATACGTTTCGGCCTCGTAAGTCAACGGACCGCTTTGGCCGATGCTGTGTCAACTTTCTGCCAGCCGTCAGCGACAAAGCAGCAAAATCAATGCGCCAGACCATGCGGCGTTGGGCTGTGCACCGGCGTGTTGATAAATCGCTAGACGACTTGGCTCGCATGTTCAATCCCATGATACGGGGTTGGATCAACTAATACGGCCGCTTCTATCGGTCGGCCTTATACTGTGTGTTCGACCACCTGGACCACCGCCTCGTGCGGTGGGCTATGCGGAAATATAAGCGACTGCGAGGACACATTCGCCGGGCATGGCACTGGCTGCACCGTATTAAGCGTAAGCGGTCAGGGCCTTTTGCTCATTGGTACCTTCTCGCGTCGTCGGCTAGGCGATAGGAGCCGGATGAATCGAGAGGTTCACGTCCGGTTCTGTGAGGGCCTGGGGGTGAGATTCCTCCGGGCTACTCGACTCTTCATCGCCATTTGGGGTCAGTGCATCTATCTTTGGCGGGCCGTCGATCAGGATGGAGAGGTGATCGATATTCTGGTTACCAAGCG
>CBDTZL010000316.1:0-1657 GCA_965364895.1 uncultured bacterium
TATCAGGACTATGTTGGCAAGCAGGTCGTCTTCGGTATCCGACCGGAAGACATTCACGATCCCAGTTTCACGCCAGCCGATGTCAAAACATCTCTGGTAGACGCCAAGGTGGATGTTACCGAACTAATGGGCAACGAAATTTTCCTCCACCTGGAATCCAAGGACAACGCTTTTGTCGGTCGAGTCGATCCTCGAACCAATATCAAGGCCGGTAATGAAGTCCAGGTTGCCTTTAACATGGACAACATGCAATTGTTCGAGACCGATGGCGAGCAAACAATCATCCTGTAGATTTTGCATGCGTCAGCTTGAAGCCCCCGAGTCTGGGGGCTTCTTCTTGCATGCCAGCTAGATGAAAACACTCGAGATTCTCAGTCAACTCCACAGCAGCTCTCCTTAAATGGACTCACTCGAATTACTCAGTCAGCTCCACCGTCCGTCTTCCGGAACGATCATCTTGCTCGTTCTGGACGGTCTAGGCGGTCTACCAATGGAGGCTGGCGGGGATACTGCGCTAGAGGCTGCTTCCACCCCCAACCTTGATCAGCTGGCTCAGGAAGGAACAACCGGCCAAACAATTCCAATCTCGCTTGGGGTTACGCCCGGTTCCGGACCGGCACACCTGGCGCTCTTCGGATATGACCCTCTAATACATGATGTGGGTCGAGGCGTCCTGGAAGCCACCGGGGTCGGGATGCAGATCGCGAAGGGGGATGTTGCCGCGAGAGGCAACTTCTGCACGCTGGATGAGAACGGACTAATCTCGGACCGGCGAGCGGGCAGAATTCCGACCGATGCGGCTCTGCCGATTGTAGATCGACTGAGGGAGATCGAGATCCCTGGGTTTTCTTTTGAGATCCAGCATGTACGCGAATACCGATTTGCTCTCGTCGCACGAGGGTCGGGCCTTGAGTCCGATCTTGCCGATACCGATCCGCAACAGGTGGGGCTGGCCCCACTTGAGGTGATTCCAGAACAGACACAATCAAGGCTGTCAGCAGAGCTGTTCAACCAGTGGATCGAAGCCTCCCGCTCGGTGCTTGCTGGAGAGCCAGAAGCCAACGGACTCACACTACGAGGCTTCTCAACAAACCCTGAGTTGCCGCAGTTTGGTTCGAGCTATGGCCTGAATCCTGCTTGCATAGCCGTCTATCCAATGTACAAAGGCGTTGCCAGCTTGGTCGGCATGCAGATCTTGGATTTCGAGGGAGAAAGCCCGAAAGACGAGTTTGCTGCCCTCGGAGCCAGGTGGAGTGATTTCGATTTTGCCTTTATTCATATCAAAGCCACCGACAGCCGCGGCGAAGATGGCGATTTTGAAGGCAAGGTGGCCGTGATCGAGGAGGTTGACCAGCAGCTAGGTCAATTGATGGACCTGAACGCGGCAGTTCTGGCGGTAACGGGTGACCACTCTACTCCGGCGAGGATGCGATCGCACTCCTGGCATCCAGTTCCATTGCTGATATGGGCGCCCGATACGGTAATGCCTGATGATTCGAACAGGTTTGGAGAACGCGTGTGTGCCCATGGCGGTTTGGGAACCATTCCAGCCAAGTCCCTGATGGCGCTACTTCTGGGCCATGCTGGCCGCCTCAATAAATTCGGCGCCTAGCCCACTCCTTGGACCGAAAGCAGACTTAGCAGCCGTTCTTTGAAC
>CBDTZL010000317.1:0-1656 GCA_965364895.1 uncultured bacterium
ATTCACTTTGGTCAAAAGCACCTCCCGAAACCGGACATTCGATGGCCTATGTCCATTGAACGAACTTGCTTCCGATTTCTCTATGGCCCCGTTTCGACAGGATTCCCCGCGTCTTTCCAGGCTTGTGCCCCACCGCGGAAGAAGTAGACCTTCTGATATCCCCAGTTAACTGCTTTGGCGGCATCCCAGACCCTATTGTAGCAGTCATCGCAATACACGACTATTTCTACGGTCTTATCCACGACCGCTATGAGCGTCTCTTCCGTGAATCTCGCCTGGGCTGAGTCCGTGAACCGGTAGTAGGTGAGATGGACGGCACCCGGTATTTGCTGTTCTTGCCGTACATCCGGATGGCTTGTATCGATAAATACCGCGCCCCGATCGTGTAAAGACTTTGCTGTTGCAATATCGATTTCCGTTGCACCCTTTACCTCCCACCAAGTATTCCCCGCATCCAAAACCGGATGACGTGTAATAAGATACTGCCACCTGAGCGCGGGAATATCGGATAGCCCGGCGCGAACACGCTCCTGTGCCAGCCTCCCGCCAAAGCGCGGAAAGTCGATCTCACCCCGAAACGGGCTGGAAGAGGAGAAGGGCGCAATCCTTTCGAGGGTCAAGTCACCCATCCCAAGCTTGGCTCGCATGTTGTTTGCGGCTTCGATTGCGTCATCGGCGTCCTTGATCCGTCCCAAATGCCCGTAGCTTGATGCGAGATAGATCAACGGCAGCTCATTTTCGGGATTGCGCTTGACTGCGCGCTCGAAGGTGGCCGCGGCGTCATCGAATTGTTCCATGCCGAACTGGGCTGCGCCGAGCGTGATTAGGTAGCTCGGCGGATGACGCGGATCGAGCCGCATGGCCTCCTCTATGTAGGCGAGGCCTTCTTTGGACCGTTCGGCCTGGACCAGGGCGCTGGCAAGGCCCGCCAGGGCCGTCGCGTCGTTAGCATCCAGAGCCACGGCCTTTTGCGCCTCTAGCACGGCCTCGCCGGGGAATCCCAGCGATGCGAACATGCGCGACTGTAGCACGTGGGCCAGAGGCGTCGGCGCCTTGAGCGCTTCCCTCAGATGTTCGTTCGCCCGGCTCTCGGCACGGGTCGACGGCATGTTCAGGTCGAAGGCCCAGTCGTTCTGATACACGTCCCAATAGACCGAGGCCAACGCGGCGTGGGCTTGGGCGTAATTCGGGTCGAGGTTAATGGCTTCCTCGAAGAAGGGCATCGCCTTGGCAAGGGACTCGGGCGTCAGGAGTTTGTAATGTGCCCAGCCCTGGAGATAGGCGTCATGGGCCTCGGCGTTCTCCGTGTCGTGGCGGGCCTGATGGACCTCTTCCTCATCTGTCAGTTCGACCGCATGCGCCGCAACGATCTGCTCCTGCCAGAGGGCAACACCAGTTACCATCACAAGCACCGCCAGTCCGCCTGCGACCGGCGGCCAGCGTGGCGACCATTTGGCCATGGCGGCGGCAGCGAGGATGGTGGTCAGCCTGCGCTCCACGCCCTCTTCGCTCACGGGAAGCCCCTTGGCCGGAATGCGGAAGAGATAGCAGTTTAGGGGAATTGCCCAGGTGCTGAAACCAGGAAGACTGACTTCCGGTTATGGCTAAAAGCAGACATGTAGCCGCCCAATATTGGAGTCCGCTTTGCCCCCAGGA
>CBDTZL010000318.1:0-1654 GCA_965364895.1 uncultured bacterium
GTCTGGCGTGAAGATCAAGGTGACGGGTTCGCGTTGACGACCGTGCTAGCAGCCCGTGGTGCAAATAGGTTTTCAGACTTCAGACCGAGCGGACCGGTGGCAGAAGCGACGGGAGCGTTGACCGGGACTTTTGAGTCTGGGCGGTCGGAATCAAGCCAAACAGGCCCTTCAGACGCTTCCACAGCGACAAAATGAGGAGCAAAACGAGGCAAATCCGCCCCTGCAGACCCCGCGGCGTGCCCACACCCAACTGCTGGCGCATCAGCAGCCCCAGATTGAATCCGCTCACCTGAATCAGCAGTCGCTTCAAGACATTCTCATGACCCCGAACGTGAACCCGTCTCATCCCTCCGGTCTCGTAAAGGTGAGCACACGGTCTCTCCAGTAGCTCACCTCGTTGTCGCATCAGTCGCCGTCCCCGCCGACCCCGGATTCGTCGCCGGTTCCCATAGACCGCATCACGGGCCTGAGTGTCTCCTCTCCAGCGTCTCTTCCCTCGGTTCGGTTCGCTTACATAGCTGCGCAATCCCACCGCCTCCAGGTCCACCATCCGCTCGCTGCTGTGATACCCCTTGTCGGCCACCACCTCTTCGATGCCCGATCCCTTCGGCAGCGCTTGTTCCACCTGCTCGGCCGCCTGTATCAGTGTCTTGACCATCGTTTGCGTATCGCCTCGATCCGCTCCTTGCACCGTGACCGAGACGATGGCTCCCGTCTCCAGATCCACTGCATGTTCTGCCTTGTGCGCCAGATGCGTCCGCCCATCCTTCATCCTGGCGATGCGCGCATCCCCATCCTGCGGGTGCTTCCACTGCTGGTTCGATCCCTTGCCGGTTCGTTTGCGGTCCAGTAGGGCCAGATCTTCTCGAGTAGGCGTCTGGATGCCGGAGGCTACTGCCAGCTCCGTCAAGAACTCTTCGTAGCCCTGCTCGGTGTCTCGTCTCACAATGCTGCGCAGCGCCGCATTGGCCTCCAGCGTGGTGGCATCGATGCCGATCGTCTTGCCATTCAACAACCCGCTCTCGGCTACCCGCTTCAGCACCCAGGAGAAAACCGCCTCATGCGTGGCCACATCGATCAGTCGCCGGGTCCTTGAGATGGTCGAATGATCCGGCGGTGACTCACTCAGATTCAGTCCCAGAAAACCGCGCAGCGCCAGCGAATCAGCGGCTCGCCAGGCAATGCCTCGCTCCGAGCTCAAACCTTCGAAGTAGCCCACCAGCAGCAGCCGGAAATAGATGCCCGGTGCCAGGCCGGGCCGCCCTCGGCTGGGGGCATAGAAAGCGGTGCATTCCGCCTCCACAAAATCATCGAAACCGTGCTTGCCCAGCACTCGGTTCAGGCGTTGGTAAAAAGGGTGTCCCGGCGCTTTGGCCAGCTCTGTTGCCGGCACCCACATCTCGCTCTGCCTCTGTCTCTTACGCTTGCCCATCGACATGGCACAAGCCTATCGGCCCTGCCTGACCGAGAGGAGACTTTCACCACGGGCTGCTAGACCAGCAGCTTCATCAAAAAACTTTTCCATTCCTGCAGGAGAATAGGTGGCAAGAAACTTGGCTGGTTTCTGTCCGACCAGACACATGGCGTGAACCATTCCCTTGGGGATAAATACGAAAGAACCAGCTCCTGCGTTAATGACTGTTTTTCCCATCAG
>CBDTZL010000319.1:0-1625 GCA_965364895.1 uncultured bacterium
GCTGGGCGAAGGCTGTCTGGTCCATCTTGAAGTGTCGCCCGCTGCCTACAATTTGTTGAACAAGCTGTGCTCTTTAAGATCTGCACGGACACCGCGGTGTGGAAATGGTCTCGCTAGCCGCCTTTAGCCATCAGGACTGCACCGGCGTTCTAACTTATGCCAGCACGTTACCGCAGAATTGAACTCGTTAAACCGAGCGTCGAACGAGGCAGAAATGAGCGAAACCCCGGAAGCTGAGCAACTGCGGAAGGATGCAAAGCAGTTATGCTTGAAAGTGGCCCAAGGATCGGGAGATGCCTATATCCACCCTGACGTTGGTAAGATCTCGGGCGGAGATTTGATTATGAGGCAGATCCAGCAACGGAAAAAAGTGGTGATGATCACGGGCCCCGACTTCCGGCCGCATGTCATCGCAGTAGACGAAGGGCTTAAAGACTACATAGAAGTGCTGGAGTGAAGTCCATTTGTACAGACGAGACCGACGGATGCATTTTGGGCCGGACAAACTCTCGCACGTCGGAGTGTTCGCGTCCTATCCGGAAGTAAATGCAATTCGCTCCAACGTCGGATGTCGGGTTATGGCTAAAAGGCGACCAAGTGAGTCTGCCCGTTGTGGGTCCCGAAAATTCATGCCGCTTTGCGGAGGTAGGTGTGGTGCAGCCCATGAACAGCTGGGAACTCGATGATCTCCCCCATTTCAGGAGGTTGAACGGATCGGCCGTGGGGTGAGTCCATCTCCAATGATCGGTGCGGGCGGCATTGGTGGTAATAGGCGAAATAGCATCGGAGGATTCGTTTGAGATGGTGCTCGTTGAGAACAACGATGTGATCCAAACACTCTCTTCGAATGCTGCCGATAACGCGCTCGACATAGGGATTCTGCCACGGACTCCGCGCTGCTATGGGACATTCTTTCATTCCCAAACTACGTGCACGTTTTCGAAAGTGTTTCCCATAGATGGCATCGCGATCACGCAACAGGTACTTCGGCGGCTGCTCCCATGGAAAAGCCTCAGTAAGCTGCTGCGCCGTCCATTCAGCGGTCGGGTGCTCCGTCACATTGAAGTAGATTACGCGACGGCGATCGTGAGCCAGAACAACGAGCACGAACAAGACACGAAATCGCACTGTGGGAGCGGTGAAGAAGTCGATCGCCACTGTGTCTGGCATATGTTGCTTCAAGAATGTGCGCCAAGAGGGCGAGGGTGGCTTGCGCAACTTCGGCCGATACTTCTCTACCGTCGACTTAGCGATATCAATTCCCAGCATTTGGAGCTCACCGACGATACGCGGAGAGCCCCAGATCGGATTGGCCTGCCACATGCGTCGAATGAGGCTTCGTAATTCCGGTGAGATCGTCGGCCGCCCACGGCAGTGCCTGCGGCTCAGCCCTCGCCAGTAGTCGCGGAATCGCTTTCGTTGCCACAGGATGACCGTCCGCGGCTGAACAAAGAACAGAGCCCCGCGCCAACCCCGCCATAGGCGCGCAAGGAGGGACCAGAGAAGCCGATCACCAGAGGTAATCGCCGGGCGTCGCTGCGCCCGTTGGTACGCAGAAAGCTGATGACGGAGCGCGGCGTTCTCACTCTGAAGAGAAAGTCGGGAGCGGAACGCCCCCATCAAGA
>CBDTZL010000320.1:0-1587 GCA_965364895.1 uncultured bacterium
CGATGATCGTGATTGTTCTGGCACGATCATTGCATCTGTGACCTTCAGATCCCAATTCTGGAGGCAGACATGATTCCTCTTTCAACAATTGATATGCAAATGATCATCGCGACCACGGCTTTTATCCTGGGCTGCATGTGCGTACTGCTGGGGATATTTGTGCTGGTGAGCCGAGGCTACTCCAAGGAGATTCGCGCCTTAGCCACACACACTGCACGCCTTGGCCGTAAGGGAATGGCCGAAGAAGTCACCGGCCTGGTCAACAGCGCTTCCGAGCTTGTCGGCGCGCTGAACTCGTTGGTGAAAACAGCCAGCGGAGCAGGTTTGTTCTTGATTTTGATGGGCGTAGGGATGATCGCGGCCTCCTACTGGGTCGTCGATCAAGTCCAAGTACTCTAGGCCCGGGTGCGCATGCACACGGACCAAGAAGTTCTGACGGCGCTCCGCGCGCATCTCAGCCCGAAGCAGCTGGGTGCAGTTCTTGATCGGCTGCTTCGCGTTCCGGAGACCTGGGCGGCGCTGCATAATCCGGCATTCCTGGATGAATTTACTACTTCGAATCCATCGCCCAAGCTGACGCCGTCCCATCTCGCATCTTTGGCCCTTGGCGGAAGCCTACATTCGGAATTGCAAGGCGATCTTGCCGATGCGCATGTGGAGCGTGGGCGTCAGGTTTGGGAAGAAGCATCGGTTGGAGTGGTCGTCCAGCGCGATTTGTATGACGCCGCGCTTCTTGGCATAGAGTATTGTCGCCGCTTCGAAGCCAGCCAGGAGGGATTGTTTGAGCTGTTGATTGAGTCCCCCTCCACATGGCGTTCGCCGATCGCGATTGCATGGACGAGTCTCTCGGAACCAGAGGCGTTGCTGCGGGACTTGTTCGATCGGAAACAAACTCACCTAGCAATCCATATTGCCCTGACAAATTATCCAGCCGCCAAAGCGGCTGAAACCCTCACCCGAAATGCCAATGGCTCGACCGTACAGATGCTGCAACAGATTACTCGCGGCGGGGAATTGGGCCTGGCCAGTTCGCTCACAGTCCCAACCAGCGCAGGTGCTGACGGACTGTCGCAGCTGATGATCGAGGCGGTCACCCGCCAGGTCAACGGTGAGCACCAGGCTGCGCGCGGATCTCTTCAGCTAGCCTGGGAAGCTGCCGCTGCCGACTCCGCACGGATCGCCGATTTCACTGCCGATCAAGCAAGGATTACTGGCGATCCTGTGACGGAGCTCGAGGCAAATCGCAAGGCGCTTGAGATCCTCCCCACTCCGGTTCGTCGGGCTCGAACTGCCATGAGCCTGCTCAGCCTGGGCCGACCCGGTGAAGCGCTCGCGCTAGTTACTGGATCCGATCCCTCTTCCGAAGAACAGATCGCTGAGGGTCTGGCTCAATCGCAAACCAGCGATTCTCGTGAACTGCTAAACGGTGCATTTGCATCCATTAATCAGCCGATGGATGAGGATTGGTTCTCTTTGCTCACCGATGGTTTGGCAAAGGCCGACGATTGGACGGGTGCAGTCGAAGCAGCCCGGATCCATGTCACGCATCATCCATCCAGCATCGTTGCGCACGAGAAGCTCGCAAGG
>CBDTZL010000321.1:0-1582 GCA_965364895.1 uncultured bacterium
CACCGAGAATCTGCCTCACATTGGCAGGAGAGCTAGGCAACGAGAACACCTCAAACTGTTCAGTCGCTGGATCGAAACTCAGCATCGAATTTGAGCCAAAATCGCTGAGCCATACCATATCGTGGTCGTCGACGTACACCGCATAAGCCTGCGGTCGATCCCCAGGGAGCGCCCACTCGCACCACTCCCCGGTCACCGGATCGTACAGCCCGAGCTGTCCGGCATCCCATTCACTGACCCAGATGCGCCCTGAAGAGTCCGACCATACTCGCCGCGCACCCTGGCCGGGAGTCGGCGGCTCGATGACCGTCGCCTCATACGTCTCAGGATCGACGCGGGCGATGTGGCTGCCGGCGAGCGAAGCATAGTAGACAGTTCCATCTGGCGCGGCGGTGATTCCGTATGGGCCGCGCCCGCGCGGAGCCGCAAATGCCAGAAGCTCTCCGGTCGAAGGATCGAGCCTTCCATAGACCCCATTTTGTCCCGTAAACCACAATACGCCCGCCAAATCAAACACGGCCGTGTTCAGATTTGCATTCGGAAAGTTCGAGGGAAGCGGAAAGACTTCAACTTCTTCGGTTGCCGGATCGACTCGTACAATGGCGTTCAATCCACTGTCCGTGATCCAAGGCGCGCCATCGGGCCCGACGATCACGCCATGGGGGGCTGAGCCGGGTCCAAGCGGGATCTGACGCGTGATGCCGCTCTCGGGATCGAGCCATCCTAGGGCACCCTGACGTTGTGCGGTGTACCAAACTGTTCCATCGGGATCCGGCGCCACGTCGTGCGGCCGCGCGCCGGCTGGAACCGGAAACTCTAGGATTTCCGATTCGCCTTGATTTGCCGGCAGGCCTGGAGCCTGGCCGGCTGCTTCGTCCTCAGTCGCGGACGAGGGATCTCTTTCAGAGGATTCAGTGGTTCTGCTCGTTTCAGAAGAAACCGCAGTCGGATGAGGAGGGCTTTCGACGCTTGGAGTGCAGGCAAAGATCAGCAAGGCCAGAACAGGTGCGATTCCAATTTGAGAAAGAAATTGAGGTCGACCGGCTCTTGGAGCGTCCACTTCGAGCATTTGTCGTCGGAAGGTCGGGATTATAATCTGCCCGCGTTCGCCACATTAAGCTAGTGATCAGCCGAAGCCAAGCATGCACAGCAAACTAATCCGAGTATTTATCGCACTCCTTGTCATTTTGTTGGCAGGAAGCGTGATTCTTCCACAAGCATTCGCTCAAGAGGAAACCCCGACTCCTGCCCCTGATTCGGAGGCGGAAGCGACTCCCTCGACCGAATCCGCTCCCGAACCAGAGGCTACTCCAGCAATCACGCTCGACTTCGGCGCCGACCTCGAGGCCGCAGCACAATCCTTTGATATCTCCAATCTGCAGCCGAACGATATCCTACGCCTTGTGTTCGCGATCGGCATCATTCTGCTGCTCGCGATCTTTGGTCGCCGTCTCATAACACGCTTGCTGCACCGGTTCGCCAAGCGTACTGAGACCTCCTTCGACGATGAGCTGATCGAAAAGATCCAGGGTCAAATTCGCTGGTTGCTTATTGTGATTGCTATTGATCTTGGGATGAGAAT
>CBDTZL010000322.1:0-1547 GCA_965364895.1 uncultured bacterium
TGTTCCAGCAAGGCGCGGCGCTCATGTGGCAACATGACCTTACGGATCTTAACAAAGGCATGAATCTGGTGCGCCGAGCGATCATGCTCGATCCAAGCTTCGGTCAAGCCTATGGCCATTTGGCGTTCGGAGCCCACCTGCTGCTGATCTATGAATGGGCCAATGATCGTGACGAAGTCTTGCAGCAGGGCCTCTCGGACGCCAGCAAAGCGATTGCCATCGATCAGCGCGACTACTTTGCGTTTCATGCGCTCGGACGGTTGAAATCGCTGGAAGGCGAACACCCTGCCGCAGTTCGGGCATTGGAGTCATGCGTGAGCATCAATCCAAACTTCGCGCTCGGACACCTTGGTCTTGCGGTGGCACACGTCTATGGCGGGGATCCAAAGAAAGCGATCGACTACGCAGATACGGCTATCCGGTTAAGCCCGAACGACCCCATGATGTGGGTCATGCTGCATTACAAGGCTTCTGCTTACGTCAGGCTCGACGATTTCGACCGGGCCATCGAAATCTTCGTGAAGATTTGCGAGTACCCGACGGTCCAGTACGTCCCGCTTGCGACCCTCGCGGCCCTCTACGTTATCCAAGGCCGGGAGGCGGAGGGACGCAAGGCTCTGCAGTCCGCGCTCCGCCTTGAGCCGAAGTTATCCATCGCGCTGATGAGGAGTGTCTACTCCGGGTTAAAGGACCGGCCGGGCGCCCGCAGCCAGCGACTGTTGGACGCACTGCGGACGACGGGGCTACCGGAATGACCGTTCTGGGCCACACCTTGGGACACTCCCCGTCTCGCCCAGCCAGAATGCCGCTTGTCGAGGTATAAGCGGTCGTGCTGGCTGCATGGTCCTGACTTCCGAATCTAATGCCAGGAGCAGAACCCCCCTCCCATTGGATCAGAAACCGTAATCGCACTAACAATGTGACTGGAACAGTCAGTCAGGCAGGTCACTATGTCAATCGGTGGTATCAATATTCGTCAGGCGGTGCCCGAAGACGCCCGTTTCTTGCCGCCGTTGATCAACCGTGCGGGGGAGGGTATCCCGAAACATATCTGGGCGCAGATGGCCACACCAGGCCAGGATCCATGGGACGTCGGGCGCGCACGAGTGGAGAGCGAGAGTTCCGGCATCTCCTATCGCCACGTTTGGATTGCCGAATTGGAAGGGCGTCACGCAGGCTGCCTTATCGTGCGCCGGCAACCCGATGTTCCGCCGCCGCTTGATCCCGATCTGCCGTCTCTGTTCGTGCCGTTGAAGGAATTGGAAGATGCGGCACCAGGAACAGGTTATGTCTATATCCTCTCCACGATTCGCGAGATGCGTGGGCGGGGAGTCGGAACCCGACTGTTGACTTTCGCCGAAAAATATCGCGGCCCAAATGGCATGAGTCTGATTGTCGCGGACCATAATGTCCGTGCAAAGAGGCTCTACGAGCGCTGCGGCTATGCTGAGAGTGCCCGTCGGCGCATGGTCAAAAACGACTGGCAATGCCCTGGAACCAACTGGATCCTCATGATTAAGCCCTGAGGCGGCCGCTCAGTCGCGTTG
>CBDTZL010000323.1:0-1540 GCA_965364895.1 uncultured bacterium
CCGCCATTTTCCGGATCTGCCGGATCAAGCCAGACGGATCAAGGGATCGGAGGCGCGATTGGAGCTGGCCAGACTGTACTTTCGTTCGGTTGGCGCGGCCTCCGCCAAAGAACTCGGCAAAGTTTTCGGGTGGCGTAAAACGCAATTGAGAGCAGTTATCCATCAGGCGGAGCAGGCCGGCTGGGTGCGCAGTGGGATTATGGGTGAGAACTCAAGCGAAGAGCTGATCGCCTTGCCCGAATTGCTCTAGCCCACTCCGGTACAACCCGAATGGTAAACTCCCACGGTCACATGGACACCATCAAGGTCAACAAACTTGTCAGAAAATTTGACGACTTTCGCGCCGTCAACGAGATTTCATTTGAAGTGCACGAGAGCGAAATCTTCGGATTCCTTGGCCCTAACGGTGCAGGCAAGACCACGACCATCAATATGCTCTGCACGCTTCTCCGCCCAACCGGCGGCTCGGCTACGGTCAACGGCTTCGACATTGTCAGTCAGCAGTCTAAGGTCCGCAGCTCCATCGGAATTATTTTCCAGGACCCCAGCCTGGACGAGGAACTAACCGCTCATGAGAACATGCGCTTCCATGCCATGCTGTACGACATTTCGCGCGAGGACTTCAAACGCCGAACCGAAGAACTCATGGAGATGGTTGACCTCAATGACAAGTTAGGCGATCAGGTGCGTACCTACTCAGGGGGGATGAAGCGCCGCCTGGAGATCGCCCGAGGTTTGCTCCATAGCCCCCGTGTATTGTTCTTGGATGAGCCCACGCTTGGCCTGGACCCGCAAACCCGCCGACATATCTGGCAGTATCTGCGTGAGCTGCGAGAGCAGCGTGAAGTCACCATGTTTCTGACTACCCACTACATGGACGAGGCCGAGAACTGCAATCGAATCGCGATCATCGACAACGGTCAAATTGTTGCTATCGATACCCCGGCGAATTTGAAGGAGCGTGTGGGTGGGGACATCATTACACTTCGTACCTCGGACAACGAGCTTGCCAGCCAACGCATAAATGAGGTGCATGGGGTTGATACCAGAACCGGACCCGAAGGGCAGTTGATCGTCGAAATCGACCGGGGAGATCAATTTATTCCTAAGGTCATCGAGACTTTTTCTAACGGGGCAAAACCGATCGAAGTGCAAAGCGTCAGCCTTCGCCAGCCCACTCTAGAAGACGTGTTCATCAAGCTAACCGGGCACGCCATCCGTGAAGAGGAGGCAGACACCAAATCTCAGATGCGTCAGCGCGGTCGGATGTTCGGGCGATTCGGCAGGCGATCTTGAGCTCCCCGAACCGATGATCCATCATCTCAAAACCTTTTACACCATTTGGTCGAGAGACATCATTCGATTCAGTAGAAATCGAGGCCGAATTGTGGCCTCGATGGCTACACCGGTGCTATTCCTATTCGTGTTCGGCGGAGGGCTTGGACCCTCCATGGCGCCCATGGCCGATGGAAGCCTGAGCTTCGAGCAGTTCATGTTTCCTGGCGTTATCGCCATGACGGTGCTCTTCACGGCAATATTT
>CBDTZL010000324.1:0-1534 GCA_965364895.1 uncultured bacterium
GACGCACCGAGCAATTATGCGAGGTTCTGGCAAAAAAGGTATTGTCGTTATTGGTGGTGGTCCGATTCGATTCTTGTACGACGACGAGCGAGACGCCCAGAATTGGTTGGAGTTTCCCAAACTACGCCTCCCAGCCCAATCAGGATTGCCCTAAGGGATTTCTGCGCATGTTTAGCGCAAGGAGTGCTTTTCGGAAAGTTTGTGCGAACAAAGAGCAATGCTCCTCTCTCCCTACAGAAGTTTCCGGAATTTCTGCTGTAATGTTCGTTTTTCGCGCGATCTAGCGCTCCACTGAAAGCTGCGATACTTTCCAGGCCATGATCTATTTCAACGAGATTCTCCCGATCTTCGTTCTCCCTCTGGGGATCACCATTATTCTCATGCTGGCCGGGCTGGTACTGCGCCGCCGGGCGCTCGTCTGGCTGAGTCTCGCCATTCTCTGGATTTGCAGCACGCCTCTGATCAGCTCGCCGTTGATGAGAGCGACCGAAGGGTGGGCCGACCGTTCGGTGGCAGCCGACGTGGCCAACGCCGACGCAATCGTCGTATTGAGCGGAGGTCGAGTAATCGCACCCGGTCCCGGTGCAACCAGTGAATGGAATGATCCAGACCGGTTCTTCGGCGGCGTAGAACTCTTCCAGTTGGGTAAGGCGCCGCTCTTGGTCTTCACCGGGACGCCACACTCGTGGGGTCCCAATGGACGACTGGAAGGCGAAATCCTCAAGCGGTACGCGACTGCGATGGGAATTCCTGACAAAGAGATCATCACGACAGGGCGGGTGCTAAACACGGCGGAGGAGGCCGCCGCGGTGTCGGCGCTCCTTCACGCTCGACAGGCGAGCCCACCACACGTCCTCTTGGTGACTTCGGCGTTCCACATGACTCGCGCCCAGGCGCTTTTTGAGCGCGCCGGGCTCATGGTCACGCCTTTCCCGGTGGACTTTCAAGTTTCCGCGGTTGGCCGGCTCGACGTCCTGGATTTTCTCCCGCATCCGGGAGCGCTGAAGCAAACTCAGACAGCGATCAGGGAGGCATACGGCAGGCTATTCTACTGGGCCATTTCTCTTTGGTAGAGACCGGTTTTCGCAAGATGGTGCCTGTCAACGGAGATTTTCGTTGCCAGTACGTCACGGGCACTGGAAAGCAAATGGGCAGCGCTTAGGATTGGACAAGTCAGCGCGGGAAGCCGAAACGATCGTCGCGAGCGAGGTAATTTGCCCGCAGCTCTACTCGGTAGATGTGCATTCCAGGTGTACCGCTAAGAGATTGTTGGACGATTTCATGCGATGTTCGATTGCTGAGGTACTTGTGCGTTCTCAATACTTTGAGCAGCCCAGCCCATACTCCGAAATATACTGGTTAGCCCACTTGCGCCGCCCCCGGCTTGCTAACCAGATAGAGCCAGATGAAACCGACGACACCGGCCAGCAGTGAGGCCGCAAGAATGCCCGTCTTCGCCATCAGCAGCAAATCTTCACTCCCGCCGAAACCGAGCTCGGCAACAAAGATGGACATGGTGAATCCGATCCCGGCG
>CBDTZL010000325.1:0-1522 GCA_965364895.1 uncultured bacterium
GGGTAGTCGGCAACATATCAATCCATGTAACAACTGAGAGGGCCGCTCACGGCCCTCTTTTCTGTCCTAGCTGAAACACGATCGGCGCGGGCGGAACGATCGAAGGATCCAGCAGCATCAGCGCCTCGGTAGGCAAAGGCGATCACTGGGCTATGGGCGCGGTCGCTATCCGGCCGGTGCCGTAGCTAACCTTCGACAAGTACGTTCGGTTGCGCACAAGTGATTTGCAAGTGGCAGCAATCGTGCAACTGGCTGCGACCAGCTCAACCAAGTTGAGAATCGATCCGGCCAGATCGCACGTTACAATCCCATAACGCCAATTTGATCCTCGCGTTGGGGGAGTGATCTCAGGCGCACACCCTCTAATGTCCAGCCTAACCGGAAGAGTATTCGGCAACTATCAGATCTACGAAAGCATCGGCCGCGGGGGAATGGCCACGGTCTACCGCGCCCGCGATCGCCGCACCAGCCAGGATGTAGCGATCAAATTCATCAGCCCCGCTCTTGCTGAAAACGAACAATTTATCCGACGCTTCCGCCGCGAGGTTAAAGTCGTCGCGCAGCTGGATCATCCCAACATCGTTCCAGTTTTAGATTACGGAGAGCAGGATGGCTACTCCTATCAAGTGATGCCGTTCCTGAATGTCGGCAGCCTATCCGACCGGCTCGATAAAGGACCGATTTCGCTTGAGGTCGGCGGCAGGCTGCTCGATCAGGTCGCAACTGCCCTGGCTTATGCGCATCAACACGGCATTATCCACCGGGACGTCAAGCCCTCCAACATTTTGCTTGACCCAGAAGGGAATGCCCTGCTTGCGGATTTTGGGATGGCGCGCCGAGTGGAGGCCTCCGAGAGTCTAACGGGCTCGGCCGTGATCGGGACGCCGGCCTACATGGCGCCTGAGCAGGTCCAGGGCGGGCCAGTGGACGCTCGCTGCGATCAATACGCTCTAGGAGTCGTTCTGTTCCAGCTCGCAACCGGAACTTTGCCCTATTCAGCAGAGACGCCGATGGGCTATCTCCTGAAACACGTGAACGAGCCATTTCCATCCGCGAGCAAGCGCAACCCGCAGGTTCCGCTGATGATCGAGAATGTAATCCTGAAGGCGACTGCCAAGGATCCCGGTGAGCGCTTTGAGTCAGTTTCAGAAATGAACCGGATCCTCCTGGCCTCGCTTGCCTTCATACAAGACCCCACTTCCAATGAAGCGCCCACCATCGTGTTGCCGAATATGGGCCATGAGACCAAAGTCGCAGGCCCGGCGCTACGTTCACGAAAGCCTCTGCGCATCGCGGCAGCCGTGGCTGGCGTACTGTTCTTCGTTTTGGCGATTCCGGTGTTCGCCAGCGGACTAATCGATCTTCTCGAGCAAGCTTCCAGTCCAGCTGAGGGCGGACTCATTGGCCCAATGATTGAGCTGACATCGCAAGTGGCGACCATAGAGGCTCTCTCGACAGAACTCGCCAGTTCTTCGTCGGCTTCGGCAGAGGAGATCGCACTTGCCGTTGTTCAGACGCTGAC